>NZ_LBMJ01000001.1:2246599-2574898 GCF_001413925.1 Nonlabens sp. YIK11
TACCGTGTACGGCATTCTCGCCTACACTTTTGGCAAATAATTTTCTTATGGTTCCATCAGCAGCCTCAGATGGGTTGGTCGCACCTATCAAGGTACGGAAATCTGCTACGGCATTTTCTTTCTCCAATACTGCTGCCACGATAGGACCACGAGACATGAATTCTACCAATTCGCCAAAGAATGGACGCTCACTGTGAATGGCATAAAATTCTTCAGCATCTGCCACAGTCATCTGTGTCAATTTCAAAGCGGCGATCTTAAAACCACTGCTTGTTATTTTTTCTAGTATAGCACCTATGTGTCCATCCTCGACAGCATCAGGTTTGATCATTGTAAATGTTCTATTCGTTGCCATTTTTCATTTTTAAAATTGCGGTGCAAAAGTACGTCATATAAAAGGCTTTAAACAATGTATTTAAGCTTTTTTGCCATAGGTACTTCACACATATCTGCTTATCTACCATCGTCAAATGCCTAGAAATCCTATTTTTGCAGCCTTATGCAAAAAGAAGAAATCCAAAAACTGAAGGCTGAATTATCAACGCCACAGAAAATTGTCATCGTACCTCATAAAAGTCCGGACGGTGATGCTGTTGGTTCCATTACCGCGCTTTATAGTTTTCTCATTAAACAGAATCATGAGGTAAGTATGATTTCGCCCAACGATTTCCCATCCTTTCTGTCGTGGTTGACGCATAGCGATAAGATTTTGAACTATGAGCAGAGCAGATCTGAATCTGACGCGCTTATCGCAGCGGCAGATTTCATTTTTATCTTGGATCACAATGCCTTGCATAGAACCGGCGATATGGAATCACCACTATCACAGTCTAATGCGACCTTTGTGATGATTGATCATCACCAGCAGCCTGATGATTTTGCTACCTATATGTATAGCGACACCAGCATGAGCAGTACATGTGAGATGATGTATCACTTTTTAGATAAGATGGATGCCTTGAATCAAATCGATGCTGCCATGGCCACAAGTCTGTATACCGGTATTTTAACAGATACGGGCAGTTTCAAATATAGATCCACAACTTCTACCACGCTGCGCGTTGCAGCTAACCTGGTAGATAAAGGTGCCGATAGCGAGGCCATCAACCGCAAAATCTATGACGTGAACACACCATCAAGAATGAAATTGTTGGGTGTGGCACTAAACAATCTCACCGTTCTACCCCAATATAGAACTGCCTTTATCACCTTGACACAACAAGAGCTGGACGACAACAATTTCCAAAAAGGCGATACTGAAGGCTTTGTCAATTATGCCTTGAGTCTGGACGACGTGGTATTTGCACAGATCTTTATCGAGAAAAAGGATGAGAGCATCATCAAGACTTCCCTAAGGTCCAAAGGTGATTTTGACGTGAATGAAATGGCCCGAAAACACTGGAATGGTGGTGGCCACAAGAATGCGGCTGGCGGCAGGTCAGAACTAAGTATGCAAGAAACTAAAGACAAATTAATCCTTATATTGCGCGACTATGAAAAAGCCCTACAGGATACTCAAATATAGTCTCGTACTGACGCTACTTGTCGGGTTGTTGATCAGTTGCAAAAACCTGGAGGCGCGTGAGCCCATCGAGCGTAAAACCAGCACCAGGACTGATTTCTCTATCGAACTAAACAAACAAAGAAACGCTGCCGAAGAAGCCTATATAGAAAAACTAATCAAGGCAGATTCTACTGAATTTCTGAGATCTTCCAATGGATTTTATTACCGTTTTATTGTCCAGGACAGCATTGCTGGTGACCGTCCAGAATTTGGCGATCGCGTGACTTTTGAATACAACATCGAGACTATTGACGGCGAGACCATTTATAGTAAGGAAGAACTCTCACCAGTCACTAAAAGTCTGGAACAGGAATACGGCATCTTCAAAGGCCTGCGTGAAGGTCTCAAATTGATGCAGGAAAATGATGAAGTCGTCTTTTATTTCCCGTCGTACACGGCCTATGGTTTCTATGGCGATGAAAAAAGGATAGGCTTGCATACACCTATCAAAAGCACGGTTAAATTGCTGGAGATTGATAAGAGTAATTAATATTAAATTTGTTTCGCTTTCGCGAAAGCGAACTCAACCACAAACCCTATAATTCTAATTAAATTTTTGAAAATGAAGAAAATTCACGGCTTACTACTTATTCTAGCCATCATATTAACTGCAGCGTCCTGTAAAAACGAGTATCCAGACATGGAGGACGGCATCTATGCAGAATTCCAGACTACAAAGGGAACCATGCTGGCAGAGCTTTATTATGAAGCTGCACCTACTACAGTGGCAAACTTTGTCGCACTTACCGAAGGTAATCACGAGTACGTACTGGACAGTCTTAAAGGAAAGCCTTTCTATGATGGATTGATCTTCCATAGGGTCATTGATAGTTTCATGATCCAAGGTGGTGACTATACCGGTACAGGTTCTGGTCAAACAGGTTACCAATTTGCTCAAGAAATCGTCGATACTTTAAAGCACGATGAAAAAGGAATTCTTTCCATGGCAAATGCTGGACCTGGTACTAATGGTAGCCAGTTTTTTATCATGGACGAGCCCAATGCAAATCTGGATGGTGGTTATAACGTTTTTGGTAAAGTCATAGAAGGACTTGCCGTGATCGACTCCATATCGACGGTAGCGACTAATCCTAGAGACAATCGTCCAGTGGATAGCGTTATAATGAAAAAAGTAAGAATCATTAGAAAAGGTAAAGAAGCCAAAAAATGGGATGCCGTAAAGACTTTCAAAGAAGGTCAGGAACTTGCAGAACAAGAGCGTATCGCCGCACAAAAACTAGCAGAAGACCGTCGCGCGGCAGCACCAGCAAAGCGTGAGGCAAAAGCAAATGAATTTGCAGAGATGAAAGCTAAGGCCAGTAAGTTGCCCAACAGCAGCGTGATGGTTTATTCTATCGAGAAAGGCAATGGCGGTAAGCCAGAAGAAGGAACTAGAGTTTTATTGGAATATTCTGGATTTTTAGAAAACGGTAACCTCTTTGACAGTAGCAGTATTGAAACGGCTCAAGAATTTGATGCGGTCAACCCTAATAAGGAAAGAGCTAATATGTACAGAGCTATTCCAGTGCAGTACAGCAAGCAAGCGGCAGCGATTCCTGGTTTTAGAGATGCATTATTATCCATGAATTATGGTGACAAAATCGTAGCCTTTATTCCTGCAGAGTTTGCCTATGGTGAGGCTGGAAACGGTCCTATACCACCTAACTCGAACATCATCTTTGAGATGGAACTCATGGAAGCCGATCAATAGCCTGAAAAGCTAAATCTATTGTAAAAACGCGCCTGAAAATGGTGCGTTTTTTTTTGCTCTATCATAAACCATTATATTTATCGACATGAAGGAAATTATATACACTAAGACAGCGCCCAATCCCATAGGACCGTACAATCAAGCGGTTTTATGGAGAGGATTGCATCAACATACATTATATACGAGCGGCCAGATTGCCATTGATCCATCTACTGGAAATCTTGATACCAGTGATCTTGAAAAGGAAACTCATTTAGTGATGAAAAACCTACAAGAAGTACTTAAAGCTGCTGGGATGAGTTTTGATCACGTGGTCAAGACCAGTATTTTTTTAAGCGACATGAAAAACTTTGCTACAGTGAATAAGGTTTATGGTAGCTACTTTGATGAAGCCACCGCACCAGCAAGGGAAACAGTAGAAGTAGCAAACTTGCCAAAGTATGTGAATGTAGAAATTTCAGCTATCGCGATCAATGGATAAGACAACCTTTTCGGATTCTGAGTTGATCCTCAATAAGGATGGTAGCATTTATCATTTGAATTTAAGACCTGATCAACTTGCCCATACCATCATCACCGTTGGTGATCCAGAACGTGTTCCTGAAGTCTCCAAGTATTTTGATTTCATTGAGCATAAAGTAGCCAAAAGAGAATTTCATACACATACCGGAACTTATAAAGGTAAACCTGTCAGTGTTATTTCTACAGGAATAGGAACAGACAATATTGATATCGTGTTTAATGAATTGGATGCATTGGTCAATATTGACTTTGAAACTCGACAGATCAAGGAGAACCTCACTTCTCTTGACATCATACGTATAGGTACGACAGGAGCCGTACAGCCCAATATTCCTATAGATTCATTTCTTCTTTCCCAGCGCGGTATAGGCTTTGACAGTTTACTGCACTGGTATGACAATGATATTGAGGATAAAGAATTTGCAGATGCACTTATCAAAGAACTTAAGTTATCTGATGATATGGCTACACCGTATATTGTCCAGTGTAATAGGGAGCTTGCAAAACACTTTCAGACGATTGAAATGTTAAACGGTACCACGATTACCAATGTTGGTTTTTACGGTCCACAGTCCCGTAGATTAAGGTTGGCACCATCCAATAAGGAATTAAAGCAACTCATCTCCAATTTTTCATTTAACGGTCACCAAATTACCAATCTAGAAATGGAAACTTCTGGTATATATGCCATGGCAGCATTGCTGGGACATAGAGCAGTTTCTTTGAATGCGGTTCTTGCCAATAGAGCCACAGGTGATTTTTCCAAAACGCCCAACAAGACGGTTGATAAGTTGATTCAGTTTACGTTAGATCGCATATTAAGTATTTAGAAATTTGAGTTCATATAAAACGCTCGTGGAAAAACTAAAGGATTATCCTTATCAGCACAGAGATATCAATTGGCTTAGCTTCAATGATCGGGTGCTGCAAGAAGCTGCAGATACTAGCAATCCGCTATATGAACGTTTGAAGTTCATTGCGATTTTTTCTTCTAATCTCGATGAGTATTTTAGAGTTCGGGTTTCACAACTAAGGCAGCTTAAAAGGGTTGATAAGAGCTTACGCAAAAAACTAGCACTACGGCCATCCAAGTTTGTAAAGCAATTACTGCAAAAAGTCCATGAGCAACAGCAATGGTTAGGAGATATCTTCTTTGACCAAATTGTCCCTGATTTGGCCAACCACAACATCATTCTTCTCAAAAAAGATGAGCTGCAGGATAAATTTAAAAAAGAAGCGCTTCACTATTTTGAAGAGAATTTAAAGAGCCTGGTCCATTCAGAATTAGTGGAAGCCAGCAAGCACAGCGATATTTTCCTTGAGAATCAGCATATCTATCTGCTCGTAACATTTGAGGATGAATCTAAATACGGTATTGTCAAGGTTCCATCAAATGAAGATCAGCGGTTTGTTGAGATCGCTCAAGAAGATGGAAAATTTTACATCTGTTTTCTGGATGATATTATCAAGTTAAAGCTTCCACATCTATTCGAAAAGGAAACCATTACAGGTTGCTATTCGGTCAAGTTGTCTAGAGATGCAGAATTGTATCTGGATCAAGAACTTGAAGGCGAACTGGCAGACAAGATTTACGAATCTCTCGCTCAACGTACAGATGGTCAACCTACCCGATTTCTCTACGACGAGGCCATGCCTAAAGAGGTGCGGAAGAATATTAGAAAAAGCCTGGGATTAGGCAAAATCGATATGGTAGCTGGTGGCGCCTATCACAATTTTGATGATTTCTTTGGTTTTCCAGATCCTACCAACAATCCAGAGTTACATGCGCCAGAAATGAAGGTTATCGAACATTCAGGACTGCACGGTAAAAATTATTTTGATGTCATTAAGGAAAAGGATCAATTGGTTCACTTTCCGTTCATGTCCTTTGACTATGTTCAAAAATTCATTGATCAAAGCTCCACAGACGATCAAGTAGAAGAAATCAAAATAAGCTTGTATCGCGTAGCAGATGAAAGTGATCTAACAGATTCACTGTTAACGGCCCTTAAAAATGGAAAAAAAGTGACCGTTTTTGTAGAAGCCAAAGCAAGATTTGATGAGGAAAACAACATCAAATGGGGTCGTATTTTTGAGGAACATGGCGCTCAGGTCATCTACAGTTATCCGCGTATTAAGGTCCATAGCAAGGTATTGCTCGTACTGCGCCGTGAGAAAAATAAACTGAAAAGATACGCTTACATAGGTACAGGAAATTTCAACGCCAAAACCTCAAAGATCTACTGCGACCATGGCTTGTTTACCGCAAACAAACAGGTCACCAAAGATCTATCGCGCGTTTTCAAGGTATTGGAAGGCAAATTGATTATTCCCAGAGCCAAACACTTACTCATTTCTCCGTTTACCACAAGAAGAACTTTTGAAGATTTGATTCGTAAGGAAATCGATGCGGCTAAAGCAGGAAAACCAGCCAAAATCACTGCAAAAATGAATCAGCTGGAAGATCCTGGAATGATCAATTTACTCTATAAAGCCAGTCAAGCTGGAGTTCAAATTAGATTGATCGTGCGTGGTTTCTCGAGTCTGATCCCACAATTGGATCAAATAAGTGAGAACATTTATATGACCTCGATTGTAGATCGATACCTGGAGCACGGCAGGATTTATAAGTTTCACAATAACGGTGAGCCGCTCATGTTTATGGGCAGTGCAGACTGGATGTCCCGTAATCTAGATCGTCGCATAGAGGTCCTCGCTCCTATTTACGACGACGATATTTTCAAGGAGCTGGACGAGATTCTTGAAATCCAACTCAATGATAACGTCAAGGCACGCATACACACGCCTGAAGAAGACAATCCTTTTGTAGAGACGGATGAGAATAACATCATTCGCTCTCAAGAAGAGGTTTATAAATACTTAAAAAACAAACACCAGGCATAAATATGACAACGATCAATATAGGTGGCGTTCCAGAACATTTCAATTTACCGTGGCACCTTGCTATTGAGGATGACGCTTTCGCGAAAGCGAGCATAGAATTAAACTGGCAGGACATACCAGAAGGTAGTGGTAGAATGTGCCAAGCGCTGCGTGATGGCGAGCTTGATGTCGCCTGTATTTTGACAGATGGAATTATCAAGGATATTACCGCTGGAAATCCGTCCAAAATCCTTCAGGTGTATGTGAAATCACCTTTGTTATGGGGTGTTCATGCACCTGCAAACCTCATCGCAGAGGATACTGCACAACTGCACGATCCAGTCATCGCCATAAGTCGTTACGGCAGTGGCTCGCATTTGATGAGTTTTCTACTTGCCAAGCGACACGATTGGAATCCTGAAGAATTAAAATTTGACCTGGTCAACACGCTCGATGGCGCCGTAAAATCCTTGAGTGCAGGACAGGCGCAATTGTTTCTTTGGGAACGATATATGACGCAGCCATATGTAGATCAAGGAATTTTCAAACGATTGGAAACCATCGCAACGCCATGGCCCAGTTTTGTCATTGCAGCAACAGATCAATGCATTGCAGAAAAGCAGGAAGCACTGATCAAAATGCTACAAATTATTAATAAGTATTCTGCTGATTTTAAAGAGATTCCAAGCATTGACCGAACCATTGCTTCACATTACGATCTACAGGTTGGTGACGTACAACAATGGCTTTTGAGAACAGAGTTTACCGACCAGCAATTGAACGCTAAGACAGTTGCAAAGATCAGTGAACAATTTATGAATGTAGGCATATCAAAAGAGCCTATAAGACTGGAAGATTTATTATACGATCTACCGTTTCCTGACGAGGAAGAATAGATTACCAATCAATGGGCTTCTTCCCTTGCTCCTGCAAATAGCGGTTGCATCTGGAGAAATGCTTGTTGTCAAACCAGTAGCCGCGATTGGCACTTAATGGTGATGGATGTCCCGAAGTGAGCACAAAGTGCTTTTTCTCATTGATAAATTTGAGCTTGCTTTTGGCAAAACTTCCCCAAAGCATAAAAACCAGCTTCTCACGTTCCTCTGCAAGAGTTTTAATCACATGATCGGTGAATTGTTCCCAACCTTTTTTCTGATGGCTACCGGCCTTTCCAGCTTCTACAGTAAGTGTTGCATTAAGGAGCAAAACTCCTTGATCTGCCCAGTGTTCCAGGTTGCCTGATTTGGGATAAGGCTTTCTCAAATCAGTATCGCGTTGCTGTTCCTTAAATATATTGATGAGTGATGGTGGATGCGGAATCCCATCTGCTACTGAAAAGCACAAACCGTTTGCTTGACCGGCACCATGATATGGGTCTTGTCCTAAAATAACCACCTTGACCTCTTCAAAAGGTGTACGATCAAAGGCCGCAAAGATTTTATTTCCTGGTGGATAACAGGTTTTAATTTCGTATTCCTGCTTTACAAATGCAATAAGGTTTTCAAAATATTCTTTACTAAATTCCTCTCGCAGCATTTCCTTCCAGCTGGGCTCAATTTTTACAGGCATCTTAAGCTTTTACCGTAAAGTTACAATCCAGAACCTATAACGCTTGAGCGATCTGGACTAAAGTATTCACAACATCCTTCATATCATCTAAGCACCGTTAAAAAACCACCAATCAGCGGTTGGGAACGGCGTTACTGCCCTATTTTTGTTAGTGACTATGAGGAAAATTTCCAGAAAAACATTACAGGATATTGAGTTTGACAAAGTTGTCGAGCAAGCCACCGGTTATTGCAGTACAGACGACGGTAAGGCCGCATTATCAAAAGTAAGACCGCTAGAAGGTAGAAAAGCAATTGTTGAATCGCTCTCGCACACCAGTGAATACCTGTCATCTTTTTCTTCTGACTATGCCATTCCCAATCATGGATTTGATCCCATAGATCGCGAGTTGCAACTGCTGGGAATCGAGAATAGCGTCTTGGAAAAGGAAAGCATTCGCAAGTTGGTGGTTCTGCCTAGATCTGTCAACGAGCATATCAAATTCTTCAAGAAAACCGAAGAACTGTTTCCAGCGCTTGCCGCTAGAACCAAGGAATTGGAATACAATACTCAAGTGCCAGATAAGGTTGATGAGATTTTAGACCGTTTTGGAGAGATCAAGGATGACGCCTCACCGGTACTTAAAAACCTGCGTAGGGAAATGAATACCGTACGCGGCCAGCTCAACGGTAGCTTTGGTGCTGCATTGACTCATTATCTCAAGTTGGAATACTTGGACGACATCAGGGAAACCGTTGTTGAAAATCGTCGCGTCCTTGCTGTTCGATCCATGCATCGCCGCAAAGTAAAGGGAAAGATCATGGGCAGCTCCAAAACTGGTAGCATCACCTATATTGAACCAGAGCGCGTGTTGACGCTTTCGCGAAAGCTGTCAGAATTAGAAATTGAGGAACATGAAGAAATTCAGCGCATCCTCAAAGAGCTGACAGATTTCATGCGCTATTTCATGGAAGAATTTGAGGAACAACGAAAGTACCTCACACAAACCGATGTCGTCGCTGCCAAAGCCAAGTACGCGCGTAAGATTGATGGATTATTACCCATTATCGTGGATCATCTGGAACTGGATCTGGTAAATGCCTATCATCCATTACTGATGGTAGCCAATAGGGAACGCGACCAAAAAACCTATCCACAAAGTATACGACTGGCTCCTGAAAATAGGATCATTGTCATTTCTGGACCTAACGCTGGTGGTAAATCCATCACATTAAAAACTATAGGATTACTGCAGGTAATGCTGCAGTCTGGTATGCTATTACCGGTGCATGAAAAAAGTAGAGTTTGTTTTTTCAATAATATTTTAACTGACATAGGTGATAA
The DNA here is from genome assembly GCF_001413925.1 of Nonlabens sp. YIK11. Classification (NCBI taxonomy): domain Bacteria; kingdom Pseudomonadati; phylum Bacteroidota; class Flavobacteriia; order Flavobacteriales; family Flavobacteriaceae; genus Nonlabens; species Nonlabens sp. YIK11. The sequence continues at coordinate 2,256,172 of NZ_LBMJ01000001.1, forward strand.
TCAAAGTATTGATAATCAATTAAGTACTTATAGTTATCGCTTAAAGAACATGAGAGGTTTTTTGCGCAAAGCAGATGACAGGACGCTTTTCCTAATCGATGAATTTGGTACGGGTTCCGACCCAGAATTGGGTGGTGCTCTAGCAGAAAGTATGCTGGAAGAGCTTTATGCGAGAAAATCCTACGGGATTATTACCACGCACTACACCAACTTAAAAATGCTGGCCAACGAGTTGGATGAGATGACCAATGCCAATATGTTGTTTGATGCTCAAACCCTCGAGCCCATCTACCAGTTGCAGCTAGGAGAAGCTGGTAGTTCGTTCACTTTTGAAGTTGCGCAAAAAAATGGGATCCCATATTCATTGATCAATAAGGCCAAAAAGAAAGTCGAACGTGGTAAAATACGTTTTGATAAGTCTATTGCTGCTCTTCAAAAAGAACGTTCAGATTTGCGCAAAAACAACGCTTCTTTGAGAGATAAGGAAGTACGCGCTACACAAACTGCCAACAAATTAGAGGACACTCAGGATCGAGTCAAGCAGAAATTGGAAGATTTTCAAGAACTCTATGACAGTTACCAGCGCTACATTCAGCTGGGTAAAAAGTTTGATCAACTGGCTAAGGACTTTTCAAACAATAAGAAAAAACGCTTATTGTTGAACGAACTCATGAAGCTCGTCATCACTGAAAACGTGAAACGACAACCCAAACCAGCAAAAAAATCGGAAGCCAAAAAAGAGCAAGGCAAAAAGAAACAAGTGGAAAATGAGGTCATTCAAAAGGTGACCAAAATAAGGCAGGAAAGAAAAGCAGCCCAGCCTAAAGCCGTGGTAGAGGAAAAACCAAAACACACGTTTAAGCTGAACGAACGGGTACGTTTGATCGACTCAAAATCCATAGGAACTATTGATAGCATAGAAAAAGGCAGAGCGACAGTCAATTATGGGATGTTTACCACCTTAGTTAGCCTTGAACAATTAGAACCAGTAAAGAAATAATGGAAAAGAAAATCGTGCTTTTTGACGGTGTTTGTAATCTGTGTAATAAAGCAGTGACGTTTATTATTGAGCATGATCCTAAGGATCAATTTAGATTTGCAGCCTTACAAAGTGAAATAGGTACATCCTTACTTTCAAAACATCAGATTGATCCGGCCAAAATTGATAGCATCATCTTAATTAAAAACGATAAGGCCTATATAAAGGCCAGTGCTGCTTTACGTATTGCAAAAGACCTTTCTGGAGCTATATCATTAGTATATGCTTTTGTCATCCTACCTAAGTTTATAACCAACTCCATCTACGATTTTATCGCAAGAAATAGATACAGCTGGTTTGGTAAGAAGGATAACTGTATGATCCCAACGCCAGGTTTAAAATCTAAGTTCCTGGACCAAGACTAAGTATTAGTTAACATCTTGGCATTCTTACAGTTTAAGCTATTATATTTATGAAAATTTTTTTGAGTGAAAAGTTTCTTGATAGGCTTATTGGTTTTTCTTTTCTATGCCGCTTTGTGCGTAGTGCTCCTATCCTATGCCATGGATACCTATTCCGTAAAGGAGAACTCTCTTGAAATAGTTGGAGAGAATGAAATTGATCAAAAAACGATCGACGATCTTTCCTATGAAGATTCAACCGATTTAGGCTCATCAGCAGCCAGTGAATTAGACGAGGTAAACAATGATTCCATCAATAATTCCCTGCAGAATTCAGATAATGTCGATGCTGATGATCTCACTGATTCTGATCCACAAACTGAGAGCGCATCGATCGAAAATATAAATCGTCCAGCGATTCCTTTTAATGTGGTACTGCCTAATGGCACGCAATTGATTCAATGTAACTCTTTTTCAGTTGTGTTTCAAGATCAAGTTCGGGTGAAAATCCCATATGCCTGTAGAGATTACGGTATAAGCATCAAATCCTTTTTAGACAAAAATCCTGAATCTATTCTTAGAATCACTGGTTATACTGATCCTAACGAATCGCCCAATACAGGAATTGGAAGAGCTGAATATCTAAAAAAACTATTGACCAATACAGGAATTCCAGCAGACAGAATTATTGCAACTTCTGCTGTAAACAACCTCAATTTTAGCTCTGGTTCTGCTAATGGCGGCGTTGCTATGGAAATCAATGGGTCATTTACTTCAAACCCATCGTCATCTCAAACAGCTGATAACGAATCAAGCGCCTCTCCAGACAATCCAAAAGAGTCTAATTCAGTCATCGCTTCAAAGAAGTTTACCTCAGGCTTCCAGGAAAAATACTTTTATGGAGATCAAAAATTTACAGCCTACACAACAACCATCAAAAGCCTGCTGAATCAAAATCCGTCAAGCAAAGTATATGCATACAGCTATACAGATAGCGAAGGCGATAGCAAGGATAACTTTGCTATTTCAAGGGACAATGCCAGCACCGTTAGAAAAATCCTCTTACAAAGTGGCATACCATCCAACCGCATTCAGTCTGTGGCTCGCGGTGAGCAAAATGCTGGTGGATCAGGAAGCAATTTGTGCATAATACTAGTAATCAAATAATAGCTATGATGGAAGATATTCTAACCAATTGGACTTTCTATGCGATTCTAGTGGTCATGCTTTTTGGTGCCTTTATCATTGGCTATTTTTTCGGGAATTCGTCCAATAAGACCGTGGTAGTAAAAACAGAGAAGGTTGTTGTACCTCTCGCCAGTTCCACACCAAAGCCAGCAGAACAAGATGCTGATGAAGATAAACAGGATAAAAAGCGCATTGAAATAGATGAATTAAGCCGTCCTGGTCCTATTAGAGCCCTAAAGACCAGAGAACGTTCTGGATCCTTGAGCAATGATGCAAAGATGTCTCTTGCTGAAGAAAAATTGGATTTTGAATCCATTGGCCGTGGTGATCGCCATAACAAAGATGATTTTCAAAAGATCATTGGTATTGGTCCTTTTATTGAAGAAAAACTCAATTCCATCGGGATCTATAATTTCAGCCAGTTGGCTAATATGTCTGATAAAGACATGGAAGCCATTACCGCACTAATTGATTTCTTTCCAGGGCGTATCCATAGAGATGACTGGAAAGGTCAAGCCAAGAAATTAACTGAAAAAGAAAATCAGGCATAAAAGTCTAAAGCTCTCATGCCTGATTCACAAAATACTGATAACTTCTCTTCTTTACTGGTTGCCTAAGATGATTGGTAAACCACTATCACCAGAACCTACGACTACCACTTTGGCATTAGGTGATTCGGCTAATTTGAGAGTCGCCTCGATACCTTTTTCCGTCAAAATTTTGTCTGTAAGTGATGCGCTCAAGATTTGATTGGCCACCGCTTTACCTTCAGCATCGATTTTTTGACGCTCGGCTTCTTTGGTTGCTTTAGTAAGACGGAACTCGTATTCCAAAGATTCCTGTTCCTGACGCAATTTACGCTCGATAGCTTCCTTGATTTTTTCAGGCAGCGTTACATCTTTTACAAGCACTCTGTTGACTTGCACATATTGGGATTCCAACTCTTTACGTACTTCATCTAGAATTTCTGCCTGTATAACATCACGTTTGCTGGAATACAATTGCTCTGGAGTATAACGTCCTACAACACTACGTGCTGCAGCACTAATAGCAGGAGAAAGGATCTCGTTGACATAATCTCTTCCTTTTTCTTTATAGAGATAAGGTAACTTGTCATATTCAGGTTGATACCATACGGTAGCATCTACTGAAACCTCTAATCCATTCACAGATAGTACGTTCATTCTGTCACTTATGGACAATTGACGTACTGGAAAGATGATCATATCATTCCATGGTGCTATGATTTGAAAACCTTCGCCATAGGTGTTTTCTAATTCAACTCCATCACTTAATTTAAAAAGCACACCAGCTTGACCTGCGTCAATAACGACGGCACTTTTGATTAAAACTATAATAAATAAAACGACTCCAATAATGATAAATATTGCAGCTCTAGGTAATCTCTCCATGTGTAATTTTTTAAATTAATCCGTTGTATTTTCTTAGGAACCATTCCGCAGAAAGTAATAGTAATATGATAGCCAGTAGGATTTTCCAGTCAATTAGTGACTCATAGGTAACTTCACTCCTTTCCACATCCTGCAGCAAGGTATCACTTAATAACTTGGTCTTGAGTTTATCTATTTCCTTTCCGTAAAAAACTTGATCATCTGTGGCGATAGACTGTAAAGATGAATAGTCTGCGTTGACAAATTGTTTCTCAATATTAAATTCCAAAATTGAAAAAGCTCCTGATCGGCTCAAATTTTCCCCAGTAGCGCTCACGGTAAAGCTATAATCTCCTGCTGGTAAACCGCTCAAATCCACCTGATAGGAATTTCCAGAAAGCACAAAAGGACGTACCAATTGCTCTTGTGAAGCATCATTTGTGATGGTCATATTAAGAACACCATCTGTGATAAACTCATAATTTTTATTCAAATACTGCGCAGAAATTAAAATGCGCTCATTTTCAAAATAAAAAGTCTTGGAATCTACATCCAGTCGATTTCTTTTCTTGTTGCTGGCGAGAAATTGGATTTGGGAATTGATGAGATCATCAAAATTTCTGAAATCCTTTTCCGCTAGGTAACTCTGCGCTCTCCATCGCCACAGGCCACTTCCCGTAAAAACGGCATGTTTACCCGTTGTGTTTTCATAGGTAAACCACAACGGTTGGTCTGTAGTGACTGATCCTATTTGTTTGTACATCAAAACACTCAAAGATTCTCTAGGAATGATTTGACCAAATGGTGACGTCACTGGCGGATAGTCTTCAAAGTCAAAGGATTCTAGATTAAAATTGGCATACGCCTCATTCATAATAGGCTGCACGTCATCACTTTGTGGGTAATTCTCGATTTGAAATGCTTCGGTTGAACCGTTCAGAAAACCTAGATTAGGCTTGGGTCCTAAAAAGAGCCAAGTGTTTTTTTGCAAGGTGTTTATAGTAGAGTTCGCTTTCGCGAAAGCGGAATCCATACCATACAAAATCACAAGGTTGTAGTCATTGATATCATAGGAGTCTGATGTCTTCTTGATCTCAACGGTACGTTGCCTGTTGGACTCGATGGCCTTTTTGAGCGCGGCAATATCTGGATGGACGATATTGCTTAAAATCAATATTTTAGACTTCTGATCAATGACTTCTACAGCAAAATCACGTCTATTGTTTGTTATATTTTTCTCTTGAGTTATGGGATCCAATTGCGCAGCCATTTTTTGCAAATCGATGGCTGTACTTTTGAGCTGTACATTGATGACGGCAGAAGATTTTTCTGAATCAAAACTTAGTTTCTCCTGATATAAAGTGGCGTTTTTATCGATGATCCTAAAAGTGGTAGTAACCGGATCGTCACCCGTATAGCTTACCAAAACTTCAACAGGATACTCATTATTGAGATAACTGTATCGATTCACATTTACCTGATTGATTCTAAGGTCTGGATATCTCGTGGTGTCGCCGTAAACGACTGGATATACGTGTGATTTGGAATCAATTTTACTGTATCGATAGTTGGAACCCAGAGTTTGGTTACCATCAGTCATCAACACAATGGCCTTGTTTCTATTTCTAAAAAGCTGTTGTGGTTGCTCCACAGCTGCGGAAATATCACTCGCAACTCCTTCAAAATTCAAGGAATCTGACAAGGAAATCCCATCAGAAAACTGATAGGAAATAATTTCAAATTTGTCTTTCAATTCTGGATCTGTCAGTAATTGATCAAAGTCAGCAGCTAATTGTTCATTAAATTCCAGATTTACAATCGACTGACTATTGTCTGCCATCAACACCAGTTGTGGTTTAATGGTTTGATAGGAAGTGCTTTCAAACTTGGGACTGATAAAAAGCAACAATATGCAAAAAACCGTTGCTGCCCTTAAAATGGCAAACAACGGTTTTCTATTCTTTTTACTACTGGAAAACAAATAATCATACTGAATCAGTGCAATAAGAACTGCAGCAATTGCCGCAATAAACAACCAGATCCAGACCATCATATTTGTTATGTCAACATGCCGCCATCCACGTGCAAGGTTTGTCCCGTCACGTAAGCGCTAAGCTCACTAGCTAGAAACACACAGGCATTTGCTACATCTTCTGGCGTTCCACCACGTTTAAGCGGTATGGCTTCTCTCCAGCTTTTGACTGTATCTTCATTAAGTGCGCCAGTCATTTCGGTTACTATAAATCCAGGTGCAATAGCATTACATCTGATGTTCCTAGAACCTAATTCAAGAGCCACTGACTTTGTGAAACCTATGATACCAGCTTTACTCGCTGCATAATTGGTTTGACCAGCATTACCCTTAACACCTACTACACTACTCATGTTGATGATGCTACCGTGACGTTGTTTAAGCATGGTGCGCTGCACCGCTTTAGTCATATTAAAAACGGACTTCAAGTTGACCTCGATCACGTTATCAAAATCTTCCTCACTAATGCGCATCAATAGATTGTCTTTAGTGATTCCAGCGTTATTGATCAACACATCGATGGAGTCAAAATCTTTAGCTACTTGATCAATCAGGTCTTGAGATTCTTTAAAGTCTGCAGCATTGCTTTTGTAAGCCTTTGCCTTGACGCCCAATCCCTGAAGTTCTTTTTCCAATTCTAACGCTGGAGCTTCTGAGCTGCTGTAGGTAAAGGCGACGTTTGCGCCATGGTTAGCAAAAACCCTAGCGATACCACTACCTATTCCACGGCTTGCACCAGTTATAATGACATTTTTACCTTCTAGTAATTTCATCTAGTCTGTTACTATTTTAGTTCTGTATTCTTCTTTCAATAATCCTTCTCTCTCATACCATTCCTTAAGCCCCATATATTTTGTTCTGGAACCTTTGATGGCAAAATTGTCAATTTTGTCTTGTTTGGTTCTCAAAACAAAGGCCGCCGCGATGATTTTCTTGCGAATCTTATCAAATTGCGTAGGCTCAATATTTTTGATGGCAATAGCATGACTCGTCATATCGTCATAAGACAATGGTGTGCGAGTTGCTTTAAGTCGAGAAAGTATAAATTTCCCCCAAATGGATTTACGTCCTGGCTTTTTCTTGTACTTACGTTTAGGTTTGTCTGCAGTTTCTTCTCGCCTACCACGATCATTTTGTGGTGACACATCTTCTGCTGAAGACTTAGGCTGAGATTCAACAACTCCTGTATCCACACCAGACAATTCTTCCAGGATGGATTTTAACTCTGCAAGTTTTTCCAAAGTTTGTGAATACTCTTGCTGATAATGCAGTTTCATCTTGACCGCAATTTCCTCACTAATTTTATAGTTAGACATAAAGGGGAATTTTAATGGTTGGCTACATGAAGCGAAGGATTACTTAGAAAGTACCTCTGCTACTTTTTTGCCTATTTCTGCTGGAGAATCTACTACGTGAATACCACATTCTCTCATAATTTTCTTTTTAGCTTGAGCAGTATCTTCAGAACCACCAACGATCGCACCGGCATGACCCATGGTTCTACCAGCAGGCGCCGTTTCTCCAGCGATAAAACCAATAACTGGTTTTTTGTTGCCGTTTTCTTTGATCCATTTTGCAGCATCTGCTTCCAGTTGACCACCTATCTCTCCTATCATAACGATAGCTTCAGTTTCTGGGTCGTTCATGAACAGCTCGACAGCTTCTTTGGTAGTCGTACCTATGATTGGGTCACCACCTATTCCTATTGCAGTAGAGATTCCGTATCCTTGTTTTACGACTTGGTCAGAAGCTTCATATGTTAGGGTTCCAGATTTAGAAACGATACCAACTTTACCTTTTTTGAAAACAAAACCTGGCATGATACCAACCTTTGCTTCACCTGGAGTGATCACACCTGGACAGTTAGGACCTACCAGACGGCAATCTTTATTTTTAATATAGTCAGCCGCTTTTACCATGTCTGCCACTGGAATACCTTCAGTAATAGCGATGATTACTTTGATACCGGCATCAGCAGCTTCCATGATCGCATCTGCAGCAAATGCTGGCGGTACAAAAATGATGGTCACATCTGCACCTGCTTTTTCCACAGCTTCTTGTACGGTATTGAAAACAGGCTTGTCTAAATGTGTTTGTCCACCTTTTCCAGGCGTTACACCACCTACGACGTTAGTTCCATACTCGATCATTTGACCTGCGTGGAATGTTCCTTCACTACCCGTGAATCCTTGAACAATTATTTTAGAATCCTTGTTTACTAAAACGCTCATTTATATGTTTTTTGAGTTGAGTATTATTATTTAATTAAATAGCTGGGTGACTGGTTTGATGGCAAGTTTTCAACTTTCCATCTTCAATCTTCCAGATGCTTATAAAATATCCTATGGGAACTTCTTCACCTGGATTTTCAATAGTTCTTGTGTATAATGTGTATCGTACGGCAACTTCATCCTTCTCACTTAAAATATGGCTCACATCATATCTCAAACTTTCATAAGATAATGATGCAGACTCAATTAATTCCCAATAACTAGTGAAATCATAGACATTGTAGCCTGTACTGGAATGCCAGTACACCTGTAGGTCACTGTGAATGTATTGCTCGTAAACTTCCTTTTGTTTGAAGGCGTCTGATTCAAAGAAAGAGGTTACTAACTTTTTTGCCGCTGCTGACATCTTATTTGTTATTTTTCATAAAGTTAGGCAGCATACGTACAGCAGCCAACTCTTTAAACTTTTCTTTGGAATTTCCTGCTGGACTACCAAAAACACTACTTCCCGAAGGAACATCCTTGGAAATACCGCTTTGGGCAAAAACCTCTGCTCCTTTACCTATCGTTACATCGCTGCGCACACCGGCCTGACCCCATAGTTTAGCATCATCTTCAATAACCACGCAACCCGATATACCCACCTGACTGGCGATCAAGACGTGTTTACCTAAAACAGTATCGTGACCTATTTGAACTTGATTGTCGATTTTTGAACCATAACCTATCGTCGTATCACCGCTTACACCACGATCAATAGTACAAAGTGCCCCAATTTCCACATTGTCCTCAATGACCACACGACCGTTGCTTAATAGCTTGTCGTATCCATCTGGTCGTCTCTTATAGTAAAACGCATCAGTACCTATGACGGTTCCAGAATGGATGATCACATTATCACCAATTATACAGTCGTTATTGATGGAAACATTGCTGTGAATGACACAGTTATCGCCTATTTCAACGCCATTTGCAATGAAGGCGTTAGGTTGCACGATACTGTTTTTACCAATTTTGTAGGCTGGTTGGTTCGCTTTCGCGAAAGCGATAAACGGTCTAAACTTCTTAGTAAGCACATTGAAATCCCGAAATGGGTCATCTGATATAAGCAGCGCCTTGCCTTCTGGACAGTCTACTTTTTTATTGATCAAGATGATGGTAGCGGCACTGTTAAGGGCTTTATCGTAATATTTCGGATGGTCCACAAAAACAATGTCGCCTGGAGTCACCACATGAATTTCATTCATGCCGGTCACAGGAAAATCTGGAGCACCCACAAAATCGCATCCCAAAATGGATGCTATTTCGCTTAATGTGTATGTAGTTGAGAACTTCAATTATTGCTTCATGCGCTCTTGGTAAGAGCCTTTCTCTGTATCAATACGGATGATGTCACCTTCATTGATAAACAAAGGAACGTTTACCGTTGCACCAGTCTCTACAGTAGCTGGTTTTGTAGCATTTGTCGCCGTGTTACCCTTAAGCCCAGGCTCTGTAGCCGTTACTTCAAGCACTACGTATTGTGGCATGTCTACGGATAGTGGCGAGTTATCCTCTGTATTGATCTGGATCGTCACATTCTCACCTTCTTTCAAAAGTTCTGGTGTATCCAGAGAGCTCTCCAACAATCTGATTTGTGAATAATCGTCTGTATTCATGAAATGATAGAATTCACCATCATTGTAGAGATATTGAAATTTTTGGGACTCGACTCTAATATCTTCAATTTTGTGACCTGCCGAAAAAGTATTGTCCAGCACTTTCCCTGACGTCACGCTTTTAAGCTTTGTTCTCACGAATGCCGGTCCTTTACCTGGCTTCACGTGAAGAAACTCTATAATTTTATAAATATCGTTGTTGTACCTAATGCACAATCCTTTTCTAATGTCGCTTGTTGATGCCATATGTTAGTTACTACCGACGTATCCTCTCATGATACCTCGTTTTGAGTTCTTAATAAATTCTAATATTTCGTCACGTTCTGTGGTTGCACTCATTTCTGCCTCGATGATCTCCACAGCTTGAGTTACGTTGTAATTTTTTTGATACAGTATTCTGAAAATATCTTGTATCTCACGAATTTTTTCCAATTCAAATCCACGGCGGCGCAAACCTACACTATTGATCCCAACGTAGCTCAAAGGTTCACGTCCAGCTTTTACAAATGGAGGAACATCCTTACGAACCAAGGATCCACCAGTTACAAATGCATGACTACCTACTTGACAAAATTGCTGTACAGCAGCCATTCCCGCAAGTACCACATAATCGCCTACCGTAATATGTCCAGCGAGCGTGCTGTTGTTTGAAAAAATGCAATTGTCACCAACGATACAATCGTGCGCAATATGGCAATAGGCCATGATCCAGCAGTTTTTACCGATGATGGTTTTCATCCTATCAGAAGTGCCTCTATTAATGGTGACGCATTCCCGTATGGTAGTCCCATCACCTATGATGGTCTGTGTATCCTCATCGTCAAACTTCTTGTCTTGAGGTATGGCAGAGATAACTGCTCCAGGGAAAATACTAACGTTCTTTCCTATACGAGCACCTTCCATAATGGTCACATTGGAACCTATCCACGAACCTTCTCCAATGATAACATCATTGTGAATGGTAGTGAAAGGTTCTATCACGACATTTTTGGCGATTTTAGCTCCTGGATGTACGTATGCTAAGGGTTGGTTCATTATTTGACTTTAGAGATTTGGGCCATGAGTTCAGCCTCTGCACATAATACTCCATTTGCATAAGCATAGGCTTGCATGTGAGCGATTCCTCTACGAATAGGACTTATGAGCTCTGCTTTAAAAATAAGTGTATCACCAGGAGAAACCTTTCGTTTGAATTTCACATTATCCATTTTCATGAAGAACGTGAGGTAGTTCTCGGGATCTGGTACGGTACTCAAGACTAAAATACCACCATTTTGTGCCATAGCCTCAACAATGAGAACACCTGGCATTACTGGTTGTCCTGGAAAATGACCTACAAAAAACGGTTCGTTCATAGTGACGTTTTTCAGGCCTATAACTTCAGTATCGGTTAGCTTGAAAATTTTATCAACTAAAAGGAATGGAGGTCTGTGCGGTAAAACTTCCATGATTTTTACCGTATCCATCAATGGTTCCTGATGAATATCAACTTGAGGCACGTTATCCCTAATTTCTTTTTTGATGAGCTTGGAAAGTTTTTTAGCGAACTGTGTATTTATAAAATGACCAGGTTTCGTAGCTATGACCTTACCTCGTATTCTATAACCTACCAATGCCAAGTCGCCTATAACGTCCAACAACTTATGTCTAGCGGCCTCGTTAGGATGATGTAATGTCAAGTTATCCAAGATCCCATTAGGCTTTACCGATATATTATCCTTGTTGAATGCCTTCTTGAGGTTGTCCATGGTTTTTTGAGACAGTTCCTTATCCACATAGACGATCGCATTATTGAGGTCACCACCTTGGATCAGGCCGTGCTCCAATAGCATTTCAATCTCATGTAAGAAACTGAAGGTTCTCGAACTCGCAATATCATCTTTAAAATTGGAGATCTTTTGTAAGGTGGCATTTTGGGTTCCCAAAACTTTAGTTCCAAAATCGACCATAGTGGTGATTTGATAAGAATCGGCTGGCATGAGAAGAATCTCGCTACCTGTTTCTTCATCTTTATATGAGATCACCTCTTTAACCACAAACTCTTTACGCATCACGTCAAGCTCTACTTTTCCAGCCTTTTCTAACGCTTCCACGAAAAACTTTGAAGAACCATCCATAATAGGTGGCTCGCTGCTATCAATTTCTATTAAGCAATTGTCAATTTCCAATCCAACAAGAGCTGCGAGTACATGCTCGCACGTATTGATCTGCACTCCGTTTTTATCCAGCGTTGTCCCTCTTTTTGTATCGGTAACATAATTAGCGAGAGCCTCAATGATTGGTTGTCCTTCTAAATCAATTCTTTGAAAGGCATAACCATGATCTGCTGGTGCAGGTTTAAAATTAAGTTTTACGGATTTTCCCGTATGCAGGCCTACGCCACTAAGCGATACCTCTTTTTCAATGGTAGTTTGCTTAAATTCTGTTGCCGTCATTTATGCGTGATTTTTCTCTAACTGTGTAATTCTCTTTTCTAGTTTTGGGAGATTTTTGAAATTGACATAAGATCTATTCCAGTCTCCATATTCAAATGCAGGTGATCCTTGAATGTTGGAACCTGATTTAATGTTTTTACCTATTCCTGATTGGGCTTGGATACCTACATTATCACCTATAGTAAGGTGACCGGCAATTCCTACCTGTCCACCTATTCTACAATTCTTACCTATTTTACTGCTACCCGCGATTCCCGTTTGCGATGCAATAACGGTGTTCTCACCAATCTCTACGTTATGCGCCACCTGAATCTGGTTATCCAACTTCACACCTTTCCTTATAACCGTACTACCTAAGGTAGCTCTATCTATCGTTGTTAAAGCACCAATATCAACGTTGTCTTCTATAATGACATTGCCTATCTGAGGAACTTTGGAATAACTTCCATCCTCATTGGGTGAAAATCCAAAGCCGTCTGCACCTATAACACAACCAGAGTTGATTATCACTTGATTCCCTATAACAGACTCAGACATAATTTTTGCACCAGAGTAAATGACGCAATTGTCACCTATGCTTACATTTTCTGAGATGTGCACGTTAGAAAATATCTTTACGTTTTTACCAATTTTCACATTCTCGGCTATGTAGCTAAATGCGCCCAAGTAAAAACCATCAAGATGACTGACGCTACCATGAATAAAGCTGGGCTGCTCAATACCATTTTTGTTGAGTTTTGCAGCTTGGTAAAATTCCAATAATTTAGAAAAAGCTTTGTAGGAATCCTTAACCCTAATAAGAGTTGATGAAACTTCATTTTCTGCTTGAAAATCTTGATTTACTATCACCGCAGAAGCCTTAGTAGAGTATAAATACGAGTTATACTTAGGATTTGACAAAAAGCTTAAGCTACCCGCAGATCCTTCTTCTATTTTTGACAATTTGTGAACCTCAATATTTGGGTCACCATCTACGGTTCCCTCGAGGATATCAGCAATTTGTTGCGCTTTGAATTTCATTCTAGCAAAAATACTAATTTAAATCAATCTTGAATCTTTGGATAGCAATAGTAATATTTGGTCACCACTTTGGTCAAGGCTTCAAAACTCTGCTCGTTAGTAGCGTCTGTCAATTCCTCCAACTTTCCTTTTTTGTTGAGGATTAGAATAGGGTTCGCTTTCGCGTAAGCGGAAACACTAATGGTCCCGTTAAATATAAAATAGCCAGCCTCTTCACTAGTGAGATTGTAGGATTTTTTGAGCTTCTCGATTTTACTTTTCAATTTGTTGGTGGATACGGGCTTATCGACAATCTTGATTTTCAACAACTGCCTATTAATGATCATTTTGCACAACTCGCTAAGAACGAAATCTGCAGAATTCATGTTCATTTTGAGTAACTGGATGACGTCGCTGTCATCAATCATGGCAAAAGCTTCCAGTAAATCTTTGGGAGCAGTGATTTCGTTTTTCAAAAAATAACGAAGGGTTTGTGGTGTTTCGACAACAATATCTCGCTGCATGAGTTCTGCAATGCGCTTGAAGACACTTTGAAGTAGGTGTTCTGCGCCTATGCCTGTCTTGTGCAAGTAGACTTGCCAGTACATCAATCTACGATTGGATAAAAAACTCTCTACACTGTACAGTGCTTTTTCCTCCACCACTAGTCTATCGTCCTTGACATTGAGCATGGCAATAAGCCGCTGGCTATTGATATTACCTTCTGCAACACCTGTATAAAAGCTATCCCTTCTCAAATAATCTAGCCGGTCCATATCCAGCTGACTCGATACCAATTCCAACATGAATGGCCTGTCGTACTCACCTTTGAATATTTGGATAGCAGTGGTTAAACTTCCGTTAAACTGACGGTTGAGATCCTCCATAAAAAGCAACGATAACTCCTCATGATGTCGTCCAGGTACAATCAAATTCTCCAACGCATGGGAAAAAGGACCATGACCTAAATCGTGCAATAATATGGCTTTATATAATGCATCTTCTTCTACTTCACTGATGCTAACCGACTTTGATCTAAGCACTTGAACCGCTTTTTGCATAAGGTGCATACAACCTATTGCATGGTGAAATCTAGTATGGTTGGCTCCAGGATAGACCAGATAACTTAGACCCATCTGGGTAATGCGACGCAGCCTTTGAAAGTAAGGATGCTCAATTAACTCAAATATCTCGTTGTTGGGGACGGAAATAAATCCATAGATAGGATCGTTTAATATTTTAAGTTTGTTCTGCTGTTTCAATAGATGCAAGCGTTTCAACAAATATACAGATATGACGACGATCAAAATACTATGGGTAGATGACGAGGTAGATCTTTTAAAACCTCACATCATATTTCTTAAAAACAAAGGATATGAAGTGGATACAAGAGTATCTGGAACTGAGGCACTGGAAGCTATTGAAGAAGAACTATATGACATTGTCCTTCTAGACGAGAATATGCCAGGATTGACCGGTCTTGAAACCTTGCACGAGATCAAAGAAAAACAAGCCAATCTTCCCGTGATCATGATCACTAAAAGCGAAGAAGAATACATTATGGAAGAGGCCATAGGTTCCAAGATTGCTGATTACCTTATTAAACCCGTGAACCCAAACCAGATCCTATTATCTCTAAAAAAGAATTTGGACCACTCTAGATTGGTCAATGCAAAGACCACGTCAGATTACCAGCGTGAATTTCGCAAGATCGCTATGGATTTGTCGATGATCAATAGCTATGAAGAGTGGACGCAAATGTATCAGCGATTGCTTTTTTGGGAACTCGAACTCGAGAATGTAGACGATTCTGGAATGTTTGAGATCCTAACCGCTCAAAAGACAGAAGCCAATCAACAGTTTTGCAAATTTGTTGACAAAAATTACAAGCAATGGTTTGAAGATGAAGAGGATGCGCCGGTATTAAGCCATCAACTCTTCAAAAAACGAGTTGTTCCTTTGTTGAAGGAAAAAGAACCAGTTCTGTTTGTTGTCGTAGATAATATGAGGTATGATCAATTCAAGATGTTTGAGAATATCATCAACAATAATTACAAAAAAGTCCAGGAAGAAACCTACTGCTCCATCTTACCTACGGCGACGCAATACGCTCGCAACGCCATATTTTCGGGCTTAATGCCAGCAGACATGGAAAAGAGACATCCCAACTATTGGCTTAATGATACTGACGATGGTGGGAAGAATATGCATGAAAAGGATTTTCTTGAAGCACAACTCAAGCGATTGGGTCTTAACATTAAGCATCAATACCATAAGATTACTAATGAACAAAATGGGCGCAAACTAGCCGAAAGCTTCAAAACTCAAAAAGATAACGACCTAACGGTCATTGTATATAATTTTGTCGACATGCTTTCCCACTCAAAAACAGAGATGGAAGTAATTAAGGATCTTGCCAGTACCGATAAGTCCTATCGATCACTTACTGTGAGCTGGTTCAAAAATTCACCGTTGCTGGAAATGATCCAACGTGGTGCAGAATTGGGAATGAAACTCGTGCTAACCACAGATCACGGTACCATAAATGTCACGACGCCCAGCAAAGTCATAGGCGATAAAAACACAAGTCTCAATTTAAGGTATAAAACTGGTCGTAGTTTATCTTATGAGGATAAGGATGTAATAGCAGCAACAGACCCATCAACCATCGGTCTCCCTAAAATCAATATGAGCAGTAGCTTCATATTTGCAAAGGGCGACCTATTCTTTGCCTATCCCAACAATTACAACCATTATGTGAGTTATTATAGGAACACGTATCAACATGGTGGAGTTTCCCTAGAAGAAATGTTGATACCCTTCGCCGTCTTCAATCCTCGATAAATGGAATACCAACTTAAAGATATAGATAAGGCTGCCGCTCATATTATCGCTTCCGCGAAAAGTGATAACCTCCTATTTGAAGCTCCCATGGGATCTGGTAAGACCACACTAATTACAGCGATCTGTAAACAACTAGGCGTGACCGAAGCCATTTCTTCTCCTACCTATAATATAGTCAATGAGTACAGTGGGACAGACAAAGACATCTATCACTTTGACCTGTACAGAATCAATACTATCGACGAACTACATGATATAGGTGTCGAGGAATATTTTGATTCAGCTTCTTTGAGACTGATCGAATGGCCATCTTTAATTGTTCCAATTATTTCTGATTATCAGTATGTTAAAATTAGAATAATTAACAGTACATCGAGAATTTTAAATATCAGCGATGTAGTTCGTCGATGAAGTTTATTACCATTTATTAATGTTTTAACTTAAATAATTAACAACAAACGTTCTCTAAGCGACATATCTATCATTTCGGCGATTATACGTTCATAGCAATAAAAAAAGGAGGTTTCAATGCTAGTTTTATATCACTTATTTACTTAAACCCTTTTTTTAATTACTTAAACCAAATATCATGAACAACAAATCACTCAAAGCAATCGCCCTAGTTTCACTTTTTGCTGTATCTTTAGCTGCAACTGCAGCGACATCTTTCGCTCCTGAAACGACAAATGCAAAGAAAATCGACAAAGCGTGGATCATTATACCTTCTCGTGGGTAGTTTTGTAGCGGTCATTCTGGCCACTACACCATACTTTTTTTATTCATATGAAGTTGTCCCAACCGGTCCGGATTGGGACAATTTTTTATTTACATACCATTCTGGTTATTATCTACGAGCTCAAGTAAGTATTTGGACTATCATGGCGAAATTCATACCTTTTTACCTGATGGTGATTTGGTTTTTGACTTGTAAACATTGGTGGTACCACTGTATTTTAATACCTATGGCGATGTATGGCTTTCAACTATATAGTTCTATCAATGATGATCTAAAATTTATGGATGAAAGCGAAGAACTTGGATTTATAGTTCCAGTTGTCATTGCCTCACTATCATTAACTTACCTCGCAAGAACTAAAGTTTTCGACAAAGTTCACGGCATCGACATTTCAGAAATTGAAAACTACGTCAAGAAACCTAGCGATAGATTTTTCAAGTAATTATTCTAACTTGCTGACTGCATAAACCTTGTTATGAGTCACATTCTCAATCCATTTACTAAAGATCAATTGATTCCTCAAGAGGAACGTCTAGAGATTCAACGCACTAAAAAGGAGCTTTTTATTGGGATTCCCAAAGAAGACCAACAGGTTGAAAAACGAATCTGCCTCACACCAGACGCGGTTGCCGCACTCACCGCACATGGACATCGCATCATCATAGAAAAAGGAGCTGGTTTAGGAAGCAGCTTTACTGATAACGAATATCTAAATTCTGGTGCAGAGCTTACTTCAGACACTAAAAAAGTCTTCTCCTGCCCTACTATTCTAAAGGTGGCACCACCATCAATGGAGGAGATCAAAATGATCAAGCCTCAAACCGTTTTGATCAGCGCTCTTCAACTTAAGACAAGAAACAAAGAGTATTTTGAAAAACTTGCAGCCAAAAAAATAACCGCACTAGCGTTTGAATTTATTCAGGATGATGATGGTCACTATATAGCCACTGCGGCCTTAAGCGAAATTTCAGGTGTAGCTTCTGTTCTTATCGCGTCAGAGTTATTAAGCAGCGGCCCTAATCGTACCGGGCAATTGTTCGGTAATATAACGGGTGTACCACCAGTAGATGTGGTAATTATGGGTGCAGGAACCGTAGGCGAGTTTGCGATTAGAACTGCCTTGGGTCTCGGCGCCAATGTAAAGGTGTTTGACAACTCTATTTCTAACTTAAGAAAAGTCAAAGACAACGTTAGCCAATCCATTTTTACAAGCACTCTTCAACCCAAATACCTCTCCAAAGCTTTGCGACGTTGTGATGTGGTCATAGCAGCACTGTCAGGGAAAAACCGCGCACCTGTGGTGGTATCCCAAACCATGGTAGAGAACATGAAAATTGGCTCGGTCATTATTGATGTAAGTATTGACATGGGCGGTTGTTTTGAAACGAGCGAGCTCACAACGCATGAAAATCCTACTTTCGTAAAGTACGGCGTGACGCATTATTGCGTCCCCAACTTGCCATCACGCTATTCTAAAACAGCATCCATCTCGTTGAGCAATATTTTTACTCCTTATATCTTAAACATCGCAGATGATGGCGGTATTGAACATTCCATAAGAATGGATAAAGGACTTAAAAATGGTATTTACATGTATCACGGTATTAATACCAACAAATCAGTTGGCGAGTGGTATAACTTACCTTGTAGCGATGTAAATTTGCTCATCTTTTAAGCAAACTTCATGAATTTTATCAAACGTCTAGGTTTTTACATGGGCGGTTTTGCCATAGGCCTCGTATTTCTTGTATTCTTTTTAAGCGGTAAACGTGCGCAGTGCAACTGGTTTCCAGAAGATCGGGTCATTGCAGATATTAATAAAAAGAATTCAGTCAGATTCTCACCAGAATTTAGAGAACTGCTGGCCAATAAAGAGATTGACACCACCAGCGTCATTATGATCCTCAAATATGGCGATGTGGATTTTTCAAAATCCAATACTGACACCATTCCATGTAATCGATATTACATCAATGGCCGCCAAGAGTTGGCCAAAACTGCCTTGATCGTCACCAATTGCGATCGTTACGTTCGCGTTGAGAATCTAGTGATAGAAAAGGATTAGATACCGCGTCGTTTGATCTCTTTATTGATCAAATTCAATTCACGTCCTACCTGACCAGCCACCGAAGTATTTTCTTGGGCACGTCTTATCAAGTAAGGCATCACATCATTGATGGGTCCAAATGGCAATATCTTAAATACATTATGATCTGCTTCAGCTAGATTGAATGTGAGATTGTCACTCATACCGTACAATTGACCAAACCAAACATCACCACTTCTAGGGTCCACTCCTTTTTCTTTCATGAACTCCATAGCCGCAAGCGTGCTCTCTTCATTATGAGTTCCCAGACATAATTTGATGGTATCTAAATGATCAAGAATAAAGTTCATCACATCGTTGAACATTTGATCAGTAGCGGCTTTGTCCTTACAGATAGGTGATGGATAATTGAGCTCTTCTGCTCGCTCTCGTTCCTTTTCCATGTAGGCACCACGCACGATCTTTGCTCCAGCGATAAAATTATTCGCCTTGGCATTTTGATAAAGGTTTTCAATGTATTGCAAACGGTCCCAACGGTAACATTGTACCGTATTATAGATATATGCTTTCTCCTTATTATAACTCTGCATCATATCTCTAACCAAAGCATCTGCGGCATCTTGCATCCAACTTTCCTCACCATCAAATAAGAGCATCACTTCGCTATCTACGGCCGTTTTGCAAAGTAGATCGACCCTATTCACGATTCGTTCCCACTCCAACTGTTCTGGCGCGGTAAGTTCCTTACCTTCTGACACCTTTTGCCAGATGTAAAATCTTCCAAGTCCTGTAGGTTTGACCACTTCAAATGGTAATGCCTCATTAACAGCCGCTGCGTGAATCAAGGTAAGCTTCTTACCTACAACGCTATCAAAGTCGGCTTCATTTTCTTTTCCTTCGACCGAATAATCCAGAATGGAACTTACGCCTTTGGTGTACATATTCTCAACAATAGGCATACACTCATCTTCAGTAGTACCGCCACAAAATTGGTCAAATATGGTATTTCTAATCAGTCCTTTGATGGGCAAACCCAGTTTCAAGCCGGTCATGGTCAGTTTTGACCCTAGATTGACCAGCCACTGCTGTCCCATCATGGAAAATATAAATCGCGACTTTTTCAAATCAGCATTGGACTTGAGTGCAAAAGCCGTCTTAGTATCCTCAAAAAATTGCTTATTCATGCCGCAAATATAAATGGGAAATACAGCTCGTTTATCATAGAGTTGGTACTTTTGAAGCTATTTAAGTTCTCATTAAGACTTGTAGTTCAATGGTCGTGGATTGTGACGCTTTCGCGAAAGCGAACTCCTCAAGAATCCCGTTGCAACCTATCGAGTTCTGGAAAGAGAGCCATCATAACATGACCCGCAAATGACCTCAATTATCAATGAATCCTATGCCATACATTTTGGCGAGGAATGTTATGTACAACTCAATACGTACGTGGCCAAAAAGTTGCCCAGCATCATTTTTGTGTTGGTCGATGAGAATACCATGCAGCATTGTTACGCACCATTTATTGCAAAACTTGAAACGGTCGCTCCTATTGAAGTGATTGAGATTGAAGCTGGTGAAGAGTTCAAGAATATTGACACATGTACTGGTGTGTGGAGTGCGCTTATTGAACTGGGCTGCGATCGCAACAGTCTTTTTATAAGTCTGGGCGGCGGCGTGGTGACAGATCTAGGTGGTTTTGTGGCTTGTACCATCAAACGTGGTATTGACTTCATTCATGTGCCTACAAGTTTACTGGCGATGGTGGACGCATCCGTTGGTGGGAAAAATGGTGTGGATTTGGGGAATTTAAAAAATCAGATAGGTGTGATACAACCGCCGGTGATGACACTGGTGGATCCTACTTTTCTAGCGACCTTACCTCAAAAACAATTGCGCAACGGTAGCTTTGAAATGTTTAAGCATGGCTTGATTGCAGATCGTGTGTATTGGGAAAATATGCTGGCGATTGATTTTGATTACAGCGACGAGACTTTTGAATCCTTGATCTATCAATCCATCATTATTAAAAATGATGTGGTACAAAGCGATCCCTATGAAAAGGATGCCCGTAAATCCCTCAATTATGGACACACTGTGGGCCACGCGATTGAATCCTTTTGCATGGCAAGTGACGATCATGAAGATTTACTCCACGGTGAGGCGATCGCCGCAGGAATAATGGTTGAATCCTATTTGAGTACGCTTAACACTGGACTGTCTGCGGCAGATTTCAATCAAATCGACTCCTTTTACCAAAGTCTGGACCTGGAATTATCCTTCAACGATAAGGTAGTAGACCAAATCATCAGCCTTATGGCACATGACAAAAAGAACGTTAACGGCGAGGTCCGGTTCGTACTTCTCAATGCCATAGGACAATACAAAACCGATTGTGTGGTCTCTGTAGACCAGATACGTAATGGATTTAAATTATACCTGAAATAAATAAACTGGAACATTTTTATTGTCCGTACTAAGATATTTTTATACTTTCCCAAAAAATTGAAACACCTGCTCCTATGAGAAATGTCATCGTAGATTATAAAAAATTGACACCTGATGTATTGCAACTTTTAGTAGATCGCTATCCAGACGGATATGGCGATGACGATGTCATCAGTTTTAAAAACCATAAAAACGAAACCATCCACGCCGTAGAGGTAAAAACTGAGGACACAAAATACTTAGTGAAAATCTCTCAAAAACTGGAGATGCAGATGGAAGCTTTTGACGTTGACGATTATGACGATGCAGAAATGAATGATCCAGATGCACTACCAGAAATGGATCCTAACGCAGAGGCTGAGGACATTGCAGATGAAGAGCTGGAAGATGACGAAGACTAAATCATTGATTTTATCATAAAACAAAAAACCATCCTCGTGGATGGTTTTTTTATTTCGAAAAGTTCGCAATACTTATGCTAGTACCGCTTGGACCTTATCTGCTGCTTCTTTAAACTCGATAGCGCTCTGCACGTCCATACCGCTGTTATCGATCAAGTCTTTTGCGATTTCTGCATTTGTTCCTTGAAGTCTTACGATCAATGGTACATTCATCGCATCGCCCATACTTTTCTTAGCATCGATAATACCTTGCGCCACACGGTCACAACGTACGATACCACCAAAGATGTTGACTAGAATAGCTTTCACACCTTTATCTTTCAAGATAATTTTGAAGGCCTCTTCTACTCTTTTTGCATCTGCTGTACCACCTACATCTAGGAAGTTAGCTGGTTCACCACCAGATTGCTTGATCAAGTCCATGGTTGCCATGGCAAGTCCAGCTCCATTAACCATACAACCTACGTTACCGTCAAGGTCAACATAGTTCAATCCTACTTCACGTGCTTCCACTTCAGTTGGATTTTCTTCACGTATATCTCTCATCGCTTCAAGATCCTTGTGACGGAACAATGCATTCTCATCCAAAGTAATTTTACAATCCACAGCGATAATTCTCTCATCGCTAGCTTTCAATACCGGGTTGATCTCAAACAAAGCACTGTCAGATCCTACATATGCATTGTAAAGCTTCGCCACAAATTTGGTCATTTCTTTAAATGCCTTACCGCTCAAACCTAAATTGAAGGCGATGCGTCTAGCTTGAAAGCCTTGTAGACCATGAGCCGGATCAATAATTTCAGTAAAGATCAGGTGCGGAGTCTCCTCTGCAACGGTCTCGATATCCATTCCACCTTCGGTAGAATACATGATCATGTTTTTCCCTTGAGCACGATCCAGAAGTACAGACATGTAGAATTCCTCTACTTCTACCTCGCCTGGCTCGTAGACATCCTCTGCAATCAGCACTTGGTGAACACGTTTCCCTTCAGCTGAAGTTTGTGGTGTTACCAGGTCCATTCCTATAATCTCTCCAGAGATTTTCTTCACATCGTCAAGGCTTTTGGCAAGTTTTACGCCACCACCTTTACCACGTCCACCAGCATGTACTTGTGCTTTGATAACGTGCCATCCAGTTCCTGTTTCATCGGTCAGTTCTTTTGCCGCTTGAACCGCTTCTTCTGGAGTGGTTGCGATTTTACCTCTTTGTACGGTAACTCCATAACTGGCTAAAATCTCTTTTCCTTGATATTCGTGAAGATTCATATGTGTTTTTTAAGTTTTGTAATAGGCTAGCAAAAATAACAAAGCAAGTCTCTAAATGGAAATTATTGATCCTAATAATACGTTAGGTTGTTATGTGATATGTTATAAATCTGTCTTGATGAATCAATCCAAGTCATTATGCTTCCCAAAGAGGTTTTTAAGACAATCCTATTCTTTTCAAATCGCTCGTTCTCAGCACTTCGACAAGCTCAGAGCGACGCTGTCGCTCGAACCGGCTTTCTTTTTGCTTTAATTTCATCTTTATAAACCATTATCGAGCGACAGTCGAGATATGGTTGAATGTTCTACTTTTTTCAGAGAGTTACTTCTATATCGCTGCTGCTCGATCGGTTTTACGTTAGGGATTGAAGTGGAAAGCCCGCAGCGATAGCGAGGACTTGCAGCGTAAAGCCCGACCATCGTGGCAGCGATGGGAACGCCCAGATAAAACAAAATGGAATTATTTAAACAAAATAAATACCGCTATGTGGTGTAAAACTTAAAATGTTTTGCCATAAAGCCAATTATGTGGCGTCTCCATCCTATTTTTGTTAGCTTAATTAAAATTTAATCGCATAACTAATGAATGCACAAGATCTATTACATGTAGCGCAGGAACACGGTAGTCCTGTCTATGTCTATGATGCAGACACGATTGTGTCGCAGTATGAACGTTTGACGTCCGCTTTCGCGAAAGTGGAAAACCTTAGAATTCACTACGCTGTCAAGGCGTTGTCAAACATCTCGATCTTAAAGCTTTTTAAACAGTTAGGCGCCGGACTCGATACCGTGAGTTCACAGGAAGTACAGTTGGGAATCGCTGCTGGTGTGGACCCATCAAAAATTATCTACACGCCGAATGGCGTCTCTCTCGAGGAAATCGAGAAAGTGGCCAGTATGGGCGTGCAAATCAACATTGACAACTTGTCGATTCTGGAACAATTTGGTGCCAAACACCCGAAAGTTCCTGTTTGTGTGCGTATCAACCCGCACGTGATGGCTGGTGGTAATGCAAACATAAGTGTAGGTCACATTGATTCTAAATTTGGTATTTCCATCCACCAGATACCGCATTTGTTGCGTATTGTGGAGAATACAGGAATGACTGTTAACGGTGTGCATATGCATACGGGTAGCGACATTCTGGACATTGGCGTATTCTTGTATGCCACCGAAATCCTTTTTGAAACGGCGGCCAAGTTCAAGGATCTGGAATTCATCGATTTTGGCTCTGGATTTAAGGTGCCTTATAAAGAAGGCGATGTCTCTACAGACATTGAGGATCTAGGCGAGCAGTTATCGGGCAGATTCAATGAATTCTGCAAGTCTTATGGTAAAGATATCGCGCTGGCGTTTGAACCTGGAAAATTTTTGGTTTCTGAAGCTGGACACTTTTTGGCCCAAGTCAACGTGATCAAACAGACGACCAGTACGGTTTTCGCTGGTGTGGATTCTGGTTTCAATCACTTGATAAGACCTATGTTGTATGGTTCCTACCATGGCATCAAAAACATATCTAATCCTGAAGGTAAAAATCGTTTCTACAGTGTTGTAGGTTATATATGTGAGACAGATACGTTTGCACAAAACCGTCAGATTAGTGAGATTAGTGAAGGTGATATTCTGGCATTCTCTAATGCTGGTGCCTACTGCTACTCTATGGCGAGCAACTACAACTCACGTTACCGTCCAGCAGAAGTGCTATGGCACAATGGCCAGGCACACCTCATACGCGAGCGTGAAACCATGGAAGATATCTTAAAAAATCAGGTGGAAGTAGAATTAGAATTGAATTCTGATATGGTTGAAGCTTAGTGATTTAAGATTGGCGATTGTAGATTTGTCATGCTGAACTCGTTTCAGCATCTACATTATAACTACTAAATGATTGTAAAACTCTCGATCCTTAATTGGGTTGGGAGTTTTTCTTTTAAAAATAATTTTCAACTATTCGTCATTCTTCATGCGTTTTAATAAAGTAGGTGATTGTTATTTACCATAAACAAACTTTCTAAACATATCCTCTTGTAAGGATGAATGGATTATAGTTACTTAATGGAGTAATCCCATTGACTTTCTTATGAAAATAGCCGTATTCAGTACCAAACCATATGATCAGGCCTATTTTGAAAAGTATGCCCAAGATCAAGCCTATGAATTTTCATTTTTTGAAACGTCGCTCAATAGGCATACTGCAAATCTTACTATAGATTTTGATGCGGTGGTTGTTTTTGTAAACGATAGTGTTGACAAGGCAACCATTGAAATTCTTTCTACAAATGGCATTCAACTTATTGCGCTGCGCTGTGCTGGGTTCAATAATGTTGATGTAGAAGCCGCCCAAAAGAAAAACATCAAAATCGTACGGGTTCCTGCCTACTCACCAGAAGCCGTAGCAGAACACGCAGTGGCTTTGATATTAACGCTAAATAGAAAAACACATAAAGCCTACAATCGGGTACGTGAAGGGAACTTTTCCCTTAATGGTTTAATGGGTTTTAATCTGCATGGTAAAACTGTAGGCGTTATAGGAACAGGAACCATTGGTGCCACTTTTTGCCGCGTTATGAAAGGATTTGGGTGCAATCTTGTTGCTTTTGACGTCCAGGAATCTGCAGAACTTAAAGAACTGGGCGTAACATTTTTGTCTTTAAACGAGGTATTCAAACAAGCAGACATCATATCGCTGCATTGTCCACTCAATGAACAGACGAAACATTTGATCAACAAAAAATCCATCGCGATGATGAAAAATGGCGTCATTATCATCAACACCAGCCGTGGCGCACTGGTAGATACAGAAGATGCCATAAACGGACTGTCCAGTAAGAAAATAGGTTATTTGGGAATTGACGTCTATGAACAGGAAGAAAACTTGTTCTATCAGGATTTATCAGAAAGTATCATCCAAGATGATTTGCTGTTGCGCCTCAACAGTTTCCCTAACGTTTTGATCACCTCACATCAGGCCTATTTTACTAAAGAAGCCATGGAAGAAATAACTACGACCACTCTGGCAAATATCCATGCTTTTTCCAAAGGTCAAGAATTAGAAAACGAAGTGAAATAAAAGGTCTAGTCACTTAACCCCTTTTTGAACAAGGCTTATTTCATGGGAATTTGCACCAATTTGGAATTAAACTACGTATTAGAATTGTAGTAGTTTGCCATTCAGAACGACTGGTTCAGGATTTTGCGATGGTCTAATGTTTATGGTAAAGTTTCTTCTAAGGAGGAAACTTATTTTAATTTCGCTTTCCTGCCTGTCCTGCAGGCAGGCGCGAAAGCGAACTAAATACAACTCATGAAAGAAAAACTAAAAATCGACATTGTATCAGACGTGGTCTGTCCATGGTGTACGATAGGTTATAAACGATTAGAAAAGGCTATAAAAGAACTGGGAATCGAGAACCAAATCGAACTCCAATGGCAACCTTTTGAACTCAATCCCAACATGCCTGCAGAAGGTCAGAACTTAAAAGAGCATATTATAGAAAAATACGGTACGAGTCCTGAACAATACCGTCAAATGCAGGAGCAAATGACAGCTGCTGGCGATAGTGTAGATTTTGTTTTTGATTATTATGACGACCAGCGCATGTCAAATACGTTCGATGCTCATGTTCTACTGGAATATGCACATCAATATGGCAAACAAACCGATTTAAAAATGCGATTGACCAAAGCATTTTTTAGCGAGCGTCAGGATGTTTCAAAAACAGAAGTTCTCAAACAAGCTCTACTGGACGTAGGATTGGATGCTGATGAAGCACTGTCTATGCTAGATAATCAAGAAGCTTGCAACGAGGTACTTAAAAAAGAGGCTTATTGGAAAAGCTTAGGAGTCAATAGTGTTCCTACCATTGTATTTGATAGAAAAAGTGCTGTTACCGGCGCACAACCAGTCGATGTTTTCAAACAGGTTTTGAAAGAAGCTATGGAACAACATGCATAATTGGTAAGTTTATGAAAGAGGTAATGAGGCCTGAGGTGCTTTTTTTTGACGTCAATGAAACTTTACTGGATCTTTCTACCTTGAAAGAAAACATCAGAGGATTGCTGGATGGTAGAGATGATCTTATCAAATTATGGTTCACTACGTTACTTCACCATTCTTTAGTGACCAGCGCAAGCGGACAGTATGAAGATTTCGGGAAGATAGGTGCCGCTACCTTACAAATGGTAGCAGCTAATCATGATATTACCATCCCAGAAGAGGTCGCTATAGACGTCGTGATAGATTCATTCCGTCATTTGAAGCCACATCCTGAAGTGAAAGATGCGCTTATCCAATTGAAAAATGATGGCTACAAGCTGATAGCCTTCACTAATTCGTCCAAAGAAGGTGTGGAACAACAACTGACTAACGCTGGTATAGCAGAACTTTTTGAGGCTCGATTGAGCATTGAAAACTCTGGAAAATTCAAACCTTTTACGCAAGCCTATGATTGGGCAGCACAACAATTGCATACAAAACCTAAGGCATGTATGATGATTGCCGCTCATGGTTGGGATGTTGCTGGTGCACAATGGGCTGGCTGGCGAGCGGCCTTTGTAGCGAGACCTGGTCACCAGAAATACCTGCTAGCACCTGAAGCAGAGATTGTTGGAGCCGATTTAAAAGAGGTAGCTCTTTCACTGATTGCATTACAAAAGAATCATAGAAGAACACTTTAACTAAAGCAAAAGAGAATGTTTTGCACCGTTCTACCTTTCACCAACTTTTCAATTTGTTTAAATTGAGTCCATAAAATATTTCTATGCTCCACACCATCAAAAACGACCAACTCACCTGCACCATCAGTTCTACTGGTGCAGAAATCCGCTCGCTTAAGGAAAAGGAAACCGGTAAAGAACACATCTGGCAAATCGATGAGTCCGTTTGGGGCAGCAGCTCGCCAGTGTTGTTCCCAGCAATAGGAAAAATTAAGGGCGACGAAATCATATATAAAGGTCAAGAATACGCCATGCCACGGCACGGTATCATTAGACATAGTGACCAATTGGTTTTTGAGCAACACAGCGCTTCAAAATGCTCCTTTACCTTGAACAGTTCGCCAGCGACCTTGAAGCAATATCCGTTTAAATTTTCATTTGCTGTAGTGTATGAACTGGTAGTCAAAAGTTTGAAAATGAGTTATTTCATTGAAAACAAGGATGAGGTTCCCATGCATTTTGCCTGCGGTGGCCATACCGCTTACGCTTGCCCATTGACAGATGGCCAGACCTTGGAAGATTACGTGATCGAGTTTCCTACATCGCAGGATTTACGTGCGCAAACCTTGGGCGCTTCTGGATTGCTATCTAATGAATTCCGGACTTTCGAATTGAAAAACGGCACGTTACCACTTTCTAACAACCTATTTGATCGCGACGCACTTATTTTATCCAATATTGATTTTGAATGGGTTCGCTTTCGCGAAAGCGATAAAAACAAGGGCCTCATCGTTAGATTTGAAGGGTTTCCTCACCTCGCGCTCTGGTCAAAACCTGGAGCCGATTATGTGTGTATTGAACCATGGCTGGGATTGCCAGATTCAGAAGGCGAATCGCTGGATATTGCCCAAAAAAGCAGTTACAAAACCATAGATCCAGCAACTCGCTTCTCGATATCGATCATTACAGAGATCGAGTAATTATGCTCAAGCCAAGTCTGATCATAGCTGCAACTAAACGTAAACCTGCTTGAAATTAAATGTCACTTTTTGGGACGGCCGCGTGTAGATAAAGGTTAGATTTAGTGTTCACCGTAAAATGAATTCTCATGGCAAAATCACAGGACGCTAAGAAAAACGTCAAAAAAGAACCTACCAAAACAGCTAAGGAAAAGAAGGCTGAAAAGAAATTGAAAAAATCCAAATAAGCAGCATATCGCTTTAAAAACCCGCAAAGGCTGATGTCCCTTGCGGATTTTTTATGGATTAATATTTTGTTACAAAAGTTGGGTATTTGACTTTAAGACGCGCCTATTTGTACCTTTGCCACAAAAGGTTTCTTAATGGCTTCAGGATTTTTTGCATTACTCGATGATATAGGTGTCCTTATGGACGATGTGGCTGCCATGAGCAAAGTCGCGACTAAAAAAACGGCTGGAATCCTGGGCGATGACCTTGCCGTAAATGCAGAGAAAGCTTCTGGGTTTGTATCTTCCAGAGAGATTCCTGTATTGTGGGCCATCACAAAAGGTTCCTTTATCAACAAACTCATCATCTTACCCATTGCCTTCCTGTTAAGTGCTTTTTTGCCATGGGCCGTGACCGTCATTTTACTTCTTGGAGGTATTTACCTAGCTTTTGAAGGCGCCGAAAAGATCTATGAATGGATTTTCCCGCATGCAAAACCAGATACGGACATACCATCTCAAGAAATGTCTGAGGAAGAAATCATCGCTCATGAAAAAGAAAAAATCAAGGCCGCCATCGTGACCGATTTTATTCTTTCGGTAGAGATCGTGATTATTGCGTTAAGCTCTGTGGTCAATGAACCGATTTTGAATCAGATTATGGTAGTGTCTGTAGTGGCGATCATTGCCACCATAGGTGTTTACGGTATCGTGGCTGCGATTGTTCGTATGGATGATTTAGGATTGCGATTGATCAAAAACAGTGATGGAAAAGGTTTTGGATATACAGTTGGAAAATTTTTGGTTTCGGCGTTGCCTAAGATTGTCAAAAGTTTATCTGTGATAGGAACCATCGCATTAATTTTAGTGGCTGGTGGAATTTTTGTCCACAATCTAGAATTTATCCATGATGCTTTGCATTCTTTACCGGCAATTGTAGGTGAAGCGCTTACGGGTCTTGTAGTTGGTGCGCTTTCTCTAGGCATCTATAAATTGGTGAAGGCTTTATTTTTTAAAAAGGATAAAGCTGCCGCGCATTAAAAACCAGCTTCCATTGGAAAAAGCCGATACGTTCTGGAAGGTCTGCACCGATTGTTTGGGACGCGGCAAGAAAAGCCAGCGCATTCGCAAAAAGGCTAAACTTCAATATCAAAAAGCTCTAGCCGACTTCCAAAAATCGAATGGCGAAGGAAAGGCACCCAAAAAACCAAAAGGTCATCTCAAAACTTGTACAACTTGTAACGGTACTGGACTAGTTCAAAGCGACCACGCTCCTATTCCAGATCAAAACTTCCCACATGTGGCAATTGTTGGTGCTGGTATAGGTGGTACAGCACTTGCTGTAGCCTGTTTGCATCGTGGCATTCCTTTTACTCTGTTCGAGCGCGACGCCAGTTTTGACGCACGTTCCCAAGGTTATGGATTGACGTTACAACAAGCCAGTAAGGCCATGGCTGGCTTCGGAATCCAAGAACTTCATGAAGGTGTTGTTTCTACCAGACATGTCGTTCATCACACTGATGGAACAGAAATCGCCGAATGGGGCATGCGCAAATGGATGGAAAACAGTGACAAAGAGGCTCCCAAAAAAACCAACATTCACATAGCGAGACAGGCCTTGAGACAAGCGCTTCTTGATCAATTGAAAGATCAAGCCACTATTCAATGGAACCATCAATTTATAGATAGTTCCATGGCTTCTAATGAACGCGTCCAGCTGCGGTTCAAAGTAAACAATGATATTCGTAATTACGAGGCAGATCTTATTGTGGGTGCAGACGGCATACGTAGCCAGGTACGTAATCAGATTTTGAGCGACGACTCTACACAGCTGCGGTATCTGGATTGTTTGGTGATTTTGGGCATTTGTCCGTTATCTGATATTGAAAATTCCGATCATGAGCTGCTGGACTCAGCGACGGTGTTTCAAACCGCAAATGGCCACGAGCGTATGTACATGATGCCTTATTCTAGGGATTCCATCATGTGGCAGTTTAGTTTTCCAATGTCAGAAAGTGATGCAAAAAGTCTTAGCGCTCAAGGCCCCAAAGCGCTAAAGCTGGAAGCCATCCATCGCACTCAAGATTGGCACGCTCCTATCCCACAAATTTTGAGGGCAACGCAAGAGGATTTGGTTACCGGTTATCCTGTTTATGATCGTGAGGTTTTGGATGAGTTCGCTTTCCTGCCTGTCCGGCAGGCAGGCGCGAAAGCGAGATCACAAAAAGCCTTTGACAACACTGGTAAATCTTCATCACAAGGCCTAAGTAACGAATCAAAATACATCACATTACTGGGCGATGCCGCGCATCCCATGAGTCCTTTTAAAGGTCAAGGAGCTAATCAAGCCTTACTGGATGCGCTCTCACTGGCACGACTGATATATACAGGTTGCAAGCCACCATCGAACTGGCGAGAAAAAGGAATCAGAACAAATATGCTCAATGCGTTTGAAAAAGAAATGATAGAGCGTAGCACGGTAAAGGTTAAGGAGTCTGCTGCTGCCGCAGACTTTTTACATTCTGACGTAGTCCTTAAGGAAATCGACGCACCAAGAGGTAGTGACATCAAGTAAGTTCCAAGAGGCTTCTTCGTAACTTTGAACTAAAATCAAACAGCTTAAAAAGATGGATATACAAGGGAAAAATGCACTAATTACAGGATCCAGTCGTGGTGTAGGACAACAAATAGCATTGGGACTGGCACGTTTAGGATGTAATATTATCGTTCATGGAAGCCAGCCATCAAGCAATGACAAAACGCTGGAATTATTGGAATCTTTTCCTATTCAAACCTACAGCGTTCACGGCAATCTCGCTGATGATCAAGAAGTCAAAGCACTTATCCATCAGGTGAATAATCTCAATATTCCTATCGATATTTTATACAACAATGCTGGGATCATGAAGGATTACCATGAAGACATCTGGTCACACTCTACTGATGAATGGATGGATACGTATAAAGTAAACGTCGTGGCGATGTACCAATTATGTGCAGCATTTGTGCCTGCGATGATTGAAAATAACTTTGGAAGAGTCGTGAACGTCACTTCTCGTATTTCTGGCCAACCTCAATTAGCACCTTATGGTGCTTCTAAATGGGCTGTAGATAAACTCTCTCAAGACCTGGCTGTAGCATTAGAGAACACCGCAGTTCGCTTGAACTACTTTGATCCTACCTGGTTGAAAACAGATCTAGGTGGTGAGCACGCAGACAATCCTGTAGAAGCTGTCTTGCCTGGAGCTTTAAAACCGGTATTGGTAGAAAATGATGGTCCCAATGGACAGTTCTTTTCTGCCTTGTAAAAAAATATTACATCATCACAAAATTTAGCTAAGACGAACCAACAAAATGGTATCGCTCGGGATGGATTGTACCTTTGTCTGGAATAAGAATGGAACATGAAAGAAAACAAGTCACTAGAATATATAAAGCAAGTACTTCAACATCAACCTTCAGATTGGTTGGGTCTTACAACACATAGGCTGGACGTTTACAACGAAGAATTTGCCAAAACGGAATTCCTCGAGAAATTTGAACATCTATATACTTCCAACAATTTTAAAAGAGAAGCCTTGGCGGAATTGCCAACGGCTTACGATTATATCAGATTGGGTCATCCTCTATCCTGTATTTTGGAATGGGGCATTGCTCAGCAATTGGGTATCGCTGCAAATCACGTCATCGCTTTTCAATCGCAAACGGTTCCCGTTCTTGCGGTGTTGCGTACAAATCTGTTGAAAGGAAAAAACACCAGAATAGTACATCAAGGCAATTTGCCCGACTTTTTTGATGCTGATAAAATCAGAGAGGTTTACGGTTATCATTTTGAATTGCAACAAGTTGGATCCACTAGCGATATGGATGCTTTTGATGGAACCACTATTTTATTATCACCAAAGGAGAAAATGGGTGTATCCCATTTAGAAAATAACATTGATTTCTACGTCAATCTATATGGTCATCTGGGAAGTATCTTGATTGCAAACGGCAAAAAGACTTCAGGTTATATATCTGACATCCAACACGTGCGTCGCAGGGAAACGGTTGCGATGACGCCGTCAAATTCCCTGTTGGCGTTGGAATCCTTTGTACAAGATGCTCCACTAGATCTAACAGAACCTGACATTGAAAACGATAAGACCAGCGTACTAAATTCCATCAATGAGATTACTGGATCACCGATCCAACCCTATGTAGGTTCCAGTGGTTTGTCCATCCAGTATGCCATCATGATGGGACTTATTGACAGCGCTCTCGAGCAACATCCTGGCAAACCTATCAAATTTGTAGTGCCACCTAACTGTTATGGCGGTACTAACGACCAGGCCAGACGCGTTGCGGCTTGCTTGGACCATGTGGAAATTGTGGACTTGCCAGTAGATGGCGATAACGACATGGTAAAAAGCGTCGATCGAGTGCTGGATCAAATTGCCCAGCAGGACGCTGTTCCATTAATCATTGCAGAAATTCCTACCAATCCACGAGTGGAAGTTCCTGTTTTGGAGGATTTGAGAAATGCGCTTTCGCGAAAGCGAACTACACCTAATGGGACGACTGCAATCGATCCGGTATTTATTCTGGACCAAACTTTTTGTCCTAACTATTTATTCTTGGGCGACGGTAAAATTCTATCAGAAGTACGAACCATTTCTTACGCCAGCGGTTCCAAATTCCCTAGCGGCGGTAGATGTACCGCAGGATACTGTGTGGGAAATGGGAAAACGCAAGATTTGATGGACAAGGTGGCGTTGCATCTTGAATTGTGCGATAATGAGGCTACGGCTCAGCAGTACGAGATACTTGCCCAGCAACTGCCCTCCATGAATGAGCGTATTCAATTAGCATACGAAAACACTCGGGATTTTGTTGATTTTATCCAGCAGGAATTGCCAGAAGCCAAAATCAATTTTGTGAGTGAAGAACTCGCACAAGAAGGTTTTACACCATCTGTGTTTTCCATGGACTTACCTACAAAAGGTTCCACGCCAGAAGAACGCGAAACCTATAAACGCGCGCTCAATCTCAAATTGATTCATTTGATGATTGATGAGATTCCGCTGGAAAGTAAGTTTTGCGTGAGTTATGGACAATTGAAAGGCTGTTACTGGACCGTACCAGCCACGAGTACCCAAGGAACCACTAAGGAAGGCGACAAGGATTATATCGTACGCGCTTCCCTATCACCAGACCTTGATCTGGAGCGACATAAAGAAGTTTTTAGGGAATTTGTAAAGGAAATAAAGTAACTCTTAAGATTTCCTACTTAATGGGTCATAACTAACTATTAATTTTTAATAGTTAATTGAGGTCTATCAAAAGCCATTTTTTAGAATGGGAAGTTGTTCTTGTAAACTTTTTGGTTTTCAAAATTTGTACAATTTTATGACCATACTACCTCTTACCTTTGCGGCATGAGCGATTCCCTAAAAAACCAGCAACAAATTCTCGACAAGCTAGGCATCAAACAGCTAAACGAAATGCAAGTCGCTGCGCAAGAGGCGATCAGCTCACAGGATGAAGTGGTGTTGTTATCGCCTACAGGTACTGGAAAAACACTGGCGTTTCTATTGCCTCTAGTGCAGTTGCTAGATGCTCAAGTGGAGAAAGTACAGGCGCTTATTCTGGTGCCGTCCAGAGAGCTCGCGATTCAAATCGAGCAAGTGCTACGTGAAATGGGCAGTGGTTTTAAGGTCAATGCGGTTTACGGCGGTAGATCTGGATCTGGAGACAAAATTTTACTTTCCACTCCACCAGCCATTTTGATAGGAACACCTGGCCGTGTGGCAGACCATTTACGTCGTGGCCATATTGATGTTACTCAGCTTGAGACTTTGGTGCTGGACGAATTTGACAAATCACTGGAAACTGGCTTTGAAAGCGAGATGCGCGAGATTGCCGAGTCTTTACCTAAGGTTCGTAAAAAAATATTGACTTCTGCCACTCAAAAAGTAGGCATACCGCCGTTTATGAAAATGGCAAATCCTAAACGATTGATATTTATCAATGATCAGGAGCCCAATCTCGAGCTCAAAATCGTGGTGTCTCCTACTCCAGATAAGTTGGCTACGTTACGCCAACTCATCGCTCATTTAGGATCCAAACGCGGCATCATTTTTTGCAATCTAAAAGACACGATTGCCGAAGTGAGCGATTATTTATGGGATCGTGACATCCAGCATTCCGTTTTTTACGGTGGACTGGAACAACTGGATCGCGAGCGCGCCTTGATCAAGTTTAGGAATGGAACCCACAAAATCCTTCTCGCAACAGACCTTGCTGCTCGTGGTATTGACGTTCCAGAGCTGGATTACATCATTCATTATCAACTGCCGTACAAACGTGAGGAATTTATCCATAGAAACGGTAGAACGGCGCGCATGCATGCCAGCGGTACGGCATATATGATCAAGTTCCAACAACAAGAATTACCTGATTTTATTGAGAATGCAAGCCTTCTCGAACTTAGCGATTCCAAAAAAGCCAAACCAGACCAAGAATGGGAAACCCTTTATATTTCTGGTGGTCGCAAGGATAAGATTTCAAAAGGCGATATTGCCGGCTTGTTTTTCAAGCAGGGAAACCTAACGAGAGATGAATTGGGCGTGATCGAGCTCAAGCAGGATTGTGCCTTTGTGGCGGTGCCTTATGAAAAGGCATACGAATTGATCAATACACTTAACAATAGCAAAATAAAAAAGCGAAAAGTGCGCATTTCACTTTTGGACCAATAAGAATATTATGAGCGAATCCACCACACCAGACTCTAATGAAATCAAGCAACAGGAGTTTCTAGTTGAAAAGGTTTTCTACGATCTGGAAAATAGAAACGAAGGTCTGGAAGAAGACAAAAATTACTTCAGCGAGAATGATTTTGCCTCTATCCTACTGCGCGCAGAGCATTACGGCATTGGCATTTTTAACATGGAAGCCTACCACGACGGGAAACTTTTTGGGACTGACAATCATGAAGTCTACCGTAAAAAAGCCACGCATCCACAGTGGTATAAATCGGCATTTGGAAAGTTCAAAAGGGCTCAAAAAGACATGCTCTATCGTGCCGATTTCAAGGTTTCACAGAAACTACTCGATAGACAGGATTAGTTCTTTTTAGCGTTGATCCAGTAGTTTATGAACTTGAAATGCGCATCGGCGTGATGTAGTGCGATTTTGTTGACCAGACTTCTTTTTCTGGGATGATGCTGCTTTAAATCGTTGATTTTAAGGAATAACGCTTTCGCGAAAGCGGACTTTTCAAAATCCCTTTTAAGAATCTCAAAGTTCTCGTTTACTTGATCCTGCCAGCGCGATGGATTTGTAGATAAATCCAAAGCATCTTCCGCAAAATCGGCCCAAGAACCTGTTGCAGGAGCATCATTTAAACGAATTCCCTCAAACGCCATGGCCGTTCCCGCGATGGCCAGTCCGTTTTTCATGGCGTCAAATATTTTGCCCTTCAAACCGGCACCAAAGCGCAACGGCGCCAGTAAAACCTTGTGTTTTGACAACACCACTTCTACGTCTGCTGCGTGACCTTTGATGAGGAATCCGCTATCGGGATCATGTAAGTCCAGTATTTTTTGAGGCGCATTGGGACCATAAATGAATAGTTGTGCCTCTGGCTGATTGGCTCTTATAATAGGCCAAATCTCAGTTTTAAGTATTTCTACCGCATCCACGTTAGGAGCATGCCTTAAATTACCTATCGTGCAATAATCCTGACGCTCTTCAAAAGGTTTGGCCTTAGTTTGATGTTTATTGACTTGATCACCTTCCACCAAAAACGGAATGTAAAACAAGGTTTCAGGATCCACTGGGAAATCGTCCTGCAACAGTTCCATTTCAAACCTTGAAATGATCAGGCTCAAATCCACCCGATTCATACTGCTTATCTCACGCAATGCCAGTTCGCTCTCAAATCCATCCTGAAGACTTGTGCCTTGCAGCACCTGTTGTTCTCTGGCCGTTCGCAGGAAATGTAGGTCTTCTGTATCCAGGATTTGGATTGCTTGAGGCGCATGGTTACGCACACGCCAGCCGTACTGCTCTTCTATCAAGAATCTATCGTACAACACCACTGCTGGTTGAAATTCCAACAATAATTGATCTAAGGAATCCTTATGTAAATCAATACCATGTGTGGATATACGGCGTTCTTTTAACGATGGTTGAGCCGTCTGTTTCAATCGAGCAGCACAACAAAAAACCACCTCATATTCCTGTTCCAAAAAGAGATCTATAAGTTGTAGGATTCTGTAACCAGCAGCTGTTTTAGTAGGTTCTGGCCAGATGTATCCTATGACGAGCAGCTTTTTCATAACGCAAAGTTAGGTTAGAATGCTGTACATAAATGCGGTATAAGTATGCCGATTAATCTGGGCAATACGAACATTAATATTTACATTAGCAGTCTTAAAAATTCAACAATTTTCATGGGGAAAATCATTGCAATTGCAAATCAGAAAGGTGGCGTAGGAAAAACAACAACAGCCGTGAATCTTGCGGCCTGTCTAGGTGTTTTGGAAAAGAAGGTATTGCTTATTGATGCAGATCCACAGGCAAACGCATCTTCAGGTTTAGGCATCAATGTGGACAAGGTTGAAGCAGGAACGTATCAATTGCTGGAACACACCATCAAGGCGGCAGACCTTATCGTAAAGACAGAGTCGCCCAACCTGGACATCATTCCCGCACATATTGATCTTGTAGCTATTGAAATTGAACTGGTAGATCAAGAAAACCGTGAGCAGATGCTGCGCAAGGCTCTGGCACCTATCAAAGACGATTACGATTATATTATCCTAGATTGCGCACCATCATTGGGTCTTTTGACGCTTAATGCTCTAACCGCCAGCGATAGTGTCTTGATCCCTATTCAATGTGAATATTTTGCATTGGAAGGTTTGGGCAAACTTTTAAACACGGTAAAGAGTGTGCAAAACCTGCATAATCCACAACTGGATATTGAGGGATTGTTGCTAACCATGTACGATAGCAGGTTGCGATTGTCCAATCAAGTGGTAGAAGAAGTCAATCAGCATTTTGAAGGTTTGACCTTCAAGACAATCATCCAGCGCAATGTGCGTTTAAGTGAAGCGCCATCTTATGGCGAGAGTATTATTAACTATGATGCCGCGAGCAAAGGTTCAGAAAATTATCTAAGCCTTGCTAACGAACTCATTTCAAAAAACTCCTAATCACATGGCAAAAGCAACTAAGAAACAAGCTTTGGGTCGTGGATTATCAGCCTTATTAAAGGATCCATCCAACGATATCAATACCGCACAGGACAAGAATGCCGACAAGATCGTGGGCAACGTGATTGACCTGCCGCTGGAAGATATCGACATGAATCCATTCCAGCCGCGTACCAGTTTCAATGAAGAGAACCTGCGTGAGCTGGCCTCTTCCATCAAGGAATTGGGTGTGATACAGCCTATTACCGTTCGCAAAAAGGGATTTGGCAAGTTTGAATTGGTTTCTGGAGAACGTCGTTGTCGTGCGTCAAAATTATTGGGATTAAAAACCATTCCAGCTTACGTACGCATTGCTAACGATCAGGAATCCCTGGAAATGGCACTGGTAGAAAACATCCAGCGACAGGATCTGGATCCTATCGAGATTGCCCTTTCTTACCAGCGATTGATTGAAGAAATTGACTTGACTCAAGAACAGATGAGTGAGCGTGTGGGCAAGAGCCGTAGCGCGATAGCCAATTATTTGAGATTGTTAAAGTTAGATCCAATCATCCAGACAGGTATGCGTGACAACTTTATTTCCATGGGTCATGGTCGTGCCTTGATCACTATTGAAAACCTTGAAGATCAGCTGGATATTTATCAAAAAATATTGAGTGATAATTTATCCGTGCGAGATACTGAAGCACTTGTTAAACAGTCTAAGGGAAGTCCGCTTTCGCGAAAGCAGAACAAATCAAAATCCTTGCCTGCACATGTGGAATCATCGATAAAAGAATTGAGCGACGCCTTGAATACAAAGGTGACCGCTACCACAAGTTCCAGCGGAAAAGGAAAACTGACCATAGCATTTGAATCCAAAGAAGACCTGGAGCGCATTACTAAAATGATAAATGGCTAAGCTGCTTCCATATCTTTTTTTGATGGCGTCTTGCTGGTGTTTTGGGCAACGTACCGGTGATCCCATTCAAGTCAATGCGGTTACTGACAGCTTGATACAGCCAGATTATTCCGCTTATTTATATGATGCTAACCGTCCATCTAAGGCCGCTTTTTACAGTGCTGTACTACCAGGATTGGGACAGGCTTACAACGGCAAATACTGGAAAATACCTTTGGCCTATGCAGGAATAGGTATTCCTGTTTTGGCGTATATCGCTAACGATAAGGAGTATCAACGGTTACGCACCGCTTTTCAAATACGACTCGCTGGTGGTACTGATGATGAATTTTCAAATGAAAACGGCGAACCCATTGTGACCAACGCTGGTCTGGAACGCGCACAACGCGTCTCACAGCGCAACAAAGAATTGAGTTTGCTCATCGCTGCTGCATTTTATGCCATTCAAATCATAGACGCTAATGTGGATGGTCACTTAAGTCAATTTGATGTGGATCGCGATTTATCTTTCAAACCTTATCTAGATTACAATCAATCGGCATCTGGAACCAGTTATGGTTTTGCTTTATCCTATACATTTTAAATCATGAAAATCGGACTACTAGGCTACGGCAAAATGGGAAAGGTCATCGAGCGTATTGCTCAAGAGCGAGGCCACGAAATTGTAGCAAGAATCAATAAAGATGATTCTAAAAACGATCTAGAAAAGAGCGATGTGGTCATCGAGTTTACCGCACCAGAAAGCGCACTGGACAACCTGAAGTATTGCATTAATAAACAGATTCCAATTATTTGTGGTACAACGGGTTGGAATAGCAGCATAGAAGAAATCTATGAACTAGTTTCTGACCAAAATGCGGCTCTGGTGCACGCTTCTAATTTTAGTTTGGGCGTGAATTTATTCTTTGAGCTCAACAAGAGATTGGCTGCTTTGATGGAGCCCTTTGAGGACTATCAATTGGCCGTTCAAGAGATACACCATACAGAAAAAGCAGACGCTCCTAGCGGTACCGCCATTACCCTTGCGGAAGGCATTATGGAAAACACCCATTTTACAGATTGGCACCTGGGAAAGGAAAACGAAAAAGATTCTATTGGCATTGAGGCATTGCGCGAGCATGATGTTAAAGGAACTCATTTGGTTTCTTGGAATAGCGACGTAGATCAAATTGAAATCAAACACACAGCACACAGCCGTGATGGTTTTGCATTAGGTGCTGTCATCGCGGCAGAATGGCTGTTAGACAAAAAAGGAAGCTTTACCATGAAGGATGTGTTGGGATTGTAACGATGACGTTACTTTTATAACTAATACTTCAGGGAAACGAATACAATAAAGATTACAGAATGAGTTGGACAGGTTGGATCATCCTATTTATCATATTACAGATTGTCCACGGCGCAGGTACGTGGAAATTTTATAAAGCCGCAGGCAGACAAGCTTGGGAAGCCTTTGTTCCTGTGTATAACTCGGTTGTATTGATGAAAATTATTAATCGTCCCATATGGTGGACGATTTTGTTGTTTTTACCAGTCGTTAATTTAATCATGTTTGTGGTGATTTGGGTGGAGACCTTGAGGTCTTTTGGCTATAACAAAGCTAAAGACACTGCGCTAGTCGTTCTAACCCTAGGACTTTATTTGTATTACGTAAATTACACGCAGCCGTTAGAACACATTAAAGAACGCTCCCTAAAACCCAGAACTGCCGCCGGCGAGTGGACCAGTTCTATTTTGTTTGCGGTGGTTGCAGCTACTATTGTGCATACGTATGTAATGCAGCCTTTTATCATTCCAACGCCATCACTTGAGAAAACCTTACTCACCGGCGACTTCCTTTTTGTATCAAAATTTCATTACGGTCCTAGGTTTCCCATGACACCTGTGGCTGCTCCTATGGTTCATGATACGATTCCAGTATTAAGTGTCAAGAGTTATTTGGATAGACCGCAACTTCCTTACTTGCGTCTACCAGGCGTTAGTGACGTGAAGCGCAACGATATTGTGGTGTTCAACTGGCCAGTGGATACGGTCAATGCATTCCCATATAATGATGGGAAATACCACTATAAACCTATCGATAAGAAATCGAATTACGTCAAGCGCTGTGTTGGTATTCCTGGAGATACGCTTTCCATGATTGAAGGTAAGGTGCACATTAATGGCGAACCACTCGTACTACCAGAACGAGCCAAATTGCAGCATTCCTTCCTATTAAAAACTAAAGGTGCTCAGTACACTGAGGAACAAATGAATGAATTTGGTATCACAGATGGTTTCCAGCAAGGTCAATTAACTGGTACCAATACACCTGCGTTATCCATCAAGGCAGCTACTGATGAGGCGATAGAAAAACTTGAAGCTACCGGGAACATTGTTGAGGTCGAGCAGACCATCTTTTCAGATGCATTCTCACAGCGTTATTTCCCTTATGATGGTATGGTAGGTAATAGTTATGATAATATAAAGCCGTTTCTCATTCCTGCTAAAGGAATGACCACACCTATTACCTATAAAAATATTGACTATTACCGTAGGATCATTGAAGTTTACGAGGGCTCTGAAATGGAAATCTCCAATACCATCAATCTACGCGGAAACGATGTCTACCTCAACGGAAAACCACTAACGGAATATACCTTCCTGCAAAACTATTACTGGCTTATGGGTGACAACCGTCACAATAGTGAAGATAGTCGCATTTGGGGTTATGTTCCAGAATCACACGTGGTAGGAAAACCAGTATT
Organism: Nonlabens sp. YIK11; assembly: GCF_001413925.1. Lineage (NCBI taxonomy): Bacteria > Pseudomonadati > Bacteroidota > Flavobacteriia > Flavobacteriales > Flavobacteriaceae > Nonlabens > Nonlabens sp. YIK11. Next base: position 2,297,915 of record NZ_LBMJ01000001.1, read on the forward strand.
TGTCTGGATGAGTATTGACTGGAGCAAAAGTTTGACCGATATGGTGCGTTGGGATCGCTTGTTTACCACCGTGAATGGCACAGGTCAGCCTACCTCCTATTTCGTGTATTTTGTTGTGCTTTTGATCATCTATTTTGTGGTGCGTAAAATCATGAAAAACCGCAAAGCAAAAAAATAGATATGTCGCTTATCATACATCCTAGCTACTTTGTGGATGTAGAATCCTTAGTACATATTTATCACTGCGGTCAACTTGTTGTAGATGCTAACGATAGTTATGTGAAGCAGACCTATCGCAGCCGTTGTTACATTGCAGCCGCCAATGGACCGCTCACGCTCAACATTCCTATCGTTCACGATGGCAAGCAAAACTCCACGCTGTACAAAGATGTTCTTATAGACCTATCACAGCCTTGGGCATCCAACCATCTCAAAAGCATCACCAGCGCCTATAAAAGCAGTCCTTATTACGAATATTATGAGGATGACTTAATGGAGTTGTATCAGGACATTCCAGAGAAACTTATGGAATGGAATATTAAAACCATGCAGTGGCTCTTGTCACAGCTCAATCTAGCTACCGATTTAAACTTTACGGACGACTACCAAAGTGATGAGCTTGCCACCTACCTGATCACTGCTAAAAAGAGATCAGATCTTGAAATCAAACCCTACATGCAGGTATTTCAAGAAAAGCATGGTTTCCTGCAGCCGTTATCAGGACTGGACCTTTTATTCAATTTAGGCCCATCTTCAAGAGCTTATCTCAAAAGCACATCGCCATTTTGAATACGGACTATGACAGGTTCAAGGCTTTCTACCAGACGTCCACTTTCTGGCAGGGAACGCTAGGTGGTATTCAGCAATTTCCTTTATCCAATTTTGATTTTAGCCATTTGAGCGATGAGGAAGATATTCTAGAATTGCCGTCGATTCCTCATGGCACCGTATTGGGTAAACGAGCGGAATACTTTTTTGAATTCTGCGCGAGGCAAAGCTCCAACTATGAAGTTCTCGCATCCAACGTACAGGTGTTTAGAGGCAATCGTACCCTAGGCGAGATTGATTACATCTTGAAACACAAAAGTACGCAGCAGGTGTTTCATGTCGAGTTGGTGTACAAATTCTACATTTTTGAGCTGGGCAAAAATTATAAATCCGCTTACTTGAGCCACGATCAAAACCAGGAGCTCTCCAGTTATGTTGGACCCAATAGGCGCGATTATTTCATTAAGAAGTTTGACCATCTTAAAAACAGGCAACTACCTATTTTACAATTACCTGAAACCCTTGAACTGCTCCAATCATTGAACATAGATGTGACCCAAATCAAGCAGCAGGTTTGCTTCCTTGCGCACGTTTATATCCCACGAGAAATGTGGCGGCATGAATTTAAATACCTCAATAAAAGATGCATCAAGGGATATTATATGGATGAGTTCGCTTTCGCGAAAGCGATAACCTCCAACCTCTATTTTCTACCTGAAAAAAAGCAATGGAAAATGCGACCACAGTCCTTGCAGGTGGCATTTACTCATGAGCAATTATTGCCAGAAGTGCGCCAAAGCCTAGAGCGTGGATTTGCTCCCATGATATGGATGCAGTGGCCTGGTGGAGATTTTGAGAGCTTCTTTGTGGTGGCGGCTTTACCAACTCCTTAAGCACGATTTAACATGATGTTTTTAAAGATGAGCACGTTGCGGTTTATCTTTAGTAAAAACAAAACATTATGGAACGCAAATTTGAAAGAACTAAGAGTGATAAGCCACTAGGAGAAATGGGAGACCGTTCAAAGCCAAAAGATTTTGATCTGGACTCTACAACCATCAACAAAAAAGAAAAAGAAAAAACCAAAAAATGAGTTACCTAAATTTTAATGCCGAGAAAGCTAATAATACTTCAAAAGAATTGAACATCTTATTAGCCGACTATCATTTGTATTACCAAAAACTAAGAAATTTTCACTGGAATATTTTAGGACATAACTTCTTTGATTTGCATGTGAAATTTGAAGAAATGTACGACGATGCCATTCTCAAAATAGATGAGATCGCAGAGCGTATATTGACACTTAGATTTCAGCCTACTTCTAACTATAGTGACTACTTAAAAATGTCAAGTATTAAAGAAGCAAAATCTGAACTTAAGGATGTTGAAATGGTCAATGCATTAATCGATGATCATGGATTGTTATTGAAGCAAATGTCCAAAGTAGTGGAAGTTGCAGGAGAAGCGGAAGATGAAGGTACTATTGATTTAATTGGTGCCTACATACGTGAACTGGAAACTACCAGCTGGATGTTAGATGCATGGAGAATGAAGACTGGAGACATTCACAAAGCGGTCTAATAAAACGTTTTTGATAAAAAACCGTTCTAACTTGTTTGGGACGGTTTTTTTATGGCCCATTTTTACTGGTAGCTTATTTCTTATATTTCTTACGAGTCTTGAGAAAACTGATCCCACCAACTATTTCTACCAAGACGCCTAAAAGGATCATTCCTGTGGCTCCGAATATTTCCAAAAAGTAAAATAGAATTCCGATGATAACAATCACGCTGCCTAAAGCGATCAAAACGATTCCGGTTCTGGGATTTAGCATTAGTTATTCTTTTGATCAAAAATAGAAAACCTGATGGAAATCAACATCCATCAAGTTTGTTATTTATAGTCAGAAATTGTTAGAAATTAAATCCTACTTGGAAACTAAATCTTAAACCATCATCGCCGTGAAAGAGGTTGAATGTAGCTCCTATTGCCTCTGCAGAATTCACCCAAATACCACCGCCATAATCGTTGTGCCATCTTTCACTAAAATCACCACTCAACCAAACACGACCTACATCACCACCCACAAAGACTCCTATTTGTAAGGGTACAAATCCAGACTTAAATTCATTAAAACTATAGCGTATGTCTCCTGAAGTGACAAAAGATCGTTGTCCAGAGAATCGCTGGGTACGGTAACCTCTCAAGCCTGTCATTTGACCTAACTGCGCGCTTTGATAAAATTCGTAATCATTACCTACGATGATGTGAGATTGAGCCAAGGATCGAAGCACTAGTTTACGGTCTCTGGTCAAAGCATTGTAAAAGCCCATTTTAGGTTTGAAGTAATAAAAGGTGTCATCTATCTGCTGGAAATTACCCACCAAACCGTTGTTGATCTCAAAGATCATCCCACGAGTAGGATTCAAGTTATTATCAAAAGAGGTGTAGTTATAAGTGATATTGACATCTCCAAACCATTTTCTATCAAAGAATTCGGGATCTGTTTGTGAACCTGGAAACTGAGTAATAAACCTACCACGATCTTCCAGAATTTGATTCCCTTCTACAGTCAGGTTCACTCTCAAGTTAGAACCATATTCACCGCGATAAATCGCTCCTGCGCCAGCACTGTAGGTACTCAATCGCACACGATTGAAATCGTACGTTAAGTCGTCATCTGGATTATTGGTTTCATTTCCAAAACCAAAAAAGTTTTCAGTAAACGTAGGACCATTCCATTTTCCAGAAAGCAAGAGATTCATTTCACCAAAAACTCCAGCAAATTCTCCTTCATAAGCAATGGTATAACCTTCAGTTCCAAAAAAGTATCCGGCAGTCAGTTTATGTACTCTTGTATGCGGATTGCGATTAAATCCATCAACGGTATAGACGTTTTGAACCGCCAGTCGCAAACCATCATCTGGATTAAAACCTATGGCTGGCGTCAGAATATTGGAGGCCTGTATTGCCTTTTTGGGATCGTAGGTATTGATCTCGTAACTGTTCGTCAATCTCTTCACGGCATCTTCCATCTCAACAAAGGTGTTTTCCTTTGTTTTATGGTCATGAACCGTGATGGCTCTGCCGCTTTCAATATCGTATATATCGTTATTCTGGCCGCCGATGACTCTTACCTTTATAGGATTGTTGGGATTACCAGTGGCGTGAATAATATCGTCATCATCCAATCCATAAATCCAGATTTCCTTGGTTTCAGAACGATCAAAGGTTCTTTGAAAAACAACATCTGCTTTCTCACCACCTTTGTTCCTATAGACCGTTACTTTGGTAACACCTTTTGAAACGCGTTCTATTTCTATGATATCATCTTTATCAGTACCGGTGACTATCGCCAGTTTTGAAATGACATTGTAATAACGAGCCGCAATATCTACAAGATTATCGCGACGTGCTTTCATGCTTTCAATAATCGTCTGTGTACTCTCGTCTGGATAAATTTCTGCCGGTAGGTTTTGGAAGGCTTGCTCAATAGTCTCATCTGAAAGGTTCTCTTGAATGTATCTCGCCTGTTCTTTCCATGCCTCAAGGTTGGCCTCTTGAGCTAGGTTTCTATCTAGATAGGTGGCAGAAGTATTGAACCATTTCACGTTACTTAAATCGTCCTCGTAGGTAGCAAACTGATTGGTGATGCCCACTAAAGTTCTCAAGGTGGCAAAAACAGCACCGTCAAAGTTGGAAAATACCTGATCTCTATCTCTTGGTATTGGTTTATAGGTTACCGTGCCATCGGGATTTTCAAATTCTGCCCATCGCCATTGATCCTTGCCTCTATCCCAATCACCTATCAACATGTCAAACATGCGGGCGCGAATGAAAGATGCCTCGTCCACCTTATACTTTTCATCGCGACGCAACCTTTCAAAAAGATCCTCGGTACTTTTAATATCGTTAGGCCTGCCAAAGCTCGCCAATTCGTTATAATTTTCTTCTGGTCGTTCCACCAGCATGTACAATTCATCGCCAAAATTATTATTGTACTGCCCTAACGCTTTTTGTTTAGGGATATAATAAATCTCTGGATTGGTATGAAAAATATCCACTGCAGCAGCGAGATCTGGAATGACTAGTGCTCCATATGGATGTGCTGCTGTGTAAAAGTCGTATAGCAAATCCTCGGCACCCGTATTATCAAACCCAACCGAAACATCTGTATCATTGAAAACGGTTTTTTGCAAAAACTGAACAGAGCTTTTCTTCAAGGCGCGCAACACATATTCCCTACCGCTGGGATCTTGCAATCTTAAGGATCTGGTTTCTATGCTACCGCTGGCTCTCAGAATTTTTAAACCTCCTTTGAGAGTGTCTAGGATCCCAACTTTGGCATTGATCTCTGTGCCATAGAGTTCTCGGTACTTTTTGCCCCATAATCCTTTGAAAACTTCAGATTTGTCTGTTTTTTCATCTTCGTATATGTTCGCTTTCGCGAAAGCGGGAAAACGATCTGGCAACGAGTCCACATTGAAAGATTTAGGTTGCTCAATCACCTTTTTAGTATACAGTAATTTGTGAGCCTGTCCATCCCAGCCATAATATTGAACCCACGAACTACCATCTTCCATCACGTCCATGCGGGCAAAGCCTTTACCGCCATAAGCAAATAGCCCATCATTACTTAAGGTGGCATAACCTTGCTTAGCACCAGATCCTGAAACAATCTGCCTCACACCAGAATTTTCAATGTATTGCAAGGTGTGTTCGTGACCGCTGGAAAATATGATGCGAGGTGCTTTTGAGGCAATGGCAAGCTTGCTTAAACGGTCTGCCATTTCCTGATATCTTTTGTTTTGCTTGTCCTGCGCACTCACGCCACCACTGGTTCTGATCAAGCTTACCAGCGATCCCAGTACAGGAATAGGTAATCTGCCTTGTGTTGGAAAAAGGTGCTTGATAGCAGCATACTGTCCACCATGAACACCGTTGGTAAACAGTGGATGGTGCAGGCTTACCAGAATGGTTTTGTCTTGGTTCCTTTTGAACTCATCTTCCAGTGCAAGAAAGAATTGATCTCTGGTTTTAATCTGATCACAGTCGTCGTTGATAGTTGGGATCTCATCCCATTTTGCCAGGTACCACTGGCTATCGAGAATGATTAACTGTATATCTGGTGTGATCTCGCGACTTTCTATGGGACATCCAACGCTAGGCTGCCAGATATCTTTATCATCCATGGCCTTTTCTATGTATTCCTTTTCTCGTTCTACATTGACAAGGTTCTCATTATAATAGTCATGATTTCCAGGAATAAAGATGGATTTCCCACCAAAGCTTTTAGCGACGTCTATTTGCGCATCTAGATGATTTTCTGCTGTTGGCCTGAATTCATCATCTTCAGCGGGCATTCCTGTGGGATAAATATTATCACCTAAAAAAATGAGCAAATCTTCTTGAGTGTTTTTGCCTTCTAGATAACTTTCTAACGACAACAATCCATCACTCTTACCACCTAAAGGCGAGTAGCCTACATCACCTATTAAGTAAAAGCTCTTTTCTACCGCTTGTCCTGATGGATATTGCTCTAATTCTTCTTCCTTATACTGTGCTTGATAACTTGCACAACCCGCAAGAGTGCAGATTGCGATTAATAAAAGAATGTTATTTTTAAGCATAAGTTATCAATTCGTGGTAATTTTAATTCTCAAACCTTAATATGACTGAATTACTTAACGCAGCCGACGATTTTGTGTTGCACCTTTTCAAGGAGAAATTAGATGATATTTATGTGTATCACAACTATACACATACTAAACGGGTTGTTAAAAGTACACACGAAATTATCGACAACTCTGAAATAGATGTTAAAGAGAAAGAGGCCTTATTACTGGCCGCATGGCTGCACGACACGGGCTACATTCTTGGTGCCGATGGACATGAGGAAGCAAGCGCAAAAATAGCTGAAGAATTCCTCACAGATCAAAACGTTGATAAGGACACCATTAAACTGGTGCAAAAGCTAATAAGAGCTACTAAGTTCAATGACCAACCCACAGGTAAGCTAGAAGAAATATTGCGTGATGCAGACTCTTCACATTTTGCCAAGGACTATTACTTTGAAACCAGCGAATTGCTCAAAAAAGAGTTGGAACTGCGTGGTAAAGAAATGTCTAATAAGGAATGGCGCAAGGAAAATATTCTGGTTTTTACTGAAAAGCACCGCTATTACAGCGAGTATGCCGTAAAAAACTGGAACGTCAAGAAGAACGAAAACTTGATGAAGCTTTTCAAAAAGAAAAAGAAGAAAGCTGCCAAATACAACAAGGAGAAACTTAAGGTAGACCTCAAGAACCAAAGCCCTGAACGTGCAATTCAAACGCTCTTTCGAACTACTTTAAGAAACCACATCAAACTTAGTGACATTGCAGATACTAAGGCAAACATTCTGTTGTCTGTAAATGCTATTATCATCTCACTAGCACTGGCTAACTTGATTCCTAAACTGGATCAAGTGAGCAACCGTCATTTACTGTATCCTACATTGATCTTAATTTTATTCTCTGTGGCCAGTATCATTCTTTCCATTTTATCTACAAGGCCAAACGTCACCAGTGGTGAGTTTACCGATGAGCAGGTAGAAAAGCGTGAGGTTAACCTACTATTTTTTGGTAATTTTCATAAGGTGCCTTTCCAGAGATATCAAAAAGCATTGATGAATCTACTGGATGATAAGGAAGAAGTCTATCAAAGTCTTCTAAAGGATTTATGGCTGCTAGGTGTCGTACTCAACCGTAAATACAGTCTATTAAGATGGACGTATACCATATTCATGATAGGTATCATTGCGTCAGTGATTGCCTTTGTGATCGCGTTTACTACCTATGAATATCCTGTAGTAGCAGAAATAGTTCCAGGGTAATATTCAAAACATGATATCAAAAAAAGCCACCATTTATAAAAATGGTGGCTTTTACTTTTTATAAAGGTAAGAGACTGATTACTCTATTCGCTCTCTACTTGCTTAAGAGATAATTCATCAATCAAATCGTCATAAGTCATTCTGTTTTCAGACGCTTTGAAACCGTAAAGAACATTTACCCTAATCGCTTTAAGGCCTATGACACCTTGTACATCTTCTAATTCCAGATGTTCTACCTCGTCACCTAAATACTTTTTGTGTTGGAGATAGTTGATGTACCGCATGTATTCACGACGGTTCTCATTATTGGTATAGATTATAGAGATCTTTCCTTTTTGGGTGATACGCTCATCGGTGCCTTTGATGTGCGCCTTATCAATGCGTTTCTTGATGACTTCATACCGAGCGTTGTAGGTTCCATCTACATCAAATCGTTTTTCATCAATGCGGTAGCGTATGCTTAAAGTATTGTCAAACACCAGAATCATGGATGCGGCATCTAGCTGTGAAGGAAGATTTTCCTGAATGGAATAGAATTTATCTTCCATTTCAATCATAGTTTGCAACTGCCACAATCTTAGGTTGTACAGGTAAACTACATTGAATTCTGCCTCTTCATTGATGCTACCACCTATGTAAATATTGTGTTCCACACCATCGGTTTTGAATCTTTCAAAAAAGTGTGAATAGATACCTTGCGCTTCATTTTGTTTCTTATCAATATACCTAGATAGGGCATGATTGATCGTCTGTACCGTGTTATCGTAGTTATTACGATTCTCGTAAATCACACCACTCAATGGATCCAACTTCTCTTGGTAGGAATCAACACGATCTTTCAAATCGTCAGAAATGGTTTTGATGTGATCCATTACAGGATTGATTTCATCAGTCAATAGTTTGATGATTCCTCGTTCAGAATTGGCATCGATCGCCTGACCTTCAAGTGTTTCTTTGTAGTCTTGAACTCTAAAGCCTATTTGATCATAGATAGGCAGTGGTTCGTACGCTTTCGCGGAAGCGATAATACTACAGACTTCATCCAACTGGTAACAGAGATCTTCCTTGATAGCATGATTTCTGGAATCACTACTACCAACAATATCAATTTGCCCGTACAACGGAAAAACATCCTCAAAACCGATGTCCTTGAAGGTTTCTTCCTTGCCGTTGATTTTAGATTTTAAGATACGTCTGGCTTCACGCTCAAATTTCCATTGCACGCTAGGATGTATAGACGTACATTCTGTTTGAATAATGGCCTTTACCCTATTTTCATCTTCTTCTTCACCACGTATGACAGCTGCTTTGATATAATCAATGATGTTTTCAATCTTAATCGTATTGAAGCTGTTAAGTCCAAAGGTAATATCACTACCTAGCTCAAGAACTCCCAAAAGCTTATCGTGCTTAGTCACAGGATACAAAACGGCACTCTTAATTCCAGCTTCCAGCAAGTTGCCGGTCATGAAGGTAACTTCCTGTTTGCTGTGATAGTCTTCTACATCAGGAATTATAAGTGGTTTATGCAGCTGGACCAAATGCTTGTAGGCATCCCTACAAATAGCATTTTGCGAAAGCTTTGAATGACTTTGCCCTAAAATATAACTGGGCGCGTCAGAAAAATGCATTTGCTCAAAAGTGCTGTCATAATGGTCAAAACTGGTGAATCCTGCGTAGATTTTATCCATATTAAACATCTTTTTAAAGATGTTGACAAAATTCTCCTTGTCTGCAAGCTTTGAGCCTGGCTGATTGAGCAGTATGGTTTTTAATTCAGATATCGCGGCATCGACTGTGACATCAGTAAAAGATATAATTCCAAAACCCTTGAATTGATATGCTCCTTGTGGGAAGGCTTTTCTCCATCGTTCTTCATCGTCTGGAAACCTTAGTAATTCATTGATTTCGTCCTCGGTCAGCTGTTCGGATTTGCTGTTGCTAAAAACGTCTATGAAATCTGCGTTGTAGGTAATTCTATAAGTTCTTATGTTACCATTAGCATCAGGAATTTCTGCATGAAGCAGTTTCCCAATATCTAATTTCATATCATAACACTTATTGAGAACCAAGCCGCAAGCCAATCGAAACCTATCAAAGGTCTCTTCTTCTAAAAAGTCAAATGTGTAATTCTCGCCAGCATTCTCAAAAATCTTTGTCAATCGATCGGTACAATTGAACAGCACTGATGAGAATGGTATGGTAGCCGCTTTGATCTCATTACTGGTCAGACTTTTAGGAAAAAGCTCTGAAAGAATTAGATCGATAGGTTCAGAATAATCATCTAGATTTTCTTCGGTAATATCGGCATTAGGAAAGCCATTCTTAGAGATGGCCTGTAACAAGGCAGAATAGTAAAGCTTCTTAAAACCGTTTTTTTCGGTTTCAACGCGAGAGGCATAAGCATTGATTAATCTATCAAAACTTAGCACCACATCCATCTGGTGGTCTCCACTAAAACTAGAGTTACATTTCATATATTAAAAATACGATTATTGATTGGTTTAAGGTTCAATATCCGTGCCTTGGGATTATTTTAACCCGAATTATCTAGTATTTTTGGTAAAAATTAAGAAATGAGATCAGTCTTACCCCTTTTTTTTATAACTCTTTGTCTATTAAGCTGTCAGGAAAATAAAGGACCTGCCATCATTACAGGTAAAGCTCCCAATGTTCCTAATGGCATACGTGTTTATTTGAATGAAGTCGATGGAAATGGTTCTCCTATACCACTGGATACCGCCATTGTTATGAACGAGAAGTTTGACTTCGGCTTGCAGGAAGTACAGGAACTAAGCGATCAACGTCTACTAACGCTGGACGGTGCTAATGGTATCCTGCTCTTCGTGTCAGAAAATCAGCCTATAGAATTAGAGCTTAAAAAGGACAGCCTGGTGTACAGTACGGTTCGTGCTGGAAAAGAAAATGAAGTGTTTTCTGAATACCTAAAAATGAGAGTTGATCAAGCGGTTTCCACCCAAAATCTACGTCAGGATCAGCAAGAGGTTTTTGACAAAGAAGGTCAAGAAGGCCTGGAGCGACTCAAAAAAGAATACGAGACGATGCAGTTGACCTATAATGACAACATGATCAATTTTATCAAGAAGCATCCTAACGAGATCGTAGCACCGGTCGCGCTGCAATCTTTGTACAATGAATATAGACTGGAACCTGAAAAAATTAGAGAACTTTACAACCTCATTGATAAAGACCTTGTAGATCATCCCGTCATGCAGTCCATTGATGAAAAACTGGTTAGAGTGGAAACAGTCGCCATAGGTAAAAAAGCACCTTATTTTGAAGGTAAGAATCCAGCTGGTGAGGTGATCAAACTTCCTGAAGTGCTGGGGAAAGTAACTCTAATCGATTTTTGGGCCAGCTGGTGCGGACCTTGTAGAAGAGAGAACCCCAATGTCGTTGAAGCCTACCAAAAATACCACGATAAAGGCTTCAATATCATAAGTGTATCGCTGGATCAGGAAAGTGACAGAGATAAGTGGATAGCAGCCATCGAGGATGATCAAATGACCTGGAATCACATTTCAAGACTAAAAAAATGGCAAGACCCTATTGCGCAATTGTACAACGTGTCTGCAATTCCAGCTACTTTTCTTTTAGATGAAAACGGTGTCATCATTGAAAAAAACCTCAGAGGAAAAGCACTACATGACAAGCTGGAAGAACTGCTCAATTAAATTTTTCCCAGTTTCATTAGGACAAATAGAATGATGATAGGAATAAGTAAGGCAATGACGGTAATAGGCTCATTTAAGATAATTCTATAATCATAAATTAGGGTCGTCGCATAGCCTGCAACAGCACCGCCAAAATGCGCATCGTGCCCAATATTACCTACTCTATTCTTGATTCCATAAATAGAATATACCAGATACCCTATACCAAAGACATAGCCTGGTATAATGCCATAAATCATCATTTCTGGAGACAATAGAATACTACTATACAAAATTCCAGAAACCGCGCCACTGGCTCCTATCGCACTATAATGGTATTCATCCTTGTGGAACAAGTAACTCAAAAAATTACCGCCCAATAAGCTAACGATGTATAGGATGACAAAAGAAACATCTCCTAAACTGCTCACCACGATGTTAGCAAAAAAATAAAGCGTCAGCATATTGACAAACAAGTGCTGTAAATCCAGATGTAGAAAACCACTGGTAAAAAACCTAAAGTGTTCACCACGCTGGATGCCATAGATATTGAACTTGTATCGATCAAAGAATTCCAGATCCTGAAAGCCTTTAAAGCTAATGATACAAGTGATTGCGATAATAGCAATGGTGACAAGGTCAATGCTGTAAAACATATAAAAATACTTAGTGGGCAAGATAGTATATTTGCCAAAAATCCTTTGATGCAAGCCGCTGCATTTTACATCGCTTACCCTTTTATTTGGCTCATTGCAAGACTTCCCTTTGCCGTGATTTATGCCTTAAGTGATGTGGTTTACTTTATCCTGTATTACATCATTGGGTACCGCAAAAAGGTCATTGCATCAAATATCAAAATTGCCTTTCCTGGGTTGAATGCTCAGCAAGTCGTAGCTCTTTCAAAAAAAAGTACACGCCACTTCTGTGACATATTTGTCGAGATGATCAAGTCGACAGGAATAAGCCGTGGAGAAGTTCAAAAAAGATTTGTTTGTGACAATGTGGATGAGATTAACGCTTTCGCGAAAGCGGGACAACCCATCGTCCTCATGTTAGCACACCAGGCCAGTTACGAATGGACCATAGCTCTAGATGATTTCCTGGATTTTAGGACTTATGTGGTGTACAAACCCATTAAAAACCCGCATTTTGACCAGTACATAAGAGAAGTGCGATCCAAATTTGGTTCTGATCTCGTTCCCATGAAAAAGGCCTATAACATCATACGCGCCAGTCGCAATTCTGATGAAGCTGGTTTGTACGCTCTCGTCGCAGATCAAGCGCCCAAGCCATCATCAGCGCAGTTTTTTACAAAGTTCTTTGATCAGGTAACACCGGTATTTATGGGTGGCGAGCGCATGGCACATCAATACGGCATGCCTGTATATTACTTGCAGGTAGAAAAAGTGCGGCGCGGTTATTACAAGGCGCATTTTGACAAGATTACTCTTGACGCCAGTAAAGAACCAGAATGGCTTGTCACCGATTCATTTTTCCAAAAGCTGGAAGATCAAATCAGGAAACAGCCAGAATACTATTTATGGTCTCACAAACGCTGGAAAACCAAACCACAGGATGTTAAGCGTGCTGTTGAGCTATCGCCTCGAGTTCATCAATAAAGCGATCTGCTAATTGATCTGCAGATTCTTGACTAGCAGATTCTGTATAAATTCTAATGATAGGTTCGGTATTTGATTTCCGCAAGTGTACCCATTCGTTTTCAAAATCGATCTTGACACCATCGATGGTTGTCAAATCTTCTGAAGCATATTTTTTCTCCACATCTTTGAGAATGGCATCTACCGGCATCCCTTTAGTAAGTTCTACCTTTTTCTTGCTCATGAAATAGCTGGGATAACTAGCTCTAAGTTCGCTTACCTTCATTTTCTTTTCAGTCAACAAAGAAAGGAACAATGCGATCCCAACCAACGCGTCACGACCGTAATGACTGTCTGGATATATGATCCCACCATTTCCTTCACCACCTATTACAGCTTTTACGTCTTTCATTTTTTGAACTACGTTCACCTCACCAACGGCAGCGGCCTGATAAGTGCCACCATGCTTTTCAGTCACGTCGCGCAAGGCTCTGGAAGATGAAAGATTGCTTACCGTATTGCCTTTGTTTTTGCTCAGGACATAATCAGCACAAGCGACTAGCGTGTATTCTTCACCAAACATTTCGCCAGTTTCTGTGATAAATGCCAATCGATCCACGTCTGGATCTACTGTGATACCAAAGTCGGCTTGATGCTCTTTTACGGCAGCACACAAATCGCCTAGATGCTCTTTAAGCGGCTCTGGATTGTGTGGGAAATGACCTGTGGGATCGCAGTATAGTTCTACTACCTCAACACCTAATTTTTTGCATAGTGCTGGAACCGCAATCCCACCAGTGGAATTCACTCCATCCACCACTACCTTGAAGTTTCCTTTTTGAATGGCTTCGGCTTGAACCAGAGGCAATCGCAGCACCTCATCTATGTGCCTATCGATATAGTCGGTAATGGTGGTTACCTGACCTAGATCATCAACTTCCGCGTAAGCGAAATCTTCTGCATCTGCAGTATCCAATATTTTCTGACCTTCTACTCCATCCAGAAATTCTCCTTTGTTGTTGAGCAGTTTTAGGGCATTCCATTGTTTTGGATTATGGCTGGCAGTTAAAATGATACCGCCATCTGCTTTTTCCATAGGTACGGCAACTTCTACCGTAGGTGTGGTACTCAATCCCAAATCAATAACATCACAACCTACACCTACCAACGTATTTTGAACCAACGACTGGATCATAGAACCACTAATGCGGGCATCACGACCTATTACTACCACAGGTTTTTCTTTACCAGAAGCCGTTTTTATCCATTTCCCATAAGCGCTTGCAAACTTTACGGCGTCTAATGGTGTGAGGTTATCACCTGGTGCTCCACCTATGGTTCCACGTATTCCTGAAATAGATTTTATTAATGTCATGTTGTTTATGCCTTACATTTACGGCAAATGTAGTTTTCTACGCCATTAACCGCAATTCCATCGATGAATTATCTTGCCCACATCCTTCTTTCTGGAGATCACAAAGAGCTGCGAATAGGGAATTTTATAGCAGATTCTGTTAGAGGAAAGGACTTTTCACGGTTTCCAGAAGATGTTGCACGTGGTATCACTATTCATCGGCTCATTGATTCTTACACTGATTCTCATGAAATCGTAAGCGAAAGCAAAGAATTGATAAGGCCTGTCTACGGATTATGGAGTAGTGTGATTGTTGATTTGTACTATGACCATTTTCTAGCTGCCAACTGGTCCATGTATCACTCACAAGATCTAGAAGGCTTTACATTGGATTTTTATCAAGACCTGAAAGATCGTTGGGATATCCTGCCAAGGCGCATACAACGCTTCTACCCTATCATGGTTGAGCACAACTGGTTGTACAGCTACCGCACGATAGAAGGAATGGGTAAAATCCTGTATCAAATGGACCAACGCACCAAAAACAAGAGCAAGATGCAATTTGCATTGAAGGAATTGCGCGAACACTATGACGAGCTTGAAGATCAATTCCATAGGTTTTTTAAGGAACTACAGGATTTCTCTAATGACTTGATACAAAAAATGCCGCTCGATTGAGCGGCATTTTTGTGAAGTGGATAAACCTATTTATTAGGGATGATTAAATCCTGTCCTGGATGAATCATATCTGGATTTTTCAGCTTGTCTGTGTTGGCTTCAAAAATCTTTTTATACTTCATAGGATCTCCATAATAGTGCTTGGCTATCAAACTAAGAGACTCACCTTTTTCTACGGTATGAATGGCATAAACAGAGCTATCAGCTACCTTAATATCTGCCATAAGATCTGACGGATTCTCACCACCTACTTTTTTGATCTCGTCCCACAAAAGGTCCTTCTCATAAGGTGTAGAAGCTGTTCCCGTAATTTCTAGTTTTCCATTATTGACTTTTACATCGCCACCATGGATATTTAATTTTTCTCCTAGATCTAGGACGCTTTGATATTTCTGCTTTACCATTTTATTTGATTTTTAGGTTAGATATTAAAGATACCTATTTGCTTGACGATTCAAAAGCAATAGGTATAAAATAAGCTATCTCTACATCTACACCATTCTGATTGACAATCAAATTTGATTTTTATCAATAAGGAAAACTCGATTTATTCATCTTCTTTGATGGTTGTGTAAACATTGTTTACATCGTCATCTTCTTCCAGTTTCTCCAAAAGTTTGTCAACGTCTTCACGCTGCTCATCAGTCAATTCTTTTTGAACGGTTGGGATGTATTCAAATCCAGAACTTAATATTTCAAGTCCCATTTCTTCCAGTCCAGATTGCATCGCACCATAGTTTTGAAAATCTGCATAGATCATGATTCCATCAACGCTATTGTCATCGTCTTCATCTTTCTCATCCAGGAACAATTCCTCAGCTCCATAGTCGATCAACTCCAGCTCTAACTCTTCCAGGTCTTTTCCTTCTGCTGGAATTCGGAAATGACACTTATGCTCAAACATAAATTCAACCGATCCACTGGTGCCTAAACTACCATCGTACTTTGTAAAGTAGCTACGTACGTTAGCTACCGTTCTGTTATTGTTGTCTGTAGAAGTCTCTACAAGAACAGCGATACCATGAGGTGCATAGCCTTCAAATAGCACCGTTTCATAATTTTTAGTATCCTTATCGCTTGCTTTTTTAATCGCGCGCTCCACATTCGCCTTAGGCATGTTGACCGACTTTGCATTCTGGATAACGGCACGCAACTTTGCGTTGGAATCTGGATCTGGACCACCTTCTTTTACAGCGATCACGATATCTTTCCCTATACGTGTAAATGCTTTTGACATGGCGCTCCATCGTTTCATCTTGCGCGCCTTGCGGAATTCAAATGCTCTTCCCATTGATTACTTAAATTTTGAAGTGTAAAATTAAGGTTATGCTCTATCTCTTGCAACCACAAAAAAAACCGCCATTAAGGCGGTTTCATAATTTATCAATACGATTTACTCTTCTATGACAATGAGTGGCTGGATATCACCTCTTATTCGTTCATAAAGATCAAGCTGTTCTCTTACTAAAATATCTGTCATCTCACGACCTTGCTCGACATATAACGATTGTAATACTTCATTTTTTTCTGCTAAGGTGAGATCTTTATTACCCAGAACTAAGTCACGCTGTGCGTTAAAAGTGGCATTTACCTTTTCTACGAGTAGCAATTGCTTTTCAGTTAGAGAAAGTTGTTTATCCATTTCTCTGGCTAGTTCCTTTCCTTCTTCTTTCTGGCGTTCATTAGGTTCTGGTGCCACATAATCTTGAGCGGCTGCTAGCCCACTAATCAATAATACCGCAATAATTAATAATCGTTTCATGTTTTTATTTCCAAGTTAGCCACATTTCGTGGGATTTTTCTTAAGACTTTTCTAAAATACAAGCATAAAAAAACCTCGCCAGTAGCGAGGTTTCTATTTTAAAAGAGAAAATTACTCATCTCCTACAATATGCTCAATGGCTGCGGCAAGTTTAAAATCCTTTTCCGTTAGACCACCTGCGTCATGTGTGCTCAGGGTAATTTCCAGTGTGTTATATACGTTGTGCCAGTCTGGATGGTGTTCCATCTTTTCGGCTTCCATGGCTATTCTTGTCATTACTGAAAAGGCATCCATGAAATTGTCAAATTCAAAAGTAGTGTGAATGGCATCATCATAATAATCCCATCCTTCTACTTTTTCCAGATGTTTTTCAATCTGTGCTTCGGTTAGTTTTTCCATTTCTATTTTTCGTCGCTGTCTAGTGCGTTTTTGATTTTACGTTTTGCCTCGCCAAAAGCTTCTTTCACTTTCCCTTTGGCTTGATCAGCTTTTCCTTCTGCCTCGGTAGATTTGTCTCCAGTTACTTTACCATAACCTTCTTTTACTTTTCCTTTGGCTTGATCCATTTTTCCTTCGATTTCTTTATCGCTCATGATTTCTAATTTATAAGTTATACCTAAAGTTACCACGCTTTCGCGAAAGCGAACAAAACGAAATCATAATCTTATATAAAGCTTTCCCAATACGTTTGAGATATATTTACCGCATGAAACGACTCCTGCTTTTACTCATTTTTCCAGCCATGGCGATAGCACAACGCGCAAATGAAGATGTGCCTGTGCATTTGCGGGAAATTCCACGATATAACCTTTCCATTGATCTGGGTATAGCCGAACCTACTGGAGATTATCAAGACATTTCACGCTCTGGGTTGTCCGTTGGACTTACTTATGATTATTACTTCAATAAGAATGTAGGGTTAAGCATAGGTGCTCGTCACACTTATAACGAGACGGCTTTTGCTGCCGTGTATGATGTGGATAATACATCGCTGTCAAGCCTAAGTGTTGGAATCGTAGGTTCAAAAACCTTTAATCGTTTTCAGGTAGATGCCTTTGCTAGATTTGGAATAGGTTATCTCAATACAAATTCTGAAGATGCGGTAAGCCAGAACAATCAGCAAAATTATTCACCAAACAATGATGCTATAAAAGAGTTTCCGTTAGTCTTAGAAACCGGCCTACGATTTAATTATTACTTCCGTCGTAGTGTGCAGCTGTACTTTGCGCCACAATATCATGGGTCGCTGGGTGATGCTCTTGCTTATGATAATAGACGCGACATCTTTTTTAGTGATGATCCAGTCTTTCAAACCGGGTTACAGCCCAGTTTTGATATTTCCAATCTCATTTTTTCGGTAGGAATCAAGTTTGCCTTGAACGCTGAATATACCAACGGCGAGCTGCGTGACGATAGCGAGCCAGACAATTAACAAAGGATTGAGAGCCGTACTTTTGTTTAGGGATTATCTTTAATCGCTAAACAAAACGTATTGAAACTTTACCAGATCCATACCAAACAAAAGCTTCCCATATCGCTTGACCAAGCCTGGGATTTTTTAACAGATCCCAACAATCTCAAGCTACTCACGCCTCCAGAAATGGAAATGACCGTTCTATATGGAACAGAACGCGGCATGTATCCAGGACAACTTATAGAATATAGTGTCAAGCCGCTACCCTTTTTTAAGACCAATTGGGTCACGCACATCACACAGGTGAAAGACAAAGAATACTTTGTCGACGAACAAATGTATGGACCTTATGCCACGTGGCACCACAAACATTTTATAAGTGAGATTCCAGGCGGCACTCTTATGGAGGATATTGTTCATTATAGATTGCCCATGGGCATTTTGGGCAAAATAGTGCAGCCCTTTCTAGTGAAACCTAAGCTAGAAGAAATATTTCGCTTTCGCGAAAGCGCACTCATTAAAAAATTTGGTGTTTACACAGCACCGTCAGATCAATCAACTTTAAAACAAGATATACTCAATTAACATGTCAAGAAATATACTACTTATAGGCGGCAGCCACGGAATAGGAAACGCTATCGTTCAACACCTTCATGAAGGAAACAACGTTTTTGTAGCATCCAGAGAAAATGAAAACCTACCAGATGGTGTGACTCACATCACCTTTGATGCCAGTGCGGACTCCATAGACACCAGTCAATTACCAGAATCGTTGGACGGTTTTGTTTACTGTCCTGGAAGCATCAATTTGAAACCTTTCAAAATGTTGAAACAGGAACAGTTTGAAGAAGATATGGCCATCAATTTTTTCTCTTTGATTAAGGTCACTAGAGATATCATGCCATTGTTAACTAAGAGTGGTAACGGTAGCGTGGTTTTCTTTTCCACCGTAGCCGTACAAACAGGTATGCCATTTCACACCAGCGTAGCCGCTGCCAAAGGTGCTATTGAAGGTTTTGCAAAAGCCCTAGCGGCAGAATATGCACCAACCGTACGAGTAAACGTCATCGCACCATCATTGGTGGACACACCACTTGCTGGTCGTTTATTGAACAGCGATGATAAAAAAGAAAAAATGGGTAACCTACATCCATTAAAGCGCGTAGGAACTGCTGAAGATATTGCAGGCCTAGCCGTTTACCTATTGGAACAAAATGCAGGATGGATGACAGGCCAGGTTTTAGGTCTTGACGGTGGTAAATCCACATTAGATTTGGGATAAAATGGCAGATGCAGTAAATGTTTTTTGGTTTAGACGTGATTTACGATTAGATGATAATGTAGGTTTCTATGAGGCTTTATCAGCAGATTTGCCGGTGCTGCCTATTTTCATTTTTGATAAGGAAATTCTTGATAAACTACCTGAAGATGATGCTCGTGTCACTTTTATCTATGAAGAATTGCAACGTATGCGTTCGCAACTTCAGGATGAAGTGGGAAGTTCCATCGCGATGTATTATGGTAAACCCGAAGATGTCTGGAAACAGATCCTCAAAGATCACGATGTAAATGCTGTTTTTACCAATCACGACTATGAACCTTATGCCAAGGAACGTGATGCTGCCATCAAAGATCTACTAGAAAAAGAAGAAATAGCATTCCACACGTTTAAAGATCAGGTGATTTTTGAAAAGGATGAAGTCGTTAAAAATGATGGCGATCCTTATGTTGTTTATACACCATACAAAAACAAATGGCTGGAACGTTTTGAAGAAGAACATAAAGATGCAGATGGCCTGCGTATTTACTATACCAGCTCCGTTCTAGAGAATTGTATCCAGAATTCTAGGTTACCCAATCTCAGTTTGAGCGATATGGGTTTCAGAAAGTCATCCATTGAGGTTCCTGAATATGATGTGACTCCAACGACGATTGAGCAATACGAAAAGACTAGAAATTTCCCGGCTCAAGACGGCACTACCCGATTAGGAGTTTATTTAAGGTTTGGTGTGGCAAGTCCGCGTAAGATGGTCAAAAAAGGATTACAATCCAACAACAAGGTTTTTCTATCAGAGTTGATTTGGCGAGAGTTTTTTATGCAGATTCTTTACCACTATCCAGAAACTACGGACAATGCCTTTAGAGCGAAATATGATCGTATTGAATGGCGCAACAATGAGGAAGAGTTTGAAAAATGGAAAACGGGAACGACAGGATATAAATTAGTCGATGCAGGAATGCGCGAGCTCAATACAACAGGCTATATGCACAATCGCGTGCGCATGCTGGTCGCCAGCTTTTTATGCAAGCATTTACTGATCGACTGGCGTTGGGGCGAAACTTATTTTGCCGAGAAATTATTGGACTACGAACTTTCCAGCAATGTAGGCAACTGGCAATGGGCTGCTGGTAGTGGTGTGGATGCAGCGCCGTACTTTAGGATATTTAATCCCATTACTCAAAAGGACAAGTTTGATAAAGACAGAAAATACATCAATGAGTTTGTACCAGAACATGATACTGATGATTATCCTGAAATGATCGTGGATCACAAAGAAGCAAGAGAACGCTGTTTGAAAACCTACAAGGCTGCTGTATCTTAGCTTGATAAATTTGTCTCGCATGTTCTCTCGATGTTGCTTCATCGCCCTTTTACTCATCTCACTTAGTTGCAAAAATGTAGCACCAACGGCACCAGTGATGGAAAGCATCGACACGGTCGCTGTTGAGGAAGAAAGCATCTCTTATACACCACTAGAAAAAGATGAAGAAGTAGAAGATCTGGAAGAACCTTTAAATAATTACGAAGAAGAATACAGCGATCAACATCTGGAATTTGTTTATGAAGCCTTTGATATTGCGAAGGTTTTGGAAAGGTTGCAATTGGGCGAATTGATTGCCGATCGTAATGTCTCAACCTTATTGAATGCTGATTTGAGAGAAGGCGATACAGTGGTGCAAGACATCCTTGAAACTGGTGACGGTACGTTTGATATTTATAAATTGGTAGATGAATATGATAATGAACTTGCGTATTTCTATTTTGAATCAGATGTCATCAGTACCATTGAAATTGTACATCCAGGCGGCGTTCCAGATGCCATGATCCGTCCAGGATTGACTTTTGAAAAACTGCGTAAAACCTATGAGAACCCAGTAGCTTATGGCAGCGAGATTGAGGCTCGAGTCTTTGTACAGGAAGATGGAGTCAGTTTTAGAATGGACACTTCTTACGGTGTTTATGAACCCATCGATCTCGAGGACGACATTGAAATTCTCTATATCCAATTCTAAATATTAGATGTTTTTGGAAGAGTTCGCTTTCGCGAAAGCGAAAACGTTGTAGTTTCTACCCAATGAGTTTATAGTAACCATTTTACTTTTAAGTATCTGTAAATAAATTATTTACAGATAAATTTTCAATTACTATGACATACTACTAGATAGCTAAAATATTTTTTGGCACGCTGGTTGATTTGTTAATAGTAGTGGACGATGTTGTTCACTGCTAATACCTTTCAATTATGAAAAAGCTATCTACCCTATTAGCGATGCTGTTCCTAGGATTTGGAATGGCGTCTGCAGAAAAACCAGCCGATGACGACACGCGTTATCGCGGTTATTCCAACAGCTTTATTTTCACAGAAGGTGGAATTGAATTTGCCGTTTTCCCTGATGGTCAGTTTGATTTTAATTTCTTGGATTATGGCCCTAGGTTTGGCGCCAACGTCAACATAGGCAATGTAAACGTTTCCTTTAATACGGGTTATGATTACGATCCTTATGTACAATATGATACCTATGGAGCGGTCATTCAAATCGAGAATACACCTATCTATTATGATGCCTATGGACGCATCATTCAAGCTGGTGATGTATTCATCAATTACAATAATGGATATGTTCGCAACATTGGAAATCTATATGTCAACTACAGTCGTCCAGGAGTAATCCTTAACTATACTGGTTTTATTAATGTTTACAATAGAAACTATGTTTACCAGCCATGGCATGGATACTATGCCGCGCCATTTGTAGATCGTGTAGTGGTATACAATAGACCTTATAGAGCATATTACAACCCGATTAGATTCTCTTATGCATACCATAGAAACTATTGGAATACGCCTACCTACTACAACGGTTGTTATATAGACAATAGAGTTCGTAGATCCTTCTATCGACCTTATGATCGTGTCGTATATAGAGATTATGAAAGAGGTCGTCGTGACAATCGCGGTCGAGCCATTTCCAATAGTCGTAGCAGCAGAGAGTATCGCAATAGTATTGCAAGCGGTCGACAATCCATATTTAGAAACGATAATTTCAATCGTCAAAACAGTAGATCGATTGCCAGTAACTCTAATGATAGAAGATCTAAAGTAGTTACACCTCGTAATAATGATCGTAGCACGAGAGCTATCTCAAATACTAGGTCAACCGCTGGTAATTCTAGAGGTGTTTTTGACAATCGTCAGAGCAATACGACCAGAATGTCCACTTCTAGACCCAGTCCCAATGTTGGGATTACAGGAAGATCAGTTGGGAACGTGAGCAACTCTAATAGAACATCGACTCGTGTGAATACCAACAGTCGCGTGGCAAATGAGCGTAAAGCGGTTAGTACCAGATCAAATACGTCCACTAGAGTTTCTCAACCTCAAGTGAATAGATCTACCAGACCCGCGGTAAAACAGTCTTCTAATCGTACCAGTACGAGATCTAGTGGCAACACCCAACGTCAATCGACTAGAGCGACCAGTAGTAGATCCAGTAGACCAGAAGCAAAGAGCACGTCACAACGCTCCAGCAGGTCATCTGGAAACACAAGATCCACTTCTTCCAATCGTCGTAGCACGAGAGGATAGGTTTAAATAAATGATGAGAGCGCCCGCAGTTATTGCGGGCGTTTTATTTTGGAAATAAATTGGTCGATGGCTGCATTCACTTCGCTAGAAAGTTTGAGTAGATATACAGATGCCGCATACACCAAGAAAATCAAGGTGCTTTTAAAAAAGATGTTTACGATGTAATTCCATTGAAAATCCCAAGTGTAAAATATGGCTATGGTGACCAAAATCACTAAAACGGCGATGCTCGTTTTGCTGGTCCATGGATGCATTTGCAATTTGATGTTGACGTAGTACGCTTTCGCGAAAGCATACAAAACATAAGCCACACAGGTAGCCATGGCAGCTCCTATCAAACCATAGCTTGGGATCAACCAAATGTTCAGCAGAAAGGCAACGATCGCAAGGCCTAATCCCAACCAAAGCGTGAATTTATAAAGGTTGGTGTTATACAGAATGGCATTGTTGTTACCTAAAAGGTTCTCGGTAAACTTCACGACACAGATCAACAGAACAACTGGTATTGCAACGGCAAATTCTGCTGGAAGAAACTTATAGAATTCGTGGACATTACAAATAATTAAAACCATCAACAGTCCAGCAACAATGGTAAGGTTGAGTGAGCTGCGTTTGTACAACCATTCCACTTTTTGCAAGTCGCCAGCATTAAAATATCCTGCCGTCAACGGATGCATGATTTGCGCCATGCCACGCGCCGGTATCGCGACCACTGTGGCAATGAATCCCGCAACGCCGTAGTAACTTATGTCCGCAAGATCCACGTATTGATTGAGCATGTTTTTATCCAGATCAATCAATGCCGTGCCTACACTACCCGCTATCACCATCAAAACCGAGTACCACAAAATCTCTCTTGAAGCTTCCAATTTGTAAAAAATGAGTTTGGGAGCGTAGGTACGCCAGGCCATGATGGCCATGAGCAGCATACGTAGGAAGTAAATCAGTATTAAGCTGTAAATGAATTGGACTTGGGTAATAAAGTCAAAAGCAACCAATAGCAATGTGATTGTCGCTGCCGCTCTATAGAATACTTCTTTCAGAAAATTGCCGCCTATGGTTTTTAAATAGACTTTAGTCCAGGCGTAGAAAATCTCAAAATAGGCTTGGAATACCGCAATAAGTAAAATAGGCCACAAAAAATCTCCCGTAAGCTGGTTGGTGGTAGAAATCAGCAGTCTGATGTCATCGTAAAAAACAAACACCAAAATGAATATAGGAATCGCACCTACTATAGGCCAAAATAGCATCTGAGTCAGGAAATTATCGCGCTCTCGATCTGTTTTGTAGCTACTGTAATATTTTACGATGGTATTATGCAATCCAAAGGACATCAATGGGAACAGCAAAAAAGCTGTGCTCAAGATATAATTCATCAATCCATAGTAATCGGCATCTAGATAAGTTGTGGCGAGCGCCAGAACATTGATCGCTCCCAATAAAAATCCAAAGCCTGTGATGACCAGATTCCAGCTGCTATGTTTGATGACAATTCCCATCTAGCGCTCCAATAAGTTAACCAATTGCTGCGTAAGCTGTTTTCTATGAAACTGGGAAACATTTGCCGTGTTTCCTTGTAGGTCTTGATTTTTATAGCGCTCGTATGCTGCAAGGATTTCCTGCTTTAAACCTATTGCTTCATAAGTGTAATAATTGCCCGCTTGAACCGATTCAATGATACCTTTAATATCAGATCCTTCTGGACCTATGGCGATGATAGGTCTGCGGCTAGAAATATATTCAAAGGTTTTTCCAGGAATAATCGCTTTGGTTTCTGGAGCGTCAATTTCAATGAGCAAAAGTAGTTGTGACTGCCTCATGAGCGCCACTGCCCTATCGTGATTCACATAACCTTCCAGTTTTAGGTAATCTCCTAATCCAGCATTATCAATGGCATCCACAATTTCCTGACTCACATTACCTGCCAGTATCAATTCAAAATCTTGTTTGAAATCGGCGTGTTCTTTACAAAGTTCAGACAGCGATTTCCATAACTGTAACGGATTTCTATCTGCCAATAGCGTACCTACATGACTGATGGAAAAGTTTCCTGATGGTTGATCTACGGTATTAGGCTCCACATCAAAACCATTGGTGATCACGGTTACTGGTTGTGAGGTTTTGGAGTCAAACTCGGTTTTTGTGGATGGACTGGTGACGATCAATTGATCTGCCTGATTTAATACTTGTCGTTCCAGTTCCTGATGCTTTTTTGCTGACTTCTCTGTCAATCGCAACGACTTGTGATAACCTATCGTGGTCCATGGATCCCTAAAATCTGCGATCCATTTTAGATTTTGGAACTTGACATTTTGCTTCAATCTTTGTCCTATCAAATGCACAGAATGTGGTGGTCCTGTGGTGATGATGGAGTTCACTTTCGCGAAAGCGATATCATTCTCCAGCCTGTTTACTACATTTTGAACCCAGGAAACACGAGCATCTGGAATGAAATAGTTCCCGCGAATCCAGAGCAGCGCACGCTCCAAAAGACCTGGCTTTTTATCAATAAAGCCGCGTTGCAACTTGCTGGTTTTGCCTTTAAACAGTTTTTTGATCCATCGGCTGGGCTCATTGAGTGGCACTTTAATAGTCGTCACCTCTTGAGGGATTTCGTCCATCAAGGAATTATCCGTACTGGCATAATCAGGGTTTTCTGGAATGACTACCGTGATATCAAATTGATCTTTGGGCAGGTATTTCACAAACTTCAACCATCGCTGTACGCCTGGACCACCAGCTGGCGGCCAGTAATAGGCGACGATAAACAATTGATGTTTCAATTATCGTGATTTACGAATCCACAGAAAGATCGATCCCAAAATGACCAATCCCAGCAGCACGTTGCTCGCTAGCATGACGGTGTTTCCTGTTTTGACCACTTCTGGATCAAATTCAAAGACAATTTCATGATCGCCAGCAGGAACGCTCAAACCTCTAAGTGCATAGTTGACCTTTGCAATAGGAACTTCCTTACCGTCAATCGTGGCTTTCCATCCATGCGGATAATAAGCTTCAGAAAACACAGCTAGTTCAGGCTGTGAACTCTTGGATTTATAGGTTAGTTTTTCAGGACTATAATCGATTAGTTCAATAGATCCATTAAACCCAAAATCCAATTCTCCCAGATTCAGCAGTTTTTTTTGATCTTCCTGGATGATAGCAACACTATCTCTATTAAGATAAATCAATGATTGAATCTCCTCATTAGCATCCTTGACCGTTGCATATTCTTTTACAAACCAGGCTGGCCCTAGGCGTTCTTCATTTTCTTGAATCTGAATTTGATTCTCATTTGCCGTGATGATGTACTTCACGTTGAACATGTTGAGTATTTCACGATTCTGGCTAGTAACTTCGGGTATTAGATAGCCGTTTTCATCTCTTAGGTAGAAATCGGCGAGATCTGAAATTCTTTTAGGTTTTGCACCATGATAACCACCTAAAGACCTGTGGAAATATGGACTGCGACCTGAATTGAATGGATCCTGCAAAAGGTCATACACTCTAAATACTTCGTCGTCCTTTGCGATTTCAAGATCTGCCTGCGTCGCCTCAAATGGCGGATCGTAATCACTGGCTCTTACAAAGTTGCTGCGTTCAGTGGGAGTTTCTTCGTAGTTGATATAATTCTGATCAAAACCAACCAGGTCAATTAAAATCAAGATACCCAATCCAAGGATCAAGAGGTTTTCTGAAAGTTTTGACTTGAGATACAGAAATAAGCCTGCCACGATCAATCCCACATAGAGTAAAGACCTGAAAGCATCTGCTCGCATCATTTCAAAACGGTCCTGACGCAACGCATCCACAAAACCTTGTCCTAGTTGCTCACTATTTCTATAGGAAGCATCATAAGGACCAGCAAAATCGAAGAACTGATTTCCTAATAACGCAATGAATAGAATCACGCCACCCAATCCTAATCCTGCATATTTTAAAGCCTTCCATTTGTTTTCTAAAGAATGTTTCTTGTTGAACAGTTGATACAGTCCAACAACGGCGAGAATAGGAATACACAACTCAATAATGACCTGAATGGAGGTGATCGCTCTAAATTTTGAATACAGAGGCACATACTCAACAAAAAAGCTGGTCAAAAAGTCCAGGTTTTTACCGTAAGAAAGCAACAAAGCGAGAACGGCTGCTCCTATTGTCCACCATTTCAATCTTCCTTTGATTAAGAAACAAGCGAGCAATGCCAAAAAGAAAACCGTGATTCCTATATATGCTGGAGCCTCGACAATAGGTTGTGCACCCCAATATAAGGGAACGTTTTGCTGGGCAAATGCCAAGGCATCTGCTTTAGGAATGCCGTAAGTAGTGACGAGAAAATCAACCGTATTGGATTCCTCATCAGGTCGCTCGCCGCTGCCGCCACCGGCAAACCTCGGTATGATCAGGTTCAGACTTTCTGCGATGCCATAACTGTATTGCGTGATGTAATCATAATCGAGGCCGTTCGTGGTTGTTACGCTTTCGCCTTGAGCGTTAATAGTCAACTCTGATGGACCGCGCGTGCTCTCTTGACTGTACTCTTTAGTAGCGAGCAGATTACTAGCATTAGTTCCCAGCGCGAGGAGAACCGCAGCGATCATGATACCTATGGACTTAAAGTAATGAGGTAAGATGTTGCGCCTTATGGTATCGATTAAATAGGCGGTGCCTAGCACAGCCACAGCCATTAACAAGTAATAGGTCATTTGTGGATGGTTGGCCTGCAGCTCCAGCGCCATGGCGATAGCGGTCAAGATGCCACCCCAAATGTACCTGCGTTGAAAAACCAAAATAATTCCGCTTAAAACCAGCGGAAAGTAGGCAATAGCATGAGCCTTGGCATTGTGACCAACTCCCAAAATGATGACTAGATATGTAGAAAATCCAAAGGCCAGCGCACCTAAAAGACCCAATCGCCAATCCACGCGCAGCACCATCATCAAAATGTAAAAACAAATAAAATATAGAAATAGATAATCTGCGGGACGCGGCAGGAATCGTATTGCACGATCCAGACTATCTATGAAATCATAGTCGTATCTAGCGCCCAATTGATAGGTAGGCATACCTCCAAAAACGGAATCTGTCCAGTAAATCTCCTCGCCATTCACTTCCCTGTTTTCGATAAGTTGTCTAGCGTTACCCTTGTATTGAACAATATCATTTTGGTATAACTTCTTACCAGAAAGTACAGGATAAAAGTAAGCTAGAGAGGCAATAATGAAGATGACAAACACCGCTAGATGCGGTATTATTTTCTTGAACTGAAACTGCATGAATAAACTATGATCGTTAGAAACCGAAAATTAGTCAATTTCTTCATAGTCGACGTACTCACCTAACGTTTTCTTGGATTGTTGAGTATGCGATCTTGAGGTAGAATTACCGTTATTGATGATGGTCTCGCCTTCTTTGGCAGTGTTTTGATAGGAAGAACCATTTTGACGTTGCTCAAACTGGCGTTGAACTCGATCCATGGCTTTCTTACCTGCCCATTTTAAAATGGATTTGCCATACATTCTCACGATCAATCGCACAGCAAGATAAACGCCCACGATAATTAGAATAGCCTGTAGTAATTTCAAGTTTTAAACCTTTGCCATAAAATTACGGTGCTACCTATTTGAGACTCTTTAATAAATCTTAAATTTGGTTCACATTATACACTATGCTAACTAACAAAACAATCGTTCCTTTTCTGCTTGGAATGTTCATGATTCCGTTTGCGGTGTTGGGCCAGTATACAGAAACCATCAATACCAACAATCCTGGACAATCACAAGGTGCCTTTGCAGTAGGTGTGAATGTTATTCAAGTAGAAGGTTCTGCTTTTTATCGCAGCGAAGAACATAGCTTACTCAATTATGAACGCGATATAACCGGTCTTGCTTTTCAATTGCGCTATGGTCTCTTATGGGAAGAACTGGAAATCTCCTATTTTGGAACCTTTGAAAATGTAAACGAGACGATCAATCAAGGTTTTGGTACACAGGAAAACAAATTTTCTAATTTCTCCCGCAGCACGTTGGGTGCAAAATATCTCATTTTGGATCCGCTAAAAAAATGGGGTGAGCGCAAAGTAAATCTCTACAGTTATCATGATAACCGCAGACTTAAATGGCGCGACTTGGTTCCTGCAATATCGGTATTTGCAGGTGCTAATATTGACCTGGCAGATCCCAACAGTTTATTGCCGCCAGATAATGAGAACTTTTCACCTAGAGCAGAATTAATTACCCAAAACAACTTTGGCCGTTGGGTATTTGTAGGAAACTTTATTGCAGACCGTATTGGGACTGATTTCCCAGCGTACGGCGGTATTTTTACCTTGACACACAGCATCAATAATAAGTGGGCCGCTTTTGGAGAGTTTCAAACCATCATTTCAGATTTTTATAGTGACGATATTGCTCGCGCCGGTGGCGCTTATTTGATTAATGACCACTGGCAGTTAGACGCCAGTGCAGCCGTTAATTTCAAGGATACTCCTAGCCTTTTTCAAATCAACCTGGGCATGAGCTATAGAATCGACCGTCATCAGGATCCCGTAATACAACAGTAATTTCCCCTAACCATCATTCATGAGTATTACCGTTAAACGTATCTCCAGTAAAAAGGATATTAAAAAGTTTGTGAAGTTCCCCATGGAGCTTTACAAGAACAATCCATACTTCGTACCGCCCATTATCAAGGACGAGATGGAAACTTTTGATCCCGAAAAGAACAAAGTATTTAAAAATGCAGACTGCTGGTTGTTTCTCGCTTTTCGCGAAAGCGAACTAGTAGGACGCATCGCTGCGATTGTCAATCATCTGGAAGTCAATGAGCAACACAAGCCTAAGATGCGCTTTGGTTGGTTGGACATGATAGACGATATCGAAGTGACCAAGGCACTTTTGAATGAAGTGCACCAAATAGGAAAAGAACACCACCTTGAGTATGCTGAAGGTCCTGTAGGGTTCACACTCATGGACAAGGCCGGCATGCTGGTAAAAGGATATGATGAACTAGCGACCATGATTACCTGGTACAACCATCCTTATTATAAGGAACATATGGAGCAATTGGGCTACTCAAAAAGTGCCGAATGGGTAGAATACAAGTTTGTGCCACCCAACCCTATTCCAGAGCGTTTTCACAAATTTGCAGACCTTGTAGCAAAACGATACAAACTCACGACCTTAAAGTTCAAGAACATCAAGGAAGTGGAGCCTTATGTAGATGCGATGTTTGAATTGCTGAATCAGACCTATTCGAAATTGGTCACTTTCGTTCCCATTCAGCAATATCAAATAGATTTGTATAAAGAGAAGTATCTACCCATCATCAATCCTGATTTTCTGG
Organism: Nonlabens sp. YIK11; assembly: GCF_001413925.1. Classification (NCBI taxonomy): domain Bacteria; kingdom Pseudomonadati; phylum Bacteroidota; class Flavobacteriia; order Flavobacteriales; family Flavobacteriaceae; genus Nonlabens; species Nonlabens sp. YIK11. The sequence continues at coordinate 2,328,246 of NZ_LBMJ01000001.1, forward strand.
AATGTGTGGTGGATGAAGAAGGAAAGCTGGTCGCATTTGCCATCACCATGCCTTCATTCTCTGAAGCTTTGCAAAAAGCAAATGGAAAGCTTTTTCCTTTTGGTATCCTTCACCTATTAAAGGCTAAAAAGAAGAACAATCGCGCTGCTTTCTATTTGATTGGTATTCACCCTAGGCTTCAAGGTAAAGGCGTTACAGCGATGATGTTTCGCAACGTGACCCAAAACTTTATGGATTATGGCATTGAACTGTGTGAGACTAATCCCGAGCTGGAAGACAATGTAGCTGTACAAGCCTTATGGAAGGATTATGATCCCGTACTACACAAGCGCCGCCGTATCTATCGTAAAGATCTAGTTTGAATAAATTAGACCCACAACGTATACTATTTGAGGACAATCATTTGATTGCCGTCAACAAAAACTCTGGCGATCTGGTCCAAGGCGATAAGACCGGTGACGTGATCCTGCCCGATATTATCAAAGATTACATTGCGGTCAAATACGACAAACCTGGAGCCGTCTATTTAGGCGTTACTCATCGACTGGATAGGCCTACGTCTGGAGCAGTGATTTTTGCAAGAACGTCAAAGGCTCTTACCAGAATGAATAAGCTCTTTGCCGACCACGACACCAAAAAAATCTATTGGGCCGTGGTAGAAGGTCACGTAAGTCAAGAACGTCAGTCTTTGACGCATTATTTGCTGCGTAATCCCAAGCAAAATAAGAGCTATGCTCATGATCACGAGGTCCCTAATTCAAAAAAAGCTACTCTTCATTACAAATTACTGCACAGGCTGGACAACTATAGTTTATTAGAAGTGAACCTAGAAACGGGTAGGCATCATCAAATCAGGTCGCAGCTTAGTAAAATAGGCCATGTCATTAAAGGAGATTTAAAATATGGTGCCAGACGCAGTAACAAAGATGGAAGCATCCATTTACACGCAAGATTCTTATCTTTCATACATCCAGTAAGAAAGGAACCGGTACACATCACAGCACCAGTTCCCTCACACGATCCTATCTGGAAAGCTATAGAAAAGAATTTATGACGCCAGCCCAAGTACATCAACAACAATCTGATTTATTTAAAACCCGCAAAACCTTTGATGTCTCGTATCGCGTTCAGGCTTTAAAAAAGCTCAAATCTGTTCTGGAGAAGAATGAAAACGAGGTCTACAAAGCCTTAAAACAGGATTTGGGCAAGAGCGAATTTGAAGCTTTTGTAACAGAGTTTCAGGTGGTGATGGGCGAATTGGATACCTATATCAAAAAGACCAGAAAGTGGTCGCAACCCAAAAAAGTGAGCGCTGCCCTACTCAACTTCCCATCTAAGGCGAGACGCTATCCAGAACCCTACGGCAATACATTGATCATCTCGCCATGGAATTATCCTTTCCAGCTGGCACTTGCACCTTTGATAGGAGCAGTTGCGGCAGGAAACACAGTGGTTTTGAAGCCTAGCGAATTTTCTACCGCAACCAGTGATTTGCTTAAACGAGTATGTGAAGAAAGCTTTGAATCTGGACATGTGAATGTGGTTTTAGGCGATGGCGATATCGCACAAGAACTCACCTCTCTATCTTGGGATTACATCTTTTTTACAGGAAGTCCTGGCGTGGGCAAAAAGATTTATCAGGCTGCTGCAAAGCATTTGACTCCAGTAACACTGGAATTAGGCGGTAAAAATCCTGCCGTTGTTCATGAGAGCGCCAATCTTGAAGTGTGTGCCAAACGAATCGCCTGGGCAAAGTTTCTCAATACCGGTCAGACCTGCATCGCTCCTGACTATCTGCTCATTCACCATAGTGTCAAGGCGAAGTTTGTGGAACTACTCAAGACAGCGATTGTGGAATTCTTTGGTGAGAATCCGCAAGAGAGTAAGGATTATCCACGTATCATAAGAGACGCTCATTTTGATGCACTTAAAGAAATGATCGATGATGCAACCATACTCTATGGCGGCGATAATGATAAGCCTGATTTGTACATCGCACCTACACTACTGGACGAGCCAGCACGGGAAAGCAAAGTGATGAAAGATGAAATCTTCGGCCCTATTTTGCCCATCTTAAGTTACAAGGACAAGAGTGACCTAGAGCGATGGATAACGAGTTATGACAAGCCGCTAGGCGCTTACGTTTATGCGGGCGACAGTGGTTTTACAGATTGGTTTATAGATCGTTTTTCATTTGGTGGTGGCGCCGTGAACGACAGTGTGGTTCAGTTTTTGAATGAAGGATTGCCCTTTGGTGGTGTGGGTACCAGCGGCATAGGCAGTTATCATGGAAAGAAAACTTTTGAAACCTTCAGCCATTATAAAAGTGTGGTGCATCGCGGCACTTGGTTGGATATTTCGTTGAAGTATCCGCCGTATAATAAGAGTATCTCGTTGGTCAAGAAATTCTTTAAGTGGATTTAGTCAAACACACTACGTAAAGCATTTTTTCAGGTTGAAATTAAAAGGTTAAGTTGATGTTATTTCGCTTTCGCGAAAGCGAACTTCTACTATCTTTAAAAGAAAAAACTATGATCAAGGAAGGAACCAAAGTAAAATGGGAATGGGGCAACGGTACTGCAGAAGGTACGGTAGAATCTACATTCACCAAAAAGGTGACTAGAACCATTGAGGGAAATGAAGTGACTAGAGACGGTGAGGAAGGAAACAAAGCCCTATACATCAAACAAGAAGACGGTAGCGCCGTTCTTAAACTAGAAAGTGAAGTCGAACGCGCCGATTAATAATTCTCAATTATGATTCAACTTATCATGAGTGGCATGTCAGAATTTATTGTGATCGCTATTATTGTAGCTGTCATAATTTATGGCATCAATCTCTTTAATGACCATAAGGATACGGTGGCCATAAAGTTGCGTAAGGATGGTAAGCATGAATATCACAAAGTCCCTGCAGAACCAAAAGACCAGACCTCAATAATGATAAAAATTGCGGTTTTTATACTCATTGCAAGTGTTCTTTATATACCTCTTGACTTCATTCTAAACCGATCATAACATGGCAGAGCTAATCAAACTTTACGAAGAGAAAACCGACCAAAAACAATTGAAACGTATTGCCAAAGCAATGCGTGAAGGTGCACTGGTCATTTATCCAACAGACACAGTATATGGTCTGGGCTGTGATATTACCAATAAGGCTGCAATTGAAAAAATTGCACAGCTTAAAGGCGTGAAATCTGAGAAGGCCAATTTTTCCTTTATTTGTGAGGATTTGAGCAATTTGAGTGAATACACCAGTCAAATCGATTCTGGCACGTTTAAAATATTAAAACGTAATCTTCCTGGTCCCTATACTTTTGTTTTGCCAGGTAATAACAATTTACCTGGAATCTTTAAAAAGAAGAAAACAGTAGGTATACGCGTTCCAGATAACAATATTGCCATAGGGCTTGTAAAAGCTTTGGGGAACCCTATTATCTCTACTTCCATCAAAGACGAGGATGAAGTCCTTGAATACACCACAGACCCTAGTTTGATCCATGAGAAATGGGACAAATTAGTCGATTTTGTCATCGATGGTGGTGCTGGAGGCAACGTCGGTTCCACAGTAATTGATTTAACCACGTCAGAACCTACCTTGATAAGAGAAGGAAAAGGAAGTACGGAGTTGTAGAAACATCTCGCTAAAAATCAAAGCCGCAAATATCCTGTTTGCGGCTTTTTTGTTAGAGTTCAATTTCCAAATAAAAAGCAAATTCACATCATTTTATCAGAAGTCGCTTACAATGGAACGTATCTTAAATAAAAAATTCAAATTATGCCATATCTAGAAAAAACAACCGGAACATCAGAAGCTAACGTATCTATCTATTACGAAGACTATGGATCAGGTGATCCTATTATTTTGAGCCACGGCTGGCCATTGAGCGGCAACATGTGGGAATATCAAGTACCTGTATTGATTGAAGCGGGTTATAGAGTCATTACTTACGATCGCCGTGGTTTTGGAAAATCTTCCAGACCTTATCAAAATTATAACTATAGCACCATGTCACAGGACGTGCATGACATCATCACCAAATTGAGTCTCAATAATGTAACTCTCGTAGGGTTTTCCATGGGCGGTGGCGAACTGGGAAAATTTGTGGAAAAATATGGAACTAGCAACTTGAAGAAATTAGTATTTATAAGCTCTATCGCTCCGTTTATGCTCAAAACAGATGATAATCCAGATGGTGTGCCCGAAAAAGTATTTGAAGGCATGAAAGAAAACGTCAAAAATGATCGAGCAGGTTTCTTGAAAGAGTTTGGAAAGAACTTTGTGAACTACGATGACAATAAAGACAAAGTTTCTGAAGGTCAAATGGATTATAACTTCAATATTGCTGTTTCGGCTTCTCCTAAAGGTACATTAGACTGTATCGACGCGTTCGGTAAAACAGACTTGAGAGATGCTTTAAAATCAATTGACATTCCTACCCTATTCATTCACGGTGATGCCGATGAGATTGTACCACCAAAACCTACATCAGAACAAGGACATAAATTAGTTAAAGATTCCAGATTGGAAATCATAGAAGGAGCACCGCACGGTTTGTACTTGACTCATCAAGAGCAATTGCATAAAATTTTATTAGATTTTCTCAAATAGAATCAGCTAGAATCATTTTAAAACGGTAAGCCTGATCAGTTTACCGTTTTTTTTTGGAGTGTCTTTAATTGAATTCAAAAAACATTCCTAATGGATTTGAATAGTTGGTGGTTAGTGGTATTTTAGGACAAATTAAATTTTCCATGAAAAACCTAGATCAAATTTTTGAAAATAATAAGCAATGGATCCAATCAAAGCTAGATGAAGATGCACAGTACTTTGATAAATTGGCTTCTGGTCAAAGTCCAGAGATTCTTTACATAGGATGTTCTGACAGTAGAGCCACCGCTGAGGAGATCATGGGAATGGGACCTGGCGAAATATTTGTGCACAGAAACATCGCCAATATGGCTTCAAACCTAGATCTTACTGCCATGGGCGTGATCAATTATGCGGTAACCCATCTAAAGGTAGATCATGTAATTGTTTGTGGACACTACGGTTGTGGTGGTGTAAAAGCAGCCATGCAATCGCAGGATTTAGGAATATTGAATCCTTATCTGCGCAACATACGTGATGTATACCGTACTCATAAAGATGAGCTTAATGCCATAGAAGATGAAGAAGCTAGATACAAAAGACTAGTGGAACTAAATGTTCAAGAGCAATGTATTAATGTTCTTAAAACCAGTGATGTACAGATCGCAGTAAAGAATCGTAACATCACGGTTCACGGTTGGGTTTTTGATCTTGAATCTGGCAAGTTGATTGACTTAAAAATCGACTTCAAGTCTATCCTGAAAGATATTATGGAGATCTATCATTTAGACTAACTAATTTTATCATAAAATGAGGCGCTTTACTTGAGAACAGTAAAGCGCTTTTTATTTAGCAAAAGAGTCAAGTTTTTAGTCAAGCTTTATGGAGCACCGGCATTTTTTGATCTACAAACCATTTAAAATGGTCAGCCAATTTATTTCCAACGATCGCCATCAAAAAAAGAAAAGGTTTCTGGGAGAGCTTCATGATTTCCCAAATGGCTGTATGGCTGTTGGAAGATTGGATGAAACCAGTGAAGGCTTATTAATCATAACCACTGATGGGCAGCTGAGTAATAACATCAACAGGTCCAAAACCTTTACCAAAGAATATTACGCTCAAGTAGATGGAGAAATCACAGAGGAAGCCTTGAAGATGCTAGCTAGTGGTGTAGAGATCACAGCAAATGGTAAACCGTATATAACAGATATTTGTGATGTGAAAAAACTGGAAACTGTTCCTAACCTGCCAGAAACAAAGCAAAAAATAAGAGATGAAAGGCACGGCCCTACCAGTTGGATTTCGCTCACCTTAAACGAAGGAAAATTTAGGCAAGTGCGTAAAATGACTAGCGCCGTAGGTTTTCCAACACTACGCCTTGTAAGAGTAAGAATAGGGATTTACGAAATAGGTACAATGAAAAGTGGTGAAGTGATGGAACTTGATGACAATACGTTAAGAGATGCTATTTCTTGATAACGATCATTGTAGCTTTAACTCCAGAGGCTAGGTTCCAGACATTTTTAGAAATGACATTACCTTCTTTATCCATCACCTTGAATTCGGCAGTGTTGGGACCTGAAGAACCTTGATTCAATGCCTCAATTTCCAGCTTATTGAATCCTTCCTTTAGATTGATATCAAATCCTTGAAAGATATTACGCAGGTAAATTTGCTCTACTAAAATCTTGTCGTCCAACCAGACTCTAACCAGATCACCATCCTCATATTGATGATCACGGCACACCATGGTTAGTACATTTTCACCTGTCTTGATCTCTCCTAGAAAGGTATCACTCACAAAACCTATACTGTTCCCAAGATCCTTTTTAAACTTGGGTTTTGCAAATTGCACACCAGGATCCAATAGATCGGTATCAGTGCGCATGCTTACTTCTGGACGAGCTTTGGTTCTAGAAAAAAATGGAGTAATGGCCTCTTCCTTTTTTGGGAATAACAAAGAACCCGTTTCTTCTGGAGTTTCTACTTTACGCTCCACAGGATTGACTTTAACTGTAGAACTTCTAGGCGTCTCCTGCGCTATCGCAAAAGATCCCAAAAGCAAAACGATACATAAACATCGGAGATTCATACAACTAAAATAACAAAATCCTTGCCTAACTTGAATTTGGCAGAAAATTTTCTAATCTATCTGACACGAGAATAGACCAATAGTTGCACGTTGACTTTGAAAATATCGCTTTCGCGAAAGCGAACTCGTCTTCAAGCTTCTTTACAAAAAATTAGTTCACTCGCTGGATATGAGCTCCTATGCGCTTAAGCCTGGCATCAATATTTTGATAACCACGGTCGATCTGCTCTATGTTGTGAATCGTGCTGGTTCCCTTTGCACTCAAGGCTGCAATGAGTAGAGAGATACCGGCGCGTATGTCTGGAGACGTCATGGTCGTAGCCTTTAAACTGGACTGGAAATCATGGCCTATCACACTTGCACGATGCGGGTCACAAAGAATGATTTTGGCACCCATGTCTATGAGTTTATCTACAAAGAACAGGCGGCTTTCAAACATTTTTTGATGTATCAAGACGCTACCACGAGCCTGTGTGGCAACAACCAGCACAATACTCAAAAGATCTGGAGTAAATCCAGGCCATGGCGCATCACTTATGGTCAATATAGAGCCATCAATATAGTTCTGGATCTCGTAACCATCTGTATGTGCAGGAATATAGATATCATCGCCACGACGCTCTATGGTTATACCCAATTTGCGAAAGGTAGATGGGATCAAACCCAACTCGTCATATGCGACGTTCTTGATAGTCACTTCACTTTTAGTCATAGCAGCTAGTCCTATCCAGCTACCTATCTCGATCATATCTGGTAAAATGCGGTGTTCTGTACCACCTAATTTGTCAACTCCTTCAATGGTCAACAAATTGGAGCCTATTCCAGATATTTTGGCACCCATGCGCACTAACATCTTACACAATTGCTGTAGATATGGCTCACAAGCAGCGTTGTAGATAGTGGTAGTTCCATTTGCCATGACGGCAGCCATTACAATATTTGCGGTCCCTGTAACTGATGCCTCATCAAGCAGCATGTGTGTACCTTGAAGCTGATCTGCCTCTACTCCATAAAAATACTCTTCACGGTTGTACCTGAACTTTGCTCCTAATTTGATGAAACCTTCAAAGTGAGTGTCCAATCGGCGACGACCTATTTTATCACCACCAGGTCTAGGAATAAAGCCTTTACCAAAACGTGCCAATAAAGGACCAACCAGCATGATGGAACCGCGTAATCCACGACCTAATATTTTATATTCTTCAGATTGCAGAAAATCCAGATCTACATTGTCTGCTTGAAATGTGTAGGATGAACTAGAGTTTTTAGTGACTTTAACGCCTAAATGACTTAACAAGTCAATCAATTTATTGACGTCAATGATATCAGGAACATTGTTGATGGTGACAGGATCTGCTGTTAAAAGAACCGCACATAAAATTTGTAGCGCTTCATTTTTAGCTCCTTGTGGTTGAATATCTCCTTTAAGCGCATGACCGCCTTCTATAATGAATGTTCCCATGAAAACAAATCGGTTTAAAATTTAAAAATAGACATCTGGATAATCAGATCTTTTATTTTTATGGAGAAGTATTCATAAGTAATCAACAGAAGAGTATTTTCTATGTTGAATAAGAAATGGCCTTGTTGAAAAGGATACGTGAATGGTTAGTACCAATTACTGAACTCTCATAGGCAAGCCTTGAGAACAACAACTATTTGTAGATCAGATCTAAGCGTAGCTTGTATTAGTTACGTCTACGTCTATTGTTATTGTTGCTGCGTCCGCCTTTTTTCGAGCGGTTGCGATTGTTGTTGTTATTATTGTGACGTTTTGTATTGGTATTGCGGTAGATCAAATCTTTGGATTCCAAAAGATCTTCATCCTTGGCCGCAAGATTGATTTTTCCGTCACTTAATTCAAACAAGTGTTTGAAAATCACGGCATCATCTACTGAGTCCTTATTCCAATTGAGAAAGGATTTCTTCATGTGATTAGCAATGATAAACGTAAGCGCCTCACGCTTTTCTCCTTTTTCCCAGGAGCTTGCCACATCGATCATGCTCTGGATGTTGTTTCCATAGAAACGATATCTTGGCTTCTTTTGCGGATAAGGCATTCTAGGTGGATGCGCCTCAAGATCTTCCCTTTTAGGCAATGGATATGGTGAATCTACGTCCAGATCAAAATCTGCTATGATAAAAAACTGGTCCCAAAGCTTGTGTTGGAAATCTGCCACATCTCTCAAATGCGGATTTAAATTTCCCATGACACCTATGATCGCGTTAGCCATGCGATTGCGCTCTTCCTTAGTTTCCAAGGTTTTGCAATGCTCGACTAGTTTTTGTATATGACGACCGTATTCAGGTATGTTGAGCTGGTTACGCTCTGTGTTGTACTCTAATGATGATATCAAAATGGACTGTAATTGGTATTGTGAAGTGCTGCAAAATAAGCAAAAAGCACTAATTCAAACAAAAAATTAATGTAAATAGAAGAATACTATCTTATAGGGAAATCACTCCATCTACTGTCGCCACTTCCTTATACTTCTGGATCACGTGCTCTGGGTTCTTCATTTTGACTAAAATAGACAAGCTCGTGTATTTGCCTTTACTGGATTCTTTCGTATTGATGACGGCGCCCATGTTGTCAAAGATTTGTTCAATCTCAACAATTTTGGATTGCTGCGATGGTACGATGAACTTATAGAGATATTTAGAAGGCCATAAGCTTGTATCTGCTAGTTGTAATTTGAGTTTTTCGTAGAATTCTTCTGACTTTGGGTCGTTCATAACAGTGATAAGAAATGCAAATATAATAATAGGATAGCGCTACTGCTAACTGGAGATTTGCTTAATTTGTAGTTTATGGAAAAGATAAAAAGAATCTTGTTGATAGGTGGTCCAGGTTCTGGAAAAACCACGCTAATCCATGCGATTGAACAAGCTGGTTACACAGTACACCACGAGATTTCTAGAATGGTAACGCAACGAGCACAGGAACAAGGAATTGATCAGCTGTTTCTGGAAGACCCAATGGCGTTTAGTAATGAACTCTTACAAGGTCGCATTGAACAATTTGAAAGCGCGTCCAGCGGCATCAACTTCTATGATCGCGGCATTCCAGATGTACCGGCTTATCATAAATTTACCGGTGATCCTATACCAGATTCTTATCAAGATGCCTCTGAGAAATATCAATATGATGCAGTGTTCTACCTGCCTCCATGGAAAGAGATCTATCAAAGCGATAATGAACGCTATGAAAGTTATGATCAAGCAGTAACCATAGGTTCCATTCTAGCACATTATTATCAAGACCTTAATTATGAAATTGTTGAGGTGCCTAAAGCCAGCGTTGAAGAACGACTTGAGTTTATTCTAAAACATGTAAGCATTGATTGAAAAGTCAAAGCAAATATTACAAGACGTTTTTGGTCATCCCGATTTTTTACCGCTACAGGAAAAAGTTATTTCCAACGTTTTAAAGGGAAACAACAGCCTCGTTTTACTACCTACCGGTGGTGGCAAGTCTCTTTGCTATCAGGTACCAGCCATCCAATTGGACGGTATATGCATCGTTATTTCACCTCTGGTTGCTTTAATTAAGGATCAAGTCGCACAACTCAAAAAACGCGGAGTGAAAGCCATAGGCATAACAGGATCGGTACGCATCAAAGACTTGGATGATATGCTGGACAATGCCATTCATGCCATTGACAGCGATGGGAAAAATGTCTATAAATTCCTGTACTTGAGTCCAGAACGACTGCAGCATCCACTGGTACAGCAGCGTATCAAAATGATGAATGTCAACCTTATTGCTGTGGATGAAGCGCATTGCATAAGTGAATGGGGACACGATTTTAGGCCAGCTTATCGACAGATCACTACAATCACAGCTTTAAAACCAGAGGTACCCATCATTGCTTTAACCGCAACAGCAACCGCTCAAGTTCAAGAAGACATTCTCAACAATCTTGAAATACCAAATGCCCAGGTTTTCAAGAACAGTTTCAAAAGGGATAATATTACCTACAGGATTCTCGACACGCCTAACAAAAGAGTCGCCATAGCTTCCTTTTACAAAAAATACAAAGGCAGCTCCATCACCTACGTGCGCAGTAGAAAAAACTGTCTGGAATATGCTGCATATCTGGAACAACAAAACGTTACATCCCAGTATTACCATGGTGGTCTGGATGCGCGTAGCCGAGACGCCTCCATGAAAGAATGGATGCAAAACCAGAAACAAGTCATGGTCGCGACTAATGCCTTTGGAATGGGAATTGACAAACCAGATGTGCGCACCATTGTCCACCTGCAACTGCCAGACAGCATCGAGAGTTACTATCAGGAAACCGGTCGTGCAGGTCGCGATGGTCAACCCAGCATAGCGCAATTCATCTATAACATTAATGATCTCAATCACGCTCATAATCAATTCATAAAAGGATTGCCCAGCGTGGCATTCGTCAAACAAGTCTACAGGGCACTGTGCAATCACCTTCAAATACCAATTAACGAAGGTATGGAGACGCAGCACCAATTTTCGTTTTCAGAATTTTGCAAGAATCATGACTTCAATGCCGTTTCTTGTTTCAATGCCTTGCAGATACTGGATCGATATGATGTCTTGAAGATGCATCAACATGGAGAAAGACGGTCGAGTATTCGCTTTCGCGAAAGCGCAAACACCATCATCAATCACACAAGAAACAATCAGGTAGCCGGTAGCGTCATGCAGGCGATTCTGAGAACCTACAGCGGCAGCCAGCAACAAGAGATCCATATCAATCTGGGACTTATCGCGATGCGCAGCAACACGACCGAAAAGGAAGTGGTACAAGTCCTTGAGAAAATGGCGCAACTTGAGGCCATTGAAGCCCAACTGGCCGAAGCAGATACCCAGGTGTTTTTTCTGGTTCCTAGAGAAAACGATCGCACGATCAACCGTTTTGCTGGACTGCTTAAAATGCAAAATGAGATAAAGAAAAAAAAACTGGATGCGATGATGCAACTAGTACAAGAGCGCGACCTTTGCTTGCAGAATTTCATTTTGGAGTATTTTGATGAACCATCAGGTGCGCCTTGCGGTTCCTGTTCCAATTGTCAACCCGGTAGGAGTTCGAAAATCACTTTCAATGAACTCGATCTTTTGGAATTTTTGAAAGAACCCATGAATTTTGAGGAGATAAGAAATAAGGCAGCAGTAACTACCGATCAATTAACCTATCACATTAAACATTTACTGGAGCAAAAGAAGATCAAAATAACTCCAGACAATAAATACCACATCAATGAGTAAAAAACTAAAAATCGTATTCTTTGGAACACCAGAGTTTGCTACCGGTATTCTCAAGACTCTCAATGAGTCAGAACATGAAATCGTGGGCGTGGTGACCGCTCCAGATAAACCAGCGGGACGTGGCAGACAGCTGCATCAAAGTGACGTAAAGAAATATGCATTAGAAAATCAATTGCACCTATTGCAGCCCACTAACCTCAAGTCAACCGAGTTTACAGAACAATTGAAAGAACTTGAGGCTGATTTACAAGTGGTTGTCGCCTTCCGTATGTTACCAGAGGTGGTCTGGGCTATGCCGCCTTTAGGTACCTTTAATCTTCATGCTAGTTTGTTACCTCAATATAGAGGAGCTGCTCCCATCAATTGGGCTATCATGAACAATGAAAAGGAGACAGGCGTGACAACGTTTTTTATTGATGAAAAAATTGATACCGGTGCCATCATCGATCAACTAAAGTGTCCTATAGAACAAAGAGAAACCGTAGGAACACTTTATATGAAACTTATGGAGCTGGGCGCTGCGCTGAGCTTAAAAACGGTAAACGATATCGCATCAGGCAATGTGACTACCACTATTCAAAAAGATGCTGAAGAGCTCAAAGAGGCTCCCAAGCTAGATGCAGCCAACACTACTATTGACTTTAATACTACTGCAACCGCTGTGGATGCCATGGTTAGAGGCCTAAATCCTTTTCCCGTAGCAAAAGCGGTCCTAAAAGACGACACTACTCAAACCATCAAGATATTTAAAACCGAGGTTGTTGATAAAATTCATGAAATGATACCTGGTAGTATTGTCATCGAAGATGGAAAACTTTTGGCGGCATGTGCGGAAAATATGGTAGAGCTAAAAGAGCTTCAATTTCCCAACAAAAAAAGAATGAAGACAGCCGATTTACTTAACGGGTATCAATTTACCGCCAATGCTAGATTTGACAAGGCCTCGCGATAAAACGGTACGTATGCTGCATACTTATTAACAATTGTTTAGGTTTATCAACATTTTTTCTCATTTCTTGCAGTATTCCTTGTGTGCTAGCATAATCCGTATAAATTTGTTTCACGTTTTAGTTTAACCAACATTAATTTAAATTCAATTATGAACAAAACAGATTTAATCGAAGGAATGGCAGAATCTGCTGGCATTTCTAAAGCAGCTGCAAAAAAAGCATTAGAATCTTTTCTAGGTAACGTAGAAAAGTCCCTTAAAAAAGGTGACCGTGTTTCTCTAGTAGGTTTCGGATCATTCTCAGTTTCTAAAAGAGCTGCACGTGAAGGAAGAAACCCACAGACTGGTAAAACCATCAAGATCGCTGCTAAAAAAGTAGTGAAATTCAAAGCAGGAAGCGATTTACAGAAAGCTGTAAACTAATTCCCATTCTTACGAATTTAAAACCCATCCCGCTACAGCTGGATGGGTTTTTCTTTTTAAGGCATCTATTTAAAATAAATTATAATGATTTGTTAATAAACAGATTTATTTTATTAAGTTTAATCATAGCCACCACACTATGAAAACTCTTGCACCCAACCGAGGCAAACTATTGATATCTGAACCCAGTATTATTGGCGATGCTTCATTTTCCAGATCTGTTGTTCTCTTAACTGAGTTCAATAATGAAGGAATTGTAGGGTTTATCATCAACAAACCACTGGACTATACTCTAAATGAATTGGTTCCTGAAATTCAAGAAGAGTTTGAAGTATATGATGGTGGCCCAGTAAGTACAGACAATCTCTATTTTTTACATCGAGTCCCAGAACTTATTCCAGATTCTCACCATATAGAAGACGGCATCTATTGGGGTGGCGATTTTCAAACGGTAAGTGCCCTAATCAATCAAAACAAAATTGCCTCAAATGAAATTAAATTCTTTTTAGGCTATTCAGGTTGGGAACGAGATCAACTACAACAGGAACTGGATTCTAAAAGCTGGGTTGTAACAGATAATGAAGACAGTGCGGTCGTATTATCTGATGAAATTCATGACATCTGGAAAATCAAGATGCGCGATCTGGGCAATGGCTATGAAATCTGGTCCAATGCCCCAGAAAACCCTAGTTACAATTAATCTTAACTAAAAAGTTTTTGATTAAAAAACTCGCGCAACTCGTCCGCCGCGCTAGTTTCATATTCTTTCTTACGATACTTACTAATAGATTTGATTCCCTGAATCACATTTGTAGAAAACATCTCATCTGCCCTCTGCAATTCAAAAGGAGTAATGCTTTCTTCTACTACTTGATAGTTGAGCATTCGTTTCAATTGCGCAATCACCTGGCCTCTCATGATACCATTCAAACAACCATCTGCAATAGGTGGCGTCTTAATGATATTATCAGATCTTAAAAACAAATTACCAGATATAGATTCGACAACCATTTTATTTTGGTTGAGCAGTAGCATATCATCATAATCGTTCTCTGTCTTGTAGATTCCGGCAAGTATGTTGACAGTTTTGGTAGTCGTTTTAAGGGTTCCCAGCATCCCTAGCGGCAACAAATGGTCCTTGAATAGCTCTACTTCATTGGTTCCAGTGAATTCAAAAACATGAGAAAGTGAACTAGCTTCCATGCTATAGGATACGGTGGAATCTGTTGGAGTGTACAATCCACCTTGATTACGCCATACGGTAATACGAATTCTAGTATGGTCAGAGTTCAATTCATTGGCCTCGTGCAACTCTTTTATTTGTTCCTCAAAAAATTCTGGAGTAAATGAATCGGGAATCTCCATGCGCAAGATGCGCATGCTTGACATAAGTCTAAAATAATGTGATTCGTAGAAAATAGCGATTCCCTTATAGCAGCGTATGGTCTCAAAAACCCCATCACCATAATAAGTACCACGATTGTTAAAGGCAATGTGTGCCTGTTCTGTTTCTACTAATTGATCATTAAGTAATATCATAAAAAATGCCCTGATTTACAGGGCACAAATTTAATCTTTATAAAAGGCTCACTATCGTGATCCCAATACTTTTTTGAGTTCGCTCACTTGGTTTTCCCAAAACATTTTTTGCTCCTCAACCTCGTCCTCATCATCACCAAAATCTGTGATCATTAATGATACATCCTTTGTGATTTCATCTACCTCAATACGGAATTCAAAATACTTCTTAGTATCCTCATCATAATCCCATTGAAATCTAGCGCGCTCCTCGCCTATTCTCTTAATAATTTTTGCCTTCTCTTCCTGGCCATCCCAAATGAATCTGAAGTATTCACCGCGACTGTTCACGTTATCTGCAAACCATTCTGACATTCCAGATGGAGTAGCAAAGTATTGGTATAATAAACTGGGAGATACTTGAACGAGAAATTCCAACTCAAATTTTATAGGCTCTTGCATGGGTGTTAAACTTTGGGCGGCAATATAACGTAAACCTATTAAGTCTTGAAAATTTATTGAATTAAAATTTTTGCTGGATTGGGTTTGGTCTACAATATAAATTAAAGTTATATTTGCAGCCGCTTAAGCAATCAGCGGTTTAAGTGAAAATGGCGTGGTAGCTCAGCTGGTTAGAGCGCAGCACTCATAATGCTGAGGTCGGCGGATCGTGCCCGCCTCACGCTACGAAAAAACCCTTCAAATTTGAAGGGTTTTTTTTATTTTCTAGTGGTTCCTCTTTCTAGCAGCGACGTCTTTAAGGTATGCACTCTAGTCACCTTTATATCTTCAAGATTGTTGATCAAGTTGCGCAATCTTGTAAAGGTTTTATTTCCCATTTCTACTGCATGTTGATCCACAACTGTCATTTTAGGGAACGAGTATTCTGAGGTGACAACGTTAGAATAGCAAATGATTTGTAGATCGTTTGGAATATTGATACCCAATTCTTTTGCTTTATTGAGCGCAATAATACCAGCCATTTGATCTAAGGCGATAATAGCATCAATACCATCATATTTTAAGGCATCCTCAATACGCGCATCAAGTTGTTTCTCATCCACATTGGTAATGACATTCAACAATACATCGTCGTATTGCGCCACTTGCCTTCTAATTCCTTCTTCTCTTAATTTTCCAACACTCAATTGACTTATGGTGCTAATCATGCACAGTTGCTTGTCTCCTTTTTCAACTAGAAACTGTACCGCTCTTATTCCTGAAAGTAAATCATCGTTAGTGATTTTATCGCATTCAAGCTCGTCCACCACACGATCAAACATAACCATAGGGATTTTACGATCCAGTACTTTTTGAAAGTGACTGTAGTTGGAAGCGACCTGGGATTCCTCTGCCACGGCAACTATAAAACCATCAATAGAGTTGTTGAGAAGACTTTCTATAAAAGAGGACTCTTTCTCTGTAGAGTCTCCAGTAAGGCACGTCAGGATCTTGTAATCATTCTCGGCTGCCATTTGTTCGATACCGGTAAGCACCTGGGCAAAAAAGCCGTTGACCACACCTGGAATGACCACAGCAATAATCTTATGGGCTTTGGGATGCTCTACCGTGCCTTTGTATCCCATTTTCCTGGCCGTGTTGACTACCAGTTGTTTAGTCTCTTCACTTATCTCGTTACTGTTCTTCAGGGATTTTGAAATCGTAGAGATAGACAGTCCGAGCTTTTCGGCAAGTATACTTAAGGTGACCTTGTTTTTCTTCACTCTAGAATTTTTAATAAAGGTAAATGTTTTGTTGTAGATACCATTAAAATTTCGCTTTCGCGAAAGCGAAACAACCGTTAAAACCTTTAAACCTAATTTAACATTATACGCTTATGCGAACAAATAATCCTAATTAATGAATCGACAAAATGTTTAAATGCATTTATATATCGATTAAAAACGATTAAAATGTTATAATGCATATTTTAACGATTATCTGTGATATATTAGTTGTGTCCTAAAAATTACTAGATATGCTAAAAATTACTTCCTTTATCTCGACATTGATAATAGTTCTATCTAATAGTTTTGCAATTGCCAATCCAACGATTCTCACATCTATGGGTAGCATTTCGCTTAATGGCACTACAGATCAAGTCATTCTGCAAAATGATATATCATTAGGTGAAGATTTTACCATATCTACATGGATAAATACGAGCAGCGATCAAAGCAGTGCCGTTCAAACCATCATTTCCAAAGGCGATCAAAATAACGGATGGAACATCCAGCTTAATGAAAGCAATGAAATCCAGGTGACTTTCTATAATGAAGGCGCTGCCACTCAAATGATTTCAAATCACTTCTTGAGTTATGACGTGTGGCGCCAGATCACTCTTACTTATACTGATGACAGTTTGAAGATTTACGTAGATGGTATTTTGGACTCTGTTCAATACTTTAACTTATCTGATCAATCTCAAAACTTACCTTTAATTATAGGTGCGGCAAATTCATCCACACCGCAACATTTTAAAGGATCTATCGATGAAGTTCGTGTTTTTAACAGAGCTCTTACCGTAGAGCAGATACGCTTCTTCATGAATCAGGAGCTAGTTAATGAAAATGATATGCTCGCTGGCGCCATCATCAAAACGTCTTCAAATAACACCAGTGCTTTACCCTGGAGCAGCTTGATTACCTACCTTACCTTTAATAATGGAACTGCGGCAGATCTTTCTGCAAGCGCTGCCACTTTAGACGCTCAACATTCAAGCTTCACGACAAACAATCAAAGTGCACCACTACCCTATATTTCTATCCAAAATGGAAACTGGAATGCCAGTGATACTTGGGACGCTCAAGGAAGCATCCATGCTCCTGGTTCTTATAGAATCATGAATGGCGAGCAAGTTCGTGTTACTTGGAATATTGTGAATACTTATCATGATATTATCGTTTCTGAAAAGACGGAACTTCTAGCATTAGAACTTAAAGCTAACACCATCAAAGTTCAAAATGATCAAGCCCTAACCATTAATGGCTTTCTACAACTTAATGGAACCTTGGATCTTGAAAATGAATCCCAACTTATTCAAACTAGTGGTAGTGAATTAGACCCATCTAGTACAGGAAAAATTGAACGTGATCAACAAGGCACTGGAAACAAATACAATTACAACTACTGGAGCTCACCGGTGAGCTACACTGGTGTTAACGAGATCAACGGTGGTTTTGACCTGTCTGCTGTTATGATGGATGGAACCAACCCATCGGTACCTAAACCATTAAACTTTACCAATCCAAACGACTCAGATGGTGCACCAGCGACCGAAAGCCAGGCAGCAACCGTATCTTCGAAATGGATTCACAAATATGCCAATCTAACCTCAGGAACCTATGCCAACTGGCAATTTGTAGGTAACACAGGAAAGCTTAAAGCTGGAGAAGCCTATTCCATGAAAGGCACAGGATGCTCTACAGATCAGAACTATACCTTTATGGGATTACCTAACAACGGCCCCATTGAGTTGACGGCTAATGCTGGCAACGATTATTTAGTTGGCAATCCATACCCTAGCGCTATGGATGCTGCGCAATTCATCGCAGACAATCCTTTGTTGGATGGCACTATCTATTTCTGGGAACATGTCGGCGGCGAGAGCCACAGCCTTGCAAATTATGAAGGTGGTTACTCTATGTACAATCTTTCTGGTGGCACTCCTAATCCTACCATAGGCACTTCTGATGCCTTAATGAATAACGACGGTAAACAAGCCAAACTTCCTGGACGCTACATCCCAGTGGCACAAGGGTTTTTTGTGGTAGTTAAAGATGACGGTGCCATCAAGTTCAATAATGCCCAGCGCGTTTTTGAAAAGGAAGCATCAGGAAATAGTGTTTTCGTGGCTGCGCCTGGTAGTAACTACAATCCATCGCTAGCCACTTACCAACAGCATGCAGACGAACGTACAAAAATTAGGATAGGATTTGATTCTCCTAACTTGATCCACAGACAATTATTATTGACTATTGACCCAAACGCTACCACAGGTTATGATCGCGGTTATGACGGTTTGCAATTTGATGATCAAATGGATGACATGGCTTTCTGGGTGAAAAATGAGCGCCTATCCATTCAAGGGATTGGGATTGTGGACGATGCGGTGGAACTGCCGTTATACGTAAAGCTTAGTGATCATGGTACGATCAAAATAGGATTGGATCACATAGAAAACCTAGATCCAGACCAACCAGTATTTCTTAAAGATGCCGTTACTGGAGAATTGCACAACCTGAGAGAAGGCAAATTTGAGAGTCCTTTCTTATTTAGAGGTCAATATAAAACCAGATTCTCCATCATTTTTCATGGTAAATCCACTTTGAGTAACGAGACGTTGGATGATCAGAATAATATCTTAGTGTTCACGCCACAAGGGACTAATGCGATCCATATCAAGACTCCTGAAAACATTCAATTGGATGAAGTGGTATTGATCAATATGTTGGGACAACAGGTAAAATCCTGGAACATTTCAACGGGCAGCAAGGAAATCATTCTACCTCGTCAGAGCCTAGCCAGTGGTAATTACATCGTCACTATGAAAAGTGATGGGCAAGATTACCAGCGCAAGGTTATTTTGAAATAAGCCTTACTTAAATCGCTGGATAAGCTCATCGGCAGTGAGTTGGTTTTGCTCACCGGTCTTCATGTTCTTAAGCGTTAGCTTACCAGATTTGATCTCGTCCTCGCCAGCTAGAATTACAAATGGTATGTCATTCTTATCTGCATAAGTCATTTGCTTTTTCATTTTCCCGCTGTCTGGATAGAGCTCTGTTTTGATTCCGCTTTCGCGAAAGCGAAACATCAATTTCATACAGTAACTAGCTTCTACCTCGCCAAAATTGATAAACAATACCTGCACGCCTGCTTTAACGGTTTCTGGAAAAAGATTCAGTTCTTCCAAGACCAAATAGATGCGGTCCAGCCCAAAGCTGATTCCAACGCCACTCATGTCCTTCATTCCAAAAATACCGGTAAGGTCATCATAACGACCGCCACCACTTATGCTGCCCATAGCCACTCCTGCTGGAGCCGCCACTTCAAAAATGCAGCCGGTATAATAGTTAAGACCTCTGGCAAGGGTGATGTCAAGATCCAGATGTGTGGTTTTGAGTTCTAACCCAACCAGGTTTTCCTTTATAAATTCCAACTCTGCAATTCCTTGTAGTCCAATGTTGGAAGACGCCAACAAATTCTTCATCTGACCGATCTTCTCTTCAAAAGAACCATCCAGTTCAAAAACGGGTTGTAGTTTTTCAATCGCCTGTGGGTCAATGCCTTTGTCCAACATTTCCTGCTTTACCTTATCTGCTCCAATTTTATCAAGCTTGTCCAGTGCCACGGTAAAATCAATGAGCTTATCCTCTGCTCCCATCATCTGGGCGATACCGGCTAGAACCTTACGATTATTGATTTTGATCGTGCAACCCTTTAGGCCTAAATCGGTATAAACATCATCAAAGAGTTTAATGAATTCTACTTCCTGTAGCAATGAATCGCTACCAACAACATCGGCATCACATTGCGTAAATTCTCTAAAGCGACCTTTTTGCGGACGGTCTGCTCGCCACACGTTCTGGACTTGATATCTCTTAAAGGGAAACGCAATCTCATTCTGGTGCTGTACCACATATCGCGCAAAAGGTACCGTCAGGTCGTAACGCAAAGCGCGGTCGCTTATTTGCGGTGTAATGACCGATTCATCCTTTGTGGATAGGTCATCGTTATTCACTTTACTCAAATACTCACCGTTATTCAAAATTTTGAATATCAAGCGGTCTCCTTCTTCTCCATACTTACCCAGCAACGTGTCAGAATTTTCAAAGCTCGGTGTCTCAATCGGCATGAATCCGTAGGTCTGAAAATGCTTCTTGATGTTGCTTATGATATATTCCCTACGAGATACTTCAGTAGGGTTAAAATCTCTAGTTCCTTTAGGTATGGAAGGTTTTTGTGCCATGAATTTTTGTAAGGCTGCAAATATAGGAATTGACAAGTTGTGCCTACTCATCCCATCAGTATCTTAAATCATTTTACTAATTCCTTAACGGATGAAAAAATGAATTAAAAATACCTTTAAAAGAAAAAATTGAGAAAATGAAAGATTTGAAAGACAAGGTTGCCGTTATTACCGGTGGCGCAGGTGAAATAGGTTACGCAACGGCTCAAGTATTATTGAGTTATGGTGCAAAGGTCTTACTGGTAGACCTAGAAGAAAAGGCTTTAAAGGAAAGAATCAAAGATGGAGATACTAAAGATCTTGATTATGCTGTAGCAGATGTTACAGATGAGAAACAGGTCGAAGGTTATTTCAAAACTGCCGAGAAGAAATTCGGTAAGGTGGATATTTTCCATAATAATGCGGGAATTGAAGGTCCTGTAGCCAAAATGCCAGATTTTAAACTTGAGGATTTTGAAAAAGTTATGGCTGTGAATGTTACAGGTGTATTCCTAGGAATGAAATATGCGCCGGCTTATATGAACGATGGCGGCAGTATCATCATATCAAGCTCGGTAGCTGGATTGCAAGCGACGCCTGGTATGGTGGGCTACGTGACTAGCAAGCACGCCGTTATAGGAATTATGCGAACAGCAGCTCTGGAACTAGCGCCTCGCAAAATAAGAGTCAACAGCATACATCCTGGTGTCATTGACAGTCGTATGATGAACGCCATTGAAAGTGGTTTAGGCGATGATGCGGCCGCGGTTCACAAAGATTTTGAAGAACAAGTTCCACTAAAGCGTTATGGAAAAGAAGAAGAAATGGCAAAATTGGTTGCATTTCTCGCTAGTGACATGAGTAGCTATACTACAGGGTCTACCTATGTGGCAGATGGTGGAATTTCATTATAAAAATTATTGGATTTTTGTAACAACGCCATTAAGCTTGCGTCCTATCCATCATGATCGGACTATTTAAGGAAAACATAAGCATTGCCCAGCAGAATATTAAAGGACAACTGCTGCGTACTATTCTTACCGTTTTTATCATCGCTATAGGCATCACCGCATTAGTAGGTATTCTAAGTGCTGTCAATGCGTTAGAAAGAACTTTGAGCGATGGTTTTTCTGATATAGGAACCAACACCTTTAGCATCCAGCGATATTCTCTAGGGATACGACGCAGTGGCGGCGGCGAGGTACGCAAGATCAATCCAGTTATAGGGTACAGCGATGTTCGTGCTTTTGAAGGTGATTACGATTTTCCTACTGCACAAGTTGGCGTCTCATTTCAGGCAACCTCACAAGCCGAGGTAAAAAGCGAGGATCGAAAGACAAAACCTAAAGTCATCGTATCTGGAGTCAATGAACACTTCATAGATAACAGCGGTACTAAAATTGTGGATGGCCGTGGCTTTTCTGCCAGCGACATTGAAAATAATTCGAGAGTCGCTCTAGTGGGTAGCGATATGGAAGATGCCTTATTTCAGGGATTGAATCCTATAGGTCAGACCATAAGCATACGAGGTAATAAATTTACCGTGATAGGATTGTTGGAAGAAAAAGGATCCACCTTTGGGAACAATGTCGACTTACGCGTATTGATACCATTAAATGTTGCGCGCAGCATCTACACCTTACCTAATATTAATTATGACATAAGCGTGAAGGTAAACGACCAGCAACTTATGGATGCCGCAAGAGATAAAGCAACATTGCTCATGCGCAGCATACGCGGTTTGACACCACTGGAAGAAGATAATTTTGGGATCGTACAGCGTGACGAGCTCATGTCATCAGTTGACGAAATAAGTGTTGCGCTTAATGTAGCGGCGATTATTATAAGCGTGATCACCATCTTTGGTAGTTCCATTGCATTGATGAACATCATGCTGGTATCTGTAACTGAGCGTACGCGTGAAATAGGCGTGCGCAAAGCACTTGGAGCCAAAAGATCTACGATTTCCTGGCAGTTTTTCATTGAAACCCTTTTAGTGAGCCAGTATGGCAGTATTGTCGGAATTATTTTAGGGATGTTGATAGGTTGGGGCGTTTCGGCAGGGTTTGAAATTCCGTTTCAAATACCGTGGACGGCCATTATTTGGGCCATCATCATTTCCATTGTGATCACGATATTCTCTGGTATTATTCCCGCAATCAAGGCGTCAAGACTGGACCCTATTGAGGCATTGAGGTATGAATAAGATCATCACTCAAGTGTATCGTTCTCCTGTGGGCGAACTTACTTTGGGTGTTTTTGAAAATCAACTTTGCTTGTGCGACTGGACCTATCGTAAGATGCGTGATCAAATCGATCAACGCGTTCAGGCTTTTTGTCGCGCTACCATGACTGTAGGAAATCATGAATTGATAGATCTCGCCATCCAGCAATTGGAACAATATTTCCTAAAAGAGCGCACGCAGTTTGATATCCCATTGAGGTTATGTGGTACGCCATTTCAGCAAAGTGTGTGGAACAGCCTACAGCAAATTCTTTATGGAGAAACGGTTTCGTATAGTTCGCTTTCGCGAAAGCGAACTAAAAACAATCTTTCATCACAAACTCAACCACAGGTTCTGGACAACGATGTATCACCTAAAGATGTGCGAGCGGTCGCATCTGCCAATGGTGCCAATGCGATTTCCATCATCATACCTTGCCACCGAGTGATAGGTAGTGATGGTTCATTGACTGGATATGCTGGTGGATTGAACGCCAAAAAAAGATTATTGGAGCTGGAAGGAGTCGATCTTACGCACGGCCAGCAACGGTTATTTTAGAAACCGTTTTTCTCTTTTCCCATTTCCATTAAATCATCAAAATAGCGGAATAGATCACCTTTTGTGATGACAGCACCAGATTCAATGAGTTTGAATTTGTCGAGGTTGGGATCCTCGCCGTAGGTCTTGTTTGCCGTAAAGATTTTTACTTCTTCATCCAGCAAATTGTTTTGCAGCCATTTGTAACCGGTCGCAGTGGTGATGTCAATCTTGTTGTCGCCCACGATGATTGAGATCAGGCCCATGTCCTTTTCTCGCAGTTCAAAGAGGTTCATCGTCTGTGGACTAATGTGCTCCAAGAACTTGGCCTTGCCCAATACACCTTCCCAAACCAAGTCTGAGAATATGTCGATCTCTTCTTCGGCTACTTCAGGCTTGTCTTTTTTTATTTTGTCCCATTCTGCCGCGTCAATAGATTGAGTGGCTAGAAAGTTGATGAATTCTGGATGTAATTCTTCCAGCTGTTCTTTAGTAAGTCTTCTGTACTTCATATCAAGTCATAAAAAAGCCGTCCCAAAATTTGGAACGGCTCTATTCAATTCAATTGTAGGTTATCCTTTTGTAGCGACAACATCAAATGTGAAAGAAGTCTGTACTTCACGGTGAAAACGCACCGTTGCTTCGTATTGTCCCAATCTCTTGATGTTACCACCAGCGATAGAGATGAACTTCTTGTCTATTTCAATGCCTTCTTTTGCAAGAGCGTCAGAAAGATCTGCTGTCGTTACAGAGCCGAAAAGCTTATCGCCTTCTCTTGCTTTTACAGCCATTTTAAGATCCAAAGCGCTTAGTTTGTCTGCTTGCGATTGTGCCGCCTTGACGTTAGAAGCTTCTTTGTGTGCACGCTGCTTTACCGTTTCGGCAAGTTGCTTTTTTGCTCCTGGTGTCGCCATTACAGCTTTACCTTGAGGTATCAAAAAGTTACGGCCATAACCAGGCTTAACAGTAACCACATCGTCTGTAAAGCCTAGGTGCTCTACATCTTGTTTTAGTATTAGTTCCATTGTTTGAGTCTGATTAGATTATTTTAATAGGTCACCTTCAAATGGCATCAAAGCGATGTGTCTACATCTTTTGATGGCAACGGCTACCTTGCGCTGATATTTAAGACTTGTTCCAGTCAATCGTCTAGGAAGTATTTTTCCTTGCTCATTGACAAGACCCATCAAGAAATCTGGATCCTTGTAGTCTATATATTTAATACCGCTGCGTTGAAAACGACAGTATTTTTTTCTCTCTTGAGTCTCGATCTTTAAAGGAGACAGGTAACGTATGTCACCGTCTTTTTTTCCTTTAGCTTGTTGTTGTAATGTTGCCATAATTAAGCTTGAGATTTTTTAGACATTCTACTTCTTCTTTTTTCTGCCCACTCGATAGCGTATTTATCAAGTCTTACAGTAAGGTATCTCATCACGCGCTCGTCACGACGGAATTCTACCTCATAGTCATTGATTACCTCACCTGGTGCGGCAAATTGGAAAAGGTGGTAAAAACCACTTTTCTTGTTGTCGATTGTGTAAGCCAATTTTTTAAGGCCCCAATCTTCGTTAGCTACCATCTTGGCACCACGCTCAGTAAGGAAATTCTCAAACTTCTTTACTGTTTCCTTTACCTGATCATCAGATAAAACGGGATTCAAAATGAAAACAGTTTCGTATTGATTCATGTTACATTATTTTAAAACGAGTGCAAAAATACATTTTTTCCACAAACCCAGCAATATATTTTATACTAGTTATTTAGGTAATTACTTGAAAAATAATACTGGCTCAAATCGTTAAAAAAACCCAAAGTATCGATTAATGAACACTTTTATTTGCATTTCGTCTATAAAGGTATTAGTATTGTTTAGTATTTACTTAACCAGACTTTTCTTATGACAGATACTATTCTCAAATGTTTTGTCGTTGACGACTCAAGCATACAGCGACTTGCGATCGTTAAGCTGATTGAAAACCATCCTAACTTAAAGCTTGCAGGAGAGTTTAGCAATGCTATTGAAACGAAAGCGGCAATTAAGGATGCTGGTGTGGACCTTATATTTCTTGACGTAGAGATGCCTATTCTAACGGGTTTTGACCTTTTGGATGACATTACCGAAAAGCCAGGCGTCATATTTGTAACAGGTCAAACTAAGTATGCCTTTAAGGCTTTTGACTACAGTGCTATTGATTACCTACAAAAGCCCATCAAAAAAGACCGCTTCCTTTATGCCGTAGAACGTGCGCTTCTTGCTCATAAGATGCGAACAGAAATGGTAGAGGACAAAGGCGAATTCATTTTTGTCAAAAGCAACCTGAAGAAAAGAAAGGTATATCTGAAGGATCTCAAATTTATACAGGCTTTAGGTGACTACGTTAAATTAATTACAGAAACTGAAAGTCTTGTCGTCCTTTCTACCATGAAAGCTTTTGAAAAGCAGTTACCTGAAGAAGACTTTCTGCGCATACACAAATCTTATATAGTCAATTTACGTCGTGTAGAGAAATTCAATTCCAAAGCAGTAGAACTTGACTCTGAAGTGTTGCCATTAAGTCGTAACCGCAAGGCAGACTTGGTAGAGGCACTTTCTCAGTTTTAAAAAAATAATCCATCATCATAATAAAGCTCAACTTAATCGTTGGGCTTTTTTATTTCAAAGCTTCTAAACCAACTGCCAACTATGAAACGAGTGATTTTTACTGCTTACCACCTAAAAATGGCACAAATCTAAACTCACCATAAGTGGTTTTGCGATAATCTGTTTCAGACTCTCTAACGATAAGCGTCATGATTTGCTCGTCTTTACCTACTGGAATGACAAGCCTACCTCCTATTTTAAGCTGACCCAGCAAGGTTTGAGGGATTTCTGGAGCGCCACAGGTGACTATGATTCCGTCAAAGGGTGCCTCGTCCGGTAGTCCTAGATATCCGTCACCAAAAACGAACTTGCGCGGACGATAACGAAGCTTTCTAAACAGTGTGCTGGTTTTCTTGAACAACTCATTTTGTCGCTCGATGGTGTAAACCTGGAGCTTCATTTCCAACAGAACCGCACATTGATAACCACTACCAGTTCCTATTTCCAGAATCTTATCACCGGCTTGCGCCTGGAGAAGTTCGCTTTGAAAAGCTACGGTATAGGGGTGTGATATGGTCTGGTCGGCACCTATAGGGAAGGCTTTGTTCTGGTACGCATGCTCCATAAAAGAACTGTCCAAAAACAAATGTCTGGGCACTTTGTTGATAGCTTCCAGCACGGCATTGTCACAAATACCTTTCTCCTTCATGAGCTGCATGAGGTGGCGTCGTTTTCCTTTATGTATGAAGTCGTCTTTGATGCCGCAAAAATAGAACGCCTACTGCAAATCCATCAGGATGTAGCAATCCTTTTTGAGGTCATTTATTCACAGGCTTAAACACGCTCGTTTTTACCAATAATTCCTACAACGATGCGAAACACTCTACGCTGCTAATACATATTTGAAAAACTATGTATTACTTGCGTTAGGGATTGAAGAGGAAATCCTTTCTTTCTAGTGTGCCTTCATGGCACTCTAGAAAGAAAGATTGAAACGTAAAGCCCGACCGAGGTTTTGGCGAGGGAACGCCCTTAAAAATTTCATTATCAGATTGTTTTAAAATTGGTCAGATCGATATCAAAAGACGTCCATAACCAGCTTCAAAATCCCTATTTTTGTGGGAAACACAAGCAATATGTTGAAAGCTGGCGTTCTGGGCGCAGGACATTTGGGTAAAATCCACTTGAAATTATTACAGCAGTCCACGCGTTACGATCTCGTGGGATTTTATGATGCTAACGAGTCCTATGCCCGTGAGATTGAAAAAGAGTACGGCTACAAGTACTACAGCAACATGGATGAGCTCATCGCTGCCTGCGATATGGTAGATGTCGTGACACCTACCACTTATCATCACGAGTCTGGTAAAAAGGTTCTTGAAGCTGGTAAGCACCTCTTTATTGAAAAACCTATCACGGTCACGGTTGAGGAGGCTCAAGAGTTGATATCGCTTGCGCGAAAGCATAATGTCAAAGGCCAGGTAGGACAAGTGGAACGTTTTAATGATGCCTTTAGAACCGTGCAGGACCGCATCGAGAATCCCATGTTTATTGAAACACATCGCCTAGCGGAATTCAATCCACGCGGAACAGATGTGAGCGTGGTACTAGATTTAATGATACATGACATTGATGCGATTTTGAGTGTGGTGAAAAGTCCCGTGAAACATGTGAGTTCCAGTGGCGTTTCCGTCATATCAGAAACTCCAGATATTGCCAATGCGCGCATTGAGTTCGAAAATGGTTGTGTGGCCAATCTAACTGCCAGCAGGATTAGCCTCAAAAAAATGCGCAAGGCAAGATTTTTCCAGCGGGATGCCTACATTTCTGTCGATTTTCTAACCAAAAAGGTAGAAGTCGTGCGTATGAAGGATGCTCCAGAAGTTCCGGGAGATTTTGACATGATCCTTCAAAATGCCGAAGGCATCAAGAAACAAATCTACTTTGACAATCCAGAAATTACCGAAACGAATGCCATCTTGATGGAACTGGAGACTTTTGCAGATGCCATTGAGGACGATACCGTTCCTGTGGTTAGTCTGGAAGACGGTACGGCAGCGCTAGACGTTGCGATGCAAGTCATTGAAAACTTCAAGTCCTTGTAATCTTGTCTAACCGAATAACTAAAATCTTATACAACAACTTGATAAAAAGCAGCTCCCGATTTTTTTTTAGAGCAACCACTTTTTAATCCATAAATACATCACATGAAGAACATTACCATCATAGGCGCCGGAACCATGGGAAACGGCATTGCACATACTTTTGCCCAATCAGGATTTAAGGTTTCACTAGTTGATATATCTCAGGAAGCTATCGATAGAGGTTTGGGAACGATAAGTAAGAATCTGGACCGCATGATTGCCAAAGAAAGAATTACCGAGGCAGATAAAAAAGAAACTCTCGATAATATCACTTCCTATACTTCTATCCCAGATGCTGTACAGAAAGCTGAACTTATTGTTGAAGCAGCTACAGAGAATTTAGAATTGAAATTGAAGATCTTCAAGCAACTGGATGAGGCTGCACCAACAGATTGTATTCTAGCTACAAACACTTCTTCCATCTCCATCACTCAAATTGCTGCCGTGACCAGCAGACCTGATCAGGTTATTGGAATGCATTTTATGAATCCGGTGCCTATCATGAAGTTGGTAGAGATCATACGCGGTTATTCCACCAGCGATGAAGTCACTAAGACCATTATGGACTTATCTGTTCAGCTAGGAAAAACACCAACTGAAGTAAACGACTATCCAGGTTTTGTGGCTAACCGCATCTTGATGCCTATGATCAATGAGGCGATTGAAACCTTATACAATGGCGTTGCTGGAGTTGAAGAGATTGATACCGTGATGAAATTGGGAATGGCACATCCTATGGGACCACTACAGCTTGCAGATTTTATAGGGCTGGACGTTTGTCTCTCAATATTGAATGTGATGTATGACGGTTTCAAAAAAGATAAATACGCACCATGTCCGTTATTGGTCAATATGGTGATGGCTGGCAAGAAAGGCGTTAAATCTGGTGAAGGTTTTTATGACTATTCAGAATCAAGAAAAGCAGAAAAGGTTTCAAGTAGCTTTTCATAAAGCACTTAATCAAATGGACAGAGCTCTTTATTTCAGCTCTGAATCCTGACTCATTTTCTTTGTTACCACAACATCATCGCAATGCCCACCATAAAACCCTTCAAAGCCATAAGAGCAACGCCAGAAAAGGCGGCGCATGTCATCTCGCGCACCTATCAGGATTACGGCCCAGAAGAATTGGAGGCATTGCTTAAATTCAATCCGTTTAGTTTTTTGCAAATCCTTAATCCAGGATACAAATACAGCCACGAGATTACTGGTGAGGAACGATTCAACCTGGTACGCAACAGGTTTCTGGAATTTAGGGAAGAGAATCATTTGCTTCAAGAAGATGTTCCTGCCTTTTACCTTTATGAGAATAAGGATCCGCATCATCAGTATACAGGAATTATTGCGGCCGCAAGTGTAGAGGATTACCAGAGCAACCGCATCAAAAAACACGAGGATACCTTATCTCATAAAGAGGTGTTGTTTAAGGAGTATCTTAAAATTGTAGGTTTCAATGCAGAACCGGTACTATTGACCTATCAGGATGATGATGCTATAGATGACATCACCGCACAGATAAAGAAATCTTTACCTGCCTATCATTTTTCGACCACAGATTTTAACAGCCATAAAGTATGGACGGTTACAGATCCTGATCTGATCGCCTCCATTCAAAAAATATTTGCAAACAAAGAGCATCTGTACATTGCAGATGGTCACCATCGCAGCTCGAGTTCATCATTACTGGCGCAAGAAATGGGAGAAAAACATGAAAGCTATAACTATTTCATGAGTTTCCTGATTCCAGAAAGCCAGCTCAACATCTATGAATTCAATAGATTGGTTAAAGACCTCAATGGACATTCCAAAGAGTCCTTTCTTATGCAGCTGGATCAGTATTTCAGGATACAGAATCGTGGTCTGGAAATTTACAAGCCTTCAAAAAAGCATCATTTTTCCATGTATCTGGATGGTGATTTCTACAGCCTATATTTGCGCAAGGATTTGCATCGCATCAAGAATGCCCTGGACGATCTGGATACACAGATGTTATACGATTTAGTGCTGCAACCTATTCTGGGAATCGCAGATTTAAGAAATGACGGACGCATCGATTACAGTTATGGCAAGTCAGACTTGTTGGTGATGAAGTCAAAAATCGACCAAGGTGAATATGCCGTAGGTTTTGGACTATTTCCTGCCACGGTAGAACAAATGAAATCCATTGCAGACGCTGACTTAAGGATGCCTCCCAAAAGCACCTTCATCAGGCCCAAACTTCCCAGTGGATTGATCATATACGAATTTGAAAATGAGTAAAATAGCAGATAATATAGTTCGCTTTCGCGAAAGCGTAGAACCACAAGCCACTCTAGTAGCGGTAAGCAAGACAAAACCTATAAGCGATTTGCAAGAGGCCTATGATGCTGGACAGCGACACCTAGGTGAGAACAAGATCCAAGAAATGACCGAAAAATGGGAAACGTTGCCCAAGGACATTCACTGGCACATGATAGGTCACACGCAACGTAATAAGGTCAAGTACATGGCGCCTTACGTGCATTTGATTCATTCTGTAGACTCACCACGACTGGCCAAAGAAATCAACAAACAAGCTCAAAAAAACGATCGGGTCATCAATTGCCTATTACAAGTATTCATAGCAGATGAAGAAAGTAAATATGGATTTGATGAGGATGAGTTGATGGAATATCTTAACTCTGACGCCTTCAAAAACCTGAACAATATCAATATTCACGGCCTTATGGGCATGGCGACCTTTACAGATGACAAAGACCAAGTAAGAGCAGAATTCAAATCGCTCAAGGCGATGTTTGACAAAATCAAATCTGAGCAACTGCTGGATCCTAGACATGAGTTTAATGAACTTTCCATGGGAATGACGGGTGATTATGAGATCGCTTTAGAAGAAGGCAGTACCATGGTACGCATAGGCAGCGCAATTTTTGGCAGTAGAGATTAACGTCATCTTGAATTCATAAAATCATCAATCGTGGAACTAACTTTAAGCATACCAGCATTACTATTCCCAGCGATCTCATTGACTATGCTGGCCTACAATGCTAGGTATCTCGCTATAGCAGCATTGATAAGAAGCCTGCACAGCAAGTACGAAGAGTCCGCATCAGAACCTGTATTGCAACAGGTACGTAAATTAAGGAAGCGACTTACTATAATCAAGAACATGCAAGCGGTGGCCATCGTTAGTTTTTTACTGGCAGTGATCACTATGTTTTTGATCTATATTGAGAAGGGCTTCTGGGCAAATATTGTTTTTGGTGTGAGTCTATTGGCGTTGATGGTTTCCTTGATCCTATCTCTAATTGAAGTGCAGCTATCTACAAAAGCATTGAGTATACAGCTCAAGAGCATCGGGACAAAAAAGTAATAAAATCAAAAAGCCTGACTTTAACAGTCAGGCTTTTATACTATTGTCAATTCGTGATTAATCAAGCACTCGGCTCAAATCATAACCTCCAAATTTTTTAAGATAACCTCTTACAGAACTACCGTAGGCATCGCGACTGCGACCAGAACCGTTTGTTCTCAAGTACTTCTTGACACCACCTACACCACTAAGGTGAGCTGCGGCAAGAATACCACTTTCAGTTACCTTGACACCACCAACTTCCTTGCCTTCATACATTTCAATGTAATCTTCCAGCATGGTGTGGTTGTACTTTAGGTTCTTTAAAAAAACACGTTCCTGTAATCTAGGCGATTGTAAAAAAGCCAAGGAATCATTAACACCAAAGGTGCGCAGGGTACTCATACCAAACTGGTATTTACCAAGATATCCCAATGTATTCACGACACCATATTTTCCTTGGGATTCCTTAAACGCAAGCGCCTCTCTAAAAGAGATAAAGGAGTCAGAATTAGGTGTTGCTAGCGAGTACTCCTTAAGATCCTTAGTGTAGGATTCAAAAGTTTCATCATTGGGACCATAAAGGACAGGTCTTGTAGCACTAGTCAAAAACGTCATTTTTGACTCTTGGTGCTTTTGGATGCTTTTTACACTTAAATTGTCCTTTTTGAAGACAAAGAATCCAGCGATTAAAACTACTGGATAAGCTAAAAAGTTTACAAAGTTTGTTCTCATAGTTTACTGTTTCGAAAGCTGCTGTCACCCTTTCTAAAAGCGCTGCAAATTTACAACATAATTCCAGTTGAACTACAAAAGTTTGTTAAACAGTTAGTTAACCGATTTTCAGAACACAAAATCGGCTGCTACAAGTGATGATTAGGGCGATTGCTGAAAACCCAAACCGATTCAAAAAGTTAAAAAAATTAACTAAAAACGGCATTTTGAGATTTAAATAGAAGAAAAATTGGACCTCAAAACGTCAGATTTGGATCTAGCGATTGACTTTTTGAGCACTTATCCATTGACGATATCGATCTGCCTTTCGGTTATGTTCTGATAAGGTTTTGGAAAAATCGTGGTACCCAAAGTTGTCAATATCTGCCACAAAATAGAGATAATCGTGTTTTTTATAATTCAAAACCGCATCGATAGCACTTAGATCAGGTGTGACTATGGGTCCTGGCGGCACGCCAGGATATTTGTAGGTATTGTAGCGGTTATCAATCGTGAGATCTTTATACAGCACTCGTTTAATCACTTGATTAAAATCATCGTCCGTTAATTTCTTGGCATAAATAACGGTTGGATCTGCATCCAGTTTGATTCCGTTTTTCAGCCTATTGATGTACACACCAGCAACTACGGGACGTTCGTCCACTTTTGCCGTTTCTTTATGAACTATGGCCGCCAGTGATGTGACTTGTTGTGGCGTCAAGCCCAGCGCTGCCGCTCTGGCTCTTCTGGTTTCATTCCAGAAGCTTTTCCATGAGGCCAGCATTCGCCTTCTGTAAGCCTCAGGCGAGCTGTTCCAATAAAATTCATACTGGTTGGGCAGATACATCGACAATGCATTCTCCTGGGTAAATCCGTTTTCCTTAAGGAAAGTTGGATCTCTCATGACATTTAGCAGACTCAAACTATCGGGTTCCAACTGGCTCGCTATACGACCGGCAAGGTCCTCTAATCGCTCTTGATTGTTGAACCTCACATTCAATGGTATATTGCGAGAACGTACGGCATTGATAATCTCATTGTTGCTCATACCTGGCTCGATCAGGAAACGTCCTGCTTTTACATTCTTGTTATAGCCTTTACGCACTGCCGTTTCATGCAATGCATCCCGATCCTCGACAGCATCTGCAATCGCAAGAAATGCGGTATTATAATCGGCACCCGTTGGAATAAGTACTTCATAGGTGCCTTCGGTAAAGTTGGTGTTTACCGTGAAAAACGTATCATAGACCCTGTAGGCAAAAAATGCCATGACGACCAGTCCCATGAGGACGATTCCCAGTAATATCTTCTTGTATTTATTCATTGATCAATTGGTAGATGACCTCATTTTTATAGGCCTTGTCCGTTGCAATCCAGTCTTTTTTTATTCCGCTTTCGCGAAAGCGTAACTTTTCAAATAATTTCCTGCTCGCCAGATTATCCTCTGCAATTCCAGCATACAATTGATGCAATCTCAGCCGGTTGAAGCTGTAGTCAATCATCATTTGCAAACCAGCACTGGCATAGCCTTTTGATCTATCCAGATCTTGCGGAATCACGATGCCAACTCCTGCGCGTTTGTGATAGGGATCAAAATCGTAAAGGTCCACTACTCCAACAATGCTATCGTCTTTTTTACAAATGGCAAGTCGCAACTGTTTTACCTCGTAAATATCGCGATGGGCATTTTCAAGATACTCGCGTATGGTAAACTTTGAATAAGGCGTCAAGGTATGACCTACATCCCAAAGCGCTGGATTATTCTCCAGCTGATAGATATACTCGAGATCTTCCGGATCTACGGCACGTAGTTTACAAGTTTCAGTTTCTAGGATCATAACTCGATGGTGCCTTTAAAAACTTGAGTAGCTGGTCCCGTGAGCCAGATGTTTTGATATCCTGTTGGTGTTGGTTCGAAGTTTACCTGCAAATTACCTCCAGGCGTTTGCAATTCTACCGTTTGGGATTGCGTCTGTCCGGTTTTATGCATGGCCAGCGCCACAGCAGTAACTCCAGTACCACAACTTAAGGTCTCATCCTCAACGCCGCGCTCATAAGTTCGCACCTTAAAAGTGGATGAGGTCACTGGTTGGACAAAATTGATATTGGCACCTTCTTTCCCGTAAAGCTCGTTACGCAAGTGTCGCCCTTGATGAAATACATCTACATGATCAATATTATCTGTCAACTCCACATGGTGTGGTGAGCCGGTGTTTGTAAATACATGACCGTCAAAAAGCTGTAGGTTTTTGACATCCATCATTTGTAAGCTAACCGTACCGTTGTCAAATATCTTAGCGTGGTGAAGACCATCAATGGCCTCAAATGTCGTATTGTCAGTAGCTACGCCCAGAAATCGTGCAAAACTGGCAATACATCTACCGCCATTTCCACACATGCTGCTCTCATTTCCATCGGCATTGTAATAAACCATGGTAAAGTCATGCAGTTTATTGTTTTGAAGCAGGATCAATCCATCTGCACCGATGCCAAATTTGCGATCACATAGTCTTGCTATGAGTTTGGTATCTTTTTTGGAGAATTGTTCTTGACGATCATCGATGATGATAAAATCGTTACCGGTACCTTGATATTTATGAAACGTAATAGATTGCATCTTGCAAATGTACGTGGATCGTTAAAATTACGATTGTTAAATACGGGTTAATCATCGACGCTCAAACAATGAAAGAACAATAAAACAGTTTTTAATTTAAACACCATTATATGAAATCCATACTTAAATCTGTAGGAGCTGCCGTTCTAGGTGGCGCAGTGGTATTGGGATCTTATAAAACATTTATAGAACCCGATACATCATCAAAAATTGAGCTTGCTCAAGAGTCCATTCTTACTGCAACTCCAGTAACTTATACCAATAATGCCATTCCTAATGCAGTAGATTTTACTGAGGCAGCCGAAAAAACCGTACATGCGGTAGTACACGTTAAAAACCTAACCGTATCGCGCGGTAATCCAACCATGCAAGATTTAATGTATGGACGTGTTCCCTTACGTCAGGCCGTTGGAACTGGTAGTGGTGTGATTATCACCAAGGATGGTTATATCGTTACCAACAATCACGTGATTGAAAATTCTCAGGCGCTACAAGTGACCTTAAATGACAATCGCACCTATGAAGCAGAAATTATAGGAACTGAACCTGGAAGTGATATTGCCTTGATTAAAATTGATGTGGATGAGGATTTACCGGTAGTCGCCTTTGGTGATAGTGATCAGGCAAGAATAGGCGAATGGGTACTTGCCGTAGGGAATCCATTTAATTTGACCAGTACGGTAACCGCAGGTATCATAAGTGCTAAAGGTCGCGACCTCAACACTAGAGATCAAATGCAGCAAAGTTTTATCCAGACAGATGCGGCCGTAAACCCTGGAAATTCTGGTGGTGCGTTGGTCAATAATCGTGGTGAACTTATTGGGATCAATACCGCTATTCAATCACCAACGGGATCGTACACAGGCTATTCCTTTGCCGTACCATCCAACAATGCCCGCAAGATCATTCAGGATTTGATGGAATATGGTTTTGTACAAAAAGGGATGCTGGGTATTTCTGGAGGTACTCTTAATGGACGTGCCGCTCAAGAATTAGGTCTTCAAAGTGCTGAAGGAATTTATGTTTCAGAAGTGGTAGAAGACAGTGGTGCAGAGAAAGCCGGACTAAGAAAGGGTGATATCATTACAAGTATTGACGGTGTGCGCATGAGATCTTTTGCAGACCTTTCTGGATATGTAGGATCTAAAAATCCTGGGGATTTTGTAGAAGCAACTGTATTGCGCAATGGTAAAGAAAGACCTATCTCCATCGAGATTACAAAAAATAGCACGGTCACTATTCCAGAATTGGATATGGACTTTAGAGACCTTACCAATGATGAAAAACGAAAATATAACCTAGACAACGGTGCTCTCATAATAGGAACTAAAAACAGCCTTGCCGACACTAACCTTAACGGTTATGTCATTACCAAGGTCAACGATAGGAATGTCAAGAATGTGGAAAACTTAAAATACATCATGGATCAAACTGAAGCGAATCAGCGATTGATTCTAGAAGTGAAGAATCCACAAGGTCAGATAGAACGTTGGAGATTGACTGTCGACTAACTCCTTTATCGTACTCATACAAAAAGGCCCAAATTCATTTGTTGGGCCTTTTTTATGTCATAACCATTTGGCTTAAGGCTAAAACATGTCTAACTATTATGAAATTCATGATTTTAATGAGTTCGCTTTCGCGAAAGCGAAAAAAACACCACCATATTTTACGAAAACGATTTAGTGGGTTATTTTTGCAAAAAATTAAACGCTTCATTTCATGAGTCAAGTAGACATCTACGAGAAGGAACTCGCTTTCCAAACAGATCGACGTCGCGCCGCAGTCGCTTTTATCAAAGCGGTGAGCGATTTATGGTACGATAAGGCCATCGAGCTGGTACTATTTAGAAACCAATTGATTGATCGCAATGTGAGCGAGATCATCAACCTGCATGAGTATGCTGGTGAATTCGTTCAAAAACCTATCTCAATTTTTGATAGTGTTGAGATCGCTCAGGCCATTCTATCGCTGGATTTGCCGCCATCCAAATTGGATATAGGTAAACTGACTTATGAATACCATCTGGAAGAAAACGAATTGCAGGATGCTCAGGCTTTTGTTGCACGCAAGTTAAATGACGCCAGAACCACGGAAGAAATCACGCCTAAAGATGTGGTGTTGTACGGTTTTGGTAGGATAGGTCGACTGCTCGCACGCGAACTTATGTGCAAGGCTGGAAAAGGCAGCCAGTTAAGATTGCGTGCCATCGTGACCAGAGGCGCGATAACAGAAAGTGTTCTGGAGAAAAGAGCCTCGCTCCTTGCCCAAGACTCGGTTCATGGGGATTTTTCTGGAACGGTAAGTTATAATCTGGATGATGAATCCTTGATTATCAATGGAACTACCGTAAAGTTGATCAGCGCCAATGCGCCAGAAGATATTGATTACACGGCATATGGCATTAATGATGCCTTAATTATCGATAATACGGGTGCGTTTAGAGATGATAATGCTCTAAGCAGACACCTCAAGGCTAAAGGAGCCCATAAAGTATTACTTACAGCACCTGGAAAAGGGATTCCGAACATTGTCCATGGTGTAAATCACAAAGAGCACCATCCCGATAAGGTGGATATTTTCTCTGCAGCAAGCTGTACGACAAATGCCATCACTCCAGTTTTGAAAGCGATTGAAGATAGTTTTGGTGTGGTCAATGGTCATTTAGAAACCATTCATGCGTACACTAATGATCAAAACCTTGTGGACAATATGCACAGCAAATACCGTCGTGGTCGTGCTGCTGCCCTTAATATGGTGATTACGGAAACTGGTGCTGGTAAAGCGGTAAGCAAGGCATTGCCATCTTTTGAAGGTAAGCTAACTTCTAACGCCATACGCGTACCTGTGCCTAATGGATCTCTTGCCATTCTCAATTTAGAATTAGAAACCAAAACCAGCAAGGATGCACTCAATGCCGTTATGAAGAAATATGCTCTAGAAGGCGATCTAGTGGAGCAGATCAAATACAGCATTGACAATGAATTGGTATCCACTGATATCGTTGGGTCTAATGCGCCATCCATTTATGATTCCAACGCAACCATCGTCAATGAAGAAGGTAATAAAGTTGTCATTTATGTGTGGTACGATAATGAATATGGATATAGCCATCAAGTGATACGACTGGCTAAGTATATTGCAAAAGTGCGCAGATACACCTACTACTAGAGATTATCATAACTCTTAAGCTGCTTTGAAAGATTCTAAAACCTAGAATTTTTCAAAGCAGTTTTGTTTTCAATCGTTTCTTAGGTTTCGAGTAGCGCAACATTACTGACGTGAATTCTTTAAAATCAGGTGTTAGCGGTTAAGCACTTAGTTTTTTCTTCAGTACCTTACTGGCTCTAGTATATCCGCCATTGTCTCCATCCAGAAAGTGAATGTGGTAATCGTCAATAGCCGTCACATAACAGGATAGAATACTGCTTTTGCTGGAATAATAACCGTACTGGATCTGATCATTGCGCTCCATATTGTCCAGCATCTTGAAAAACTCCTTGCGTTTTTCAACGGTTCCTGCTATGACTGTATTTATGGATCCGTCTAGAAGTAAAACCTCGGTCAATTGTATAAGTTCATTGAGATAGTTGCGCCCTTTTTCAGTGTACTTGACGTAAAAACTTCCAAAGATGGACCGTGCTGCCGTACTGATGATCTTGCGCAAACCTGAAGTGGCGTATTTGACCTTGATCTCGTTTTTCAATTGGCTTAAACTATTGACCATCTTCAAATGCTCCATAGTTACAGGATTACGCTGGTGATCCTCACCATAGATGCGATCCATTTCTTTGAGAATGGCTGTATAGATGTCGTGTTGAAGCGAGACATCTGTTGCATTTATAATAAGTGCAAGAACCTCATTTTGCTCTTGTGGCGGCGAGATCTTGTCCCATTTGCATTCCATACCTTCCAGGTTGAGCAGTTGAGTCTCCAATTGGGTAATGCCTAAATCCTGTGCTTCATTGGATTTGATTTCGCTTTCTGCTCGTTGTAGCGCGTCGCCTTGAATAAGCGGCATCACGTGATAGGAATTGCGCTGAAACTTTGAAATGTTGAGAACACAGCCTCGCTCACGCATCTCCTTAACCGTGCGATAACCTACTCGCAGATAAAAGTCGAAAGAAGTCAGGCATCGCTCCTGATGATAGGTCAAAGCCTGTAGGCAAGACTCTTTAATCAGTTTAGGAACAAGGAGCGTTGCTCCATCACCACCAAAGAAAAACGGAATATCAACTCCTGCCTCACGAGCAATATTTAGGCAAGCCACAATACTACCGGTAGCCGCGAGATTGACTTCCTGCTGTTTACCGTTTTGTACGGCGATGGTCGAGTTTTCCACATCGGTCACGATGATGAACCACTCATTTGGCACCTGGCAAAAATTGGCACGATTGGCATAGATCTCTACCAACTGTCCAGAGTACACATGTAAGTCAGAATAAAAATGTGCAGATCGATCTTGAGGCATACTCAAACATAACCAGATCGCAGGAATAACTTCCACTTAAAATCCTAAAAAAGCCAGACTTAACATTTAGGTATCATTGAATCTATAGGTAATTGATACTTTTGCCAAACCCTTAAAAAAAGCTATGAGAAATTTTTATGTTTTATGGATTGTGGTGGTTTTCGCTTTCGCGAAAGCGAACTCACAAGTAGTCATTAACGAACTGGATGCCGACACGCCAAGTACCAACGATAGGCAATTTGTGGAACTCAAAACGGATGAGCCGTTCCAGACCTTGGAAAATATGGTGCTCGTTTTCTTTAACGGAAGCAGTAGCTCTACTACCGGTAATGGTAGAGTGTACTACAGCTATGAATTGGATGGATTGACAAGTGATGTCAATGGTTTACTTGTTTTGGGAAGTTCACTGGTGTCGCCAGCCGTTGACGCAAGGTTGGCCGAAAGTAATATACAATTGGGTGCAGACGCTGTTTCCATTTACTTTGGGACCGCAGATGATTTTCCAGATCAAAGTTTTGTGCAGCCCAATAATCCAAATCTGATCGATGCGCTAGTGTATGATACAGATGATGCCGATGTTCAAGTCCTACTTGATGGTCTAGGTGAAACCGTACAATACAATGAAAATGAAAACGGTAGAAAAACAACAGAATCCATCCAACGCAAGGAAGATGGAACCTATGAGGTAAAAGCACCTACACCGCATTCCTTGAACGATGCGACGGAGCCGTCCTACATAGGTGTTGATTTTAGAATCACAGCGACCGAGGATTTGAACGAAGGTGACTTTTTTAGTCTCACCTTTACCTTAACCAGACCTGCAGATCAAGATTTCAGCCTAGATTTTAGCCTCAATAATGGAACTTTTGATGAAGCAGATTATACTGGCGTGACAGATATATTTATTCCTGCAGGCCAGACTTCACAGCAGTTGGATTTTGAATTAGTGGATGATAATATTGATGAAGGTGATGAATTCATGAGAGTCGATCTTAACGATAACCTTCCAATAGGCTTCAAGAGAATTAAAGACAATATTGAGTATGTAGTCCTAGATGATGATTTTACCGTAGCAAATTATGGTAATCCAACCACACCAACCTACGGCATCGTGAGACCTACCATTCCTGCAGGTTATTATGACGCGTTAGAAAACAAGTCCAGTCCAGAACTCGAACAAGCCATTACCGCGATTATTGCAGAAACTGGAGTGGTACGCCACCATACGTATGCAGACATCACCACCATTCTTAAAAAAGCTGATGCCAGCGCTCTCAACAGCAACAAAGTATGGCTGATGTACTCTGAAACCGAACGTCGTGATGTATTGTTCCAAGATGGTAGTGATGGATCTGGAAGATGGAATCGAGAGCACGTCTTTCCAAGATCTCGTGGTGGTTACAATAGCCTGGAAGATTTAGATGATATCGCAGATGGTATTGATGTTTGGGTAGAAACCAGCGTGGATAGTTTGAGACATGGTAATAGTGACGCCCATCATTTACGAGCCACAGACTCTGGAACAAACTCTTCTAGAGGTGATGATAATTTTCCAGAATATAACGGTCCTACAGGCAATCAAGGCTCTTGGCATGGTGACGTGGCACGATCCATTTTCTACATGACCCTACGTTACAACTACGATGAGTCTCAAATGCTTCAAGTAGTAAACGGTTATCCTGAAAATCGTTTAGGTCAAATAGGCGATCTTCAAACGCTATTGCAATGGCACCAAGAAGATCCAGTGGATGATTTTGAAATGAATAGAAATAATGTAGTCTATGACTGGCAACGCAATAGAAACCCTTTTATTGATCGACCAGAATTGGTAGATTTTATCTTTGGCGATAAGGTCGGACAATCCTATACGCTTTCAAATGCTACAGAGGAAATAGATCAAGTCAGCATATATCCCAATCCTTCTAGAGGTTTGTTTTATGTCAAAAATATCACAGAGCCTTTGACCATGAGAGTTTATGATACCTTAGGTCGTGAAGCTTTAACCAAGGAACTTACCAGCGATGCTCTAATACAGCACCAGCTAGCCAGTGGTATTTACATGGTACGTTTGAGTGGTGACTCAGGTACGACGGTTAGAAAATTGATCGTCGAATAAGCTTTTAAAAAAGCTTCAAATGGCAACAAACAAAAAAGCCGATTCAATATTGAATCGGCTTTTTGCATATTATAAATGAATATTAGAATTGATCTACCAGATCAAAACGGTCTAGGTTCATTACTTTGGTCCATGCTTTAGCAAAGTCTTTTACAAACTTTTCTTTGGCATCATCGCTGGCATAAACCTCTGCAATGGCTCTTAGTTCACTATTGGATCCAAAAATAAGATCTACTCTAGTACCACGATACTTCTTTTGGCCAGTTTTGCGATCTGTACCATCAAACAGCAACTCTGCTGAAGATGCTGCATTCCATGTAATTCCCAAGTCAGTAATTGCTACAAAGAAATCATTAGTCAAAGTCTCCGGAGCATCAGTAAAAATTCCAGTATCACTACCATCATGATTGGTATTAAGCGCTCGCATACCACCAATTAGTACAGTCATTTCTGGAATGGAAAGCGTCATCAAGTTAGCTCTATCAATCATCAACTCCTCGCCTGCTGCTTTTTGACCGTTAGCGATATAGTTTCTAAAGGCGTCTGCTTTAGGCTCTAGATAGCCAAACGATTCTACATCAGTTTGCTCCTGCATTGCATCTGCACGTCCTGGTGTGAATTCTACCTCTATATCATGTCCAGCATCTTTAGCTGCTTTTTCAACCGCAGCTGTACCACCTAGGACAATAAGGTCTGCCATAGAAACTTGCTTGTTGCCTTTTGCATTGTTATTGAAATTAGTCTGTATCTCTTTCAATACGTTCAACACCTTGTGCAACTGTTTTGGATTGTTGACTTCCCATTGGTTTTGAGGTGCCAGTCTTATATGTCCACCATTAGCTCCACCACGTTTATCTGAGTGTCTATAAGTAGAAGCAGATGCCCAAGCCACGCTTACCAATTCTGATACAGACAATCCTCTACTTAAAATTTCAGATTTCAACTGCTCGACGTCATTTGCATCGATCACGTCATAATCTACCGTTGGGATCGGGTCTTGCCATGTGTAGTCTTCCTCAGGCACGTCTGCACCTAGATACAATGACTTAGGTCCCATGTCCCTATGAGTAAGTTTGAACCACGCTTTCGCGAAAGCGTCTTCAAATTCAGCTGGATTGGCTCTAAATCTTTTAGATATTTCTAGGTATTTTGGATCCATCTTAAGTGCCATATCTGCCGTAGACATCATTAGATCTTGAGTCTTTGAGGCATCGCCAGCCATAGGTGCTTTCATGGCATTTGAGGCTTCAGTAGGTTTCCACTGGTGTGCACCTGCAGGACTTTTAGTGAGTTCCCATTCATAATCCAACAGGACCTTAAAGTAATCGTGATCCCATTGTATAGGATTTGGAGTCCAGGCTCCTTCTAATCCACTAGTAATGGTATGGTCACCTTTTCCTGTTTTATAGCTGTTTTTCCATCCCATGGACATTTCTGCCATAGGTGCGCCAGCAGGCTCTGCACCTACATATTGTTCAGGATCTGCGGCACCATGAGCTTTACCAAACGTGTGTCCACCAGCAACCAGTGCCACGGTTTCTTCATCGTTCATCGCCATACGACCAAAGGTTTCTCTAATGTCATGCGCAGAACCTAACGGATCTGGATTTGCATTAGGTCCTTCTGGGTTTACATAGATCAATCCCATGTGGGTAGCTCCTAGAGGCGATTCCAATTCTCCTTCTGCATAGCGGGCTTCATTGCCCATCCATTCCGTTTCAGAACCCCAGTAGATATCTTGTTCTGGTTCCCATACATCCGTACGACCACCTGCAAAACCTTTTAATTTGAGTCCCATG
The DNA here is from genome assembly GCF_001413925.1 of Nonlabens sp. YIK11. NCBI lineage: Bacteria > Pseudomonadati > Bacteroidota > Flavobacteriia > Flavobacteriales > Flavobacteriaceae > Nonlabens > Nonlabens sp. YIK11. Next base: position 2,371,551 of record NZ_LBMJ01000001.1, read on the forward strand.
GACTCGATCGCCATATTACCGGCAAGAATCAAAAGATCTGCCCATGATATTTGCTGACCATATTTCTTCTTTATAGGCCATAAAAGTAATCTTGCCTTGTCAAGGTTACCGTTATCTGGCCAACTATTTAATGGTGCAAATCTCTGGTTACCCGTTCCTGCTCCACCACGACCATCACCTATGCGATAGGTTCCTGCTGCGTGCCATGCAAGACGTATCATCAATCCACCATAATGACCATAATCTGCAGGCCACCATTCCTGAGAATCCGTCATGAGATTCTTAAGATCAGTTTTTAGTGCTTCCAGATCAAGATTCTTGAATGCAGTTGCATAGTCAAAAGTCTCGTCTAGTGGGTCAGACTTAGGTGCGTTTTGTCTTAGTATGTTTAGTTTAAGGGCGTTGGGCCACCAGTCTCTGTTGGTTGTTCCGCTTCCAGCAGTACTGGAAGGTGCGCCACCCATAAAAGGACATTTAGCTACCGCACTGGAATCATTTATATCCCAAACATTTGAGTTTGCGGCACCTTTGTCGTGGTGATTGTTGTTATCCATGATTGTTATTTAAGTTCATTACTTCTCAAATATATTTTAATTTGAAGCCTTGTACACGAGATTTTCAATGATTAAACGCAAGTCTTCATAGTCAAAATCTATCGTTGCCAATATTCTAACAGTATTAATCGATACTGAAATTAATATGAAGAGTTGATTACTGGCTCAAAGTGCCAACGTATAATTGGTGCATGAGATAGACACCTTCATCTAAAATCATCTGGTTGAGACTTTGTTAGGAACAACTGGATAAATGATAGTCATAATCCTTAAAACTCAATCCCGAGACAGGTGACGTAATATTTCAATCGGTTTTTCGATAGCTAACGTGAATGATTAAATATGTTAGGCTGAATAGCAAGCGCCAATCCACTATTAGTTGGGATTAAGATGGCTAATAAGCTCTGTAGCGCTATTCACGTTGAGCTTTTTGTAAATATTCTTTACATGGGTTTTTACTGTGTGAATGGACACGTTCATTTCTTGAGCAATGTCCTTTCTAGTGTTTCCTTTAGAGAGTAGTTCGGTAAGTTTTAATTCTGTTGCGGTAAGCACCTCAAGTTCATGTAAAATCATGTGATCATAGATCAATTCTTGTCCGCTATCTGTTTGTAGTCTGACAATACCGCGCACTCCGTTGATCTGCAATGACGATTCATAACATATCCCTGTAGATGCAGTGGCGTTGCCTTCTTCATCAAAAACGGTATAAGAACTATATTCTACGATAGAAATAGGTTCCTTATTATCGTGCCCTTTCAACCTATAATAAATCTCAAACATGATTTTGGATCTATCTTCAGGCTCCATTGCTTTGTAGGCTGTCTCCATTTCAGGAAATATGTGCTTGGCAAGTTTTGCCAGGTCTTCTGAAACCATGATTTCTGGAAGAACATCCAACCCTTTCTCGCAAAATTCTGCAGAGGTTAATCCAGTGAATGCAACACACTGATCGCTGACGAATTCGTATCCCAACGTGTGCAGATTGAGTAGATAAGAAAATGAATTTTTATGCAGCGATTGATTGGAAGCTCGTTTGAACCTGTGAATCAATTTTTTCAAATCATCTTCAGGTAAACGAGTGTTACTTTTTAGTAGGGACTTGTGCCTTTTAAGCGCTTCTTTCATGTCAACACCATTTTTTGAACTATGTACTTAAAGGGGATTTAAAACTACATATAAATTGTTAAAGACCTGGACTTAATTGATTATGAACGAATAATCTAGATTAAATGAAGCAGTGTTTAATGTTTTCTCGCTTTCGCGAAAGCGAACTCGAACAATCCGACATACTGCATGATTAACTATTGGTGGATGTTTCAAACTAATGTATTTTTACTATAATGACAGAAGCTGCCGTAAAAGAGGAAAACAAGCGCATTGCCAAGGAATACAAGGAATTGCTCAAGATTAGTTATCAGGCCTTGTCTAATGATGACAAGAAGCTGATCAGGAAAGCTTTTGACATTGCGGTAGAAGCGCATGCGCCACAACGGCGCAAGTCTGGAGAGGCGTACATTTTTCACCCGATTGCGGTAGCAAAAATTGTTGCCAAACAAATAGGCCTTGATGCCACGGCCATCGCCGCTGCCCTATTGCACGACGTTGTTGAGGATACCCAATACACGCTCGCAGATATTGAGGAGCTGTTCAATCCCACCATTGCTAGGATCGTAGATGGGCTGACCAAGATCATGCACCTTAAGAATGAGGCCGATATTTCCTCACAGGCAGAGAACTTCCGTAAGATGTTGTTGACGCTCAATGATGATGTACGGGTTATTATCATCAAGATTGCAGATCGTTTGCACAACATGCAAACCATGGACAGCATGCCACCGGCAAAGCAAGTGAAAATTGCCAGCGAGACGCTCTATATCTATGCGCCTATCGCCCATCGATTAGGGCTTTACAACATCAAAACCGAACTTGAAGATTTAGGCCTAAAATATACAGAGCCAGAGGTTTTTGATGACATCCAGAAATCGATTAAAGAAAGTAAGGAGCAACAGGATGCCTATATCAAGCAATTCAGCTGCATAATTGATGATAGTCTGGAAAAAGAAGGCCTGGAATATTACATCAAGGGTAGACCTAAATCGGTTTTTTCCATACGTCGTAAGATGCTCAAACAAAATGTAAGTTTTGACGAGGTCTATGACAAGTTTGCCGTGCGTATCGTTTTTAGAAGCGACCGAGCAAACGAGAAGTTTCTAGCTTGGAAAATATACAGTGTGGTCACAGACCATTTTAGACCTAATCCAGTACGTTTGAGAGATTGGATAAGCTCACCTAAATCTACTGGTTATGAAGCCTTACACATTACCGTGATGGGACCAGATGGTCGCTGGGTAGAAGTACAGATACGTAGTGAACGCATGCACGAGATTGCAGAAAAAGGCTATGCCGCGCATTATAAATACAAGCAGGGAAATCAAGAAGATGGCCTTGATGAATGGCTTAACCGTCTTCAAGAGGCTTTGGAAAATTCAGAATCAAATGCGATTGATTTTGTGGAGCAATTCAAGCTGAATCTTTACAGCAAGGAAATATTTGTATTTACACCTAAAGGTGAGCTCAAGTCACTGCCTAAAGGAGCAACACCGTTAGATTTTGCATTTGCTATTCATACCGAAGTAGGTCTTCACACTCGTGGCGCTCGCGTAAATGGTAAACTTGTGCCATTATCACATACGCTAAATAGTGGTGATCAGGTAGACATCATTACCAGCGATAATCAAAAGCCTACTAAAAACTGGTTGGATTATGCAACAACCGCTCGCGCGCGATCCAAAATTAAAAGCGCCCTTAAAGAAGATCAAAAGGACGTTGCCGCAGAAGGAAAAGTAATTCTTACCCGTAAGCTCAAATCCCAAAAGATCAAGCTAGACGAGAATACGGTCAATGAAATGGTTACCTTCTTTAAAATGAAGACCAGTCAAGACCTTTTCTACAGGGTTGGATTAGGCAGTATTGACAATAAAATGATCAAGGACTACGCAAACAGTCGTAGCAATGCCTTGTACTCTTTCTTCAAAAGCAAAATGCGCAAAAAAGAAGAAAACGTTGATCTGTATAAGGAAGAGGTTACTCAAAAGTACGATGAACTGGTATTCGGTAAGGAGCAAGCCAGTCTGGACTATACCTTATCTAAATGTTGCAACCCTATTCCTGGCGATGCGGTATTTGGTTTTACAACGGTGAGTGAAGGCATTAAGGTCCATAAAAATAATTGCCCAAATGCGATAAGTCTGCAAAGTAAATATGCGTATCGTATTATTTCTGCCAAATGGATTGATTCTTCTCAAAAAGAACATCGCGCAGATCTCAATCTAGAAGGAATAGATCGCATGGGATTGGTACAGGAAGTCACACAGCTTATCTCTGAAAATATGCATGTGAACATTAGAAATATAAGCTTTACTAGTGATGACGGCATATTTAAAGGCCAGATTACTGTGGTGGTTCCCAATATCAATATGCTCACAAAGCTCATGCAGAATCTGAATAAAATTAATGGTATCGATAAGGTTACCAGATCATGATACAATGAAAGAAATTATCAACAATTTAGAAAGAGAACAAGAAATCGTTAGAGGTGTTTTTACGCAATTTCTAAGCGAAAATAAGCACAGAAAGACCCCAGAACGATATGCTATATTAGACGAGATTTATGCCAGTGAAGAACATTTTGATGTAGAATCGCTCTACATCAAAATGAAGGAACAAAACTATAGGGTAAGCCGCGCCACGCTTTATAACACTATAGAATTACTGTTGGATTGTGGACTGGTTCGCAGGCATCAATTTGGGCAGAATCAGTCGCATTATGAGAAGTCCTATTTTGACAGACAGCATGATCATTTAATTATTCAGGATACTAACGAGGTCATCGAGTTTTGTGACCCTAGAATTGAGTCGATAAAAAAGACAATTGAAGAGGTGTTTGATGTTAAGATTGCCAGCCATTCTTTATACTTTTACGGCGTTAAAAACACAACCGAAAACAACAAATAATGGCAGTAGATCTATTGCTCGGTCTTCAATGGGGCGACGAGGGAAAAGGAAAGATTGTAGACGTACTCACTTCTAACTATAACATCATCGCAAGATTTCAAGGTGGACCTAATGCGGGACATACGCTTGAATTTGATGGTATCAAGCATGTATTGAGGACTATTCCATCTGGTATATTCCATGAAGAATCCATAAATGTCATCGGGAATGGTGTTGTTATCGATCCAGTAGTTTTTGTACAAGAGCTTGATGGATTGGATCAATTTAAAATTGATTACAAGAAAAAATTGATCATTTCCAGAAAAGCGCATATCATACTACCTACTCACAGGTTGCTAGATGCGGCTTCTGAAACTTCAAAAGGAAAGGCAAAAATAGGCTCAACGCTTAAAGGCATTGGTCCTACTTATATGGATAAGACTGGCCGTAATGGTATACGTATAGGTGATCTGGAAATGGATGGCTGGAAAGAAAAGTACCGTGCGCTGGCTAACAAGCATGAAGCACTTATTAATTTCCATGACGTTGACATTCAGTATGATCTTAATGAAATGGAAGAAGAGTTTTTTACCGCTGTAGAGCGATTAAAAGAATTGACGTTCATAGATTCTGAAGAATATTTACAGCAAGCCCAGAAAAGTGGGAAAAGCATCCTTGCCGAAGGTGCTCAAGGCTCATTATTGGATATAGATTTTGGAACCTATCCGTTCGTTACATCTTCCAACACTACGGCTGCTGGTGCTTGTACCGGTTTAGGCGTTGCTCCTAATCAAATTGGTGAAGTCTATGGGATTTTCAAAGCCTATACGACTCGTGTAGGTAGCGGCCCTTACCCAACAGAATTATTTGATGAAATAGGAGAAAAAATGGCCAAAGTAGGTCATGAATTTGGCGCCGTTACTGGTCGTCCACGTCGTTGTGGCTGGCTAGATCTTGTTGCTTTAAAATACACCTGTCAAGTCAACGGAGTTACCCAACTCATGATGATGAAAGGTGACGTGCTTTCTGGATTTAAGGAATTAAAAGTTTGTACTGCATACAAATCCAACGGTAAAGAAATTGAGCATTTACCCTATAACATAGAACCAGAAAATGTGACGCCAGTCTACAAGTCCTTTGCTTGCTGGAAAGAAGACCTGACCAAAATGACAGATCCATCACAGTTCCCTAAAGAATTAAACGAATACATAGATTTCTTAGAGAAAGAACTGGAAATTCCTATTAAGATCGTAAGCGTTGGTCCAGACCGTACACAAACCATCCATAGGTAAATAAAACCTAAGACGTTGACACAATAACCCTTTTCCATCCAGATACCACATAATGGCCTTTAGAAGAAACGTTACCGTAATACTGAAAGGAATGATGATGGGAGCAGCAGACGTGGTCCCTGGAGTATCAGGTGGAACGATTGCTTTTATTACGGGAATCTATGAGGAGTTGATTAAAACCATCGATAATCTAGGAATCGATGTCATTAAAGATTTCTGGAGAATAGGATGGAAAGCCACTACTGTCAAGTATAATCTAGGTTTTCTTATTTCGCTTTTACTTGGAATTGCCATAAGCATTTTAAGTCTTGCCAAAATCATCACCCATCTGCTTGAGAGTTATCCAGTACTGGTCTGGGCTTTTTTCTTTGGGCTGGTACTTGCCAGTATTTTATACATTGGGAAACAGATTGATCGTTGGAAGATTCTTACCGTAGTTGCCATCATAGTGGGAAGCATCATTTCTTATTATATTACCATCGCAGAACCTTTAGGAGCGCCAGACAGCTGGTGGTATTTACTCTTCTCTGGATTTATAGCGATCATCGCTATGATCTTGCCTGGTGTGTCTGGAGCATTTTTACTATTGCTGTTGGGAAGTTATCAAACCGTACTCAACTCATTGACTGATCTGATTGAGGGAATCTTGGATGGCGAGTGGTCCATTGCTTTTAAAAGCTTTACCAATCTTGTTTTGGTTGGCATAGGTGCCATATTCGGCATCAAATTATTCTCAAGAGTTTTGACTTGGTTGTTTGAAAACAAGAAGAACCTTACTCTCGCTTTACTTACAGGCTTTATGATTGGATCACTCAATAAATTATGGCCATGGAAAGAAGTGCTCAGCACCAGGATCAATTCCAAGGGTCTTGAAGTTCCTTTTTTAGAGAAAAGTGTATGGCCTCAAAATTATGCGGGTGATCCAAAAATTTTATGGGTTGGTATTCTTGTAATCATTGGTTTTCTGCTTATTCTTATCTTAGAACAATGGGCAGTTAAAAAACCAGCATAAGTGCGTCAACCTACTCGTAACCTTAGCGATAAATTTTTTCTGGTACTTAAAGGTATCGCCATGGGAACAGCAAATAAAGTTCCCGGTGTTAGTGGTGGTATTGTAGCCTATGTCGCCGGTTTTTATGAAGAGTTCATCTATTCGTTTCAGAAACTAAATCTCAAGGCACTAAAGCTTTTGGCTGCTGGTAGGTTGCGCAGTTTTATGTACTACATCAATGGTAGGTTTCTCGGATTACTGATACTGGGCGAACTCATCAGCTATTTTACCGTTAGTTTAGGCTTTGATGTGCTTATATCTTACTACCCTATTTTGGTCTGGGCAGCATTCTTTGGTATGATTCTAGGTTCCATCTATTATCTCACGCGCAGCTATGAGGACTGGACCAGCAGAAAAGTCATATTTCTAATGGCCGGTGCGCTAGTTGGAATCGCTACGTCCCTACTCGATCCAGCTACCCAAAACACCAATCTATTATTTGTATTCTTTTGCGGGATGGTTAGCATCTCAGGAATGACGCTACCTGGTTTGAGTGGTAGCTATTTGTTGATTCTATTTGGCAATTACGTCTTGTTAATGGTCGATAGTGTGAATGCCTTTCTAAACGCGGTGGTATTGACCTTGCAAGGAGACGTTAGTTGGTGGTATGATCCCATGCAAACAGAGCTGCTGCTTATACTTACCGTTTTTGTCGCAGGCTCTTTGGCTGGTTTGATCAGTTTTTCACACTTGTTGGGCTGGACATTCAAACATTATAGAGACGAGACCAATGCCACCATCATAGGTTTCATAACCGGATCACTGGGCGTGGTCTGGCCGTGGAAACGTGAGATTTTTAAGCTTAGCGAGACAGGAATCGCATTATTGGACAACAACGGCAATAAGATCGTGGAAAATTACCAGCGATACTGGCCATCGATTACCAGCGGTCACACGTGGCTTGCCATACTTATGATTGCCGTTGGTTTTGCCATCGTATATTTACTGGATCATTATGGAAACAAAGCAAATCCCGCGTAGCATTTTTGGACTTATAGGCGCACGCCTAGACTACAGTTTTTCGAGAGCCTATTTTGGTGAAAAATTCGAAAAGTTGAAGTTAAACGATCATGAGTACCGCAATTTTGAATTGAGCAGTGAGGAAGAATTAGTTCGCTTTCGCGAAAGCGTACTCTACGACCAGCAACATCAAACCACTAACGGCAAAAACGAGATCTTACGAGGCCTCAATGTTACGATTCCCTATAAACAAAGCATGCTCAAGATCGTGGATCATATTCATGAAGATGCGGCTGCCATAGGCGCCATAAATACGGTGGTAATTGAGGATAACGTCTGGACCGGCCATAATACAGATGCCTACGGTTTTGGGAAGTCTTTGGAACCTTTTCTTCCCATCATAGGAAATGCTTTGATACTGGGTACTGGCGGCGCTTCAAAGGCTATCGCCTATACTCTGGAAGCTTTGCAAATCCCGTATCTAAAAGTAAGTAGGAATCCGCAGGATGATTTTACCATAGGCTATGCATCACTCAATAAAGATTTGATGCAACAGGTACGACTCATCGTCAATACCACACCTGTAGGAACACACCCTAATACTGACCAGTGTCCCGCAATTCCCTATGAGCATCTTACCAGCGATCATATACTTTACGATCTGGTCTACAATCCCAGCTTAACGTTATTTATGAAAAAGGGACAACAGCATGGCGCCAAAGTCACCAACGGCTATCAAATGCTGGTAAACCAAGCTGAAAAATCTTGGGAACTCTGGAATAAGTGATCTGTCTATCATTGTCACAACCGTAGATTCTAATTATCTTGCCATCTTTTTAAAACCATTACATGGACACGAACGATAACCTGCCCAAAAACGCAGACGGAAAAACCAAAAAACCTACTAACGAGCAGTTAGAGGACAACACGCACGAGGAAGCGATCATCAAAGAATCTGAAACTACCAGAACCGAGGAACACATCGAGGTAGAAAAAGAATCTGATGAAAAAGTGAAAGAAGGAACCAACCGTCAAACTCCAAAAGAAAATGAGGAAGATGACGCCCATGAAGAAGCCATCATTGAAGAAAAGAAAAAAGTAGAAACCACGGTAGACACTTTTGTCGATGCAGATGACGAAGATGATGAGGATGATGATGACAGCGATGACCCGACATCCCAAAACAAATCTCCAGATCAAAAGGATTACAGTGTCATGTCTATTGCGCTTTTAACAAAGGAGTTGCGCAATTTGATGCAGGAGTATCCCATCAATAAGATCAAAGAACCGGTAAAACAACTGGAAAAAGCCTTTGAACAAAAGGATAAGGAAATTCAAGCCGAACAGAAGGAAGCTTTTGAAAAAGGCCAACAAGAATTACCTGAAGAAGAGCGCACGGCAGACTTTCATTATGACAATAAGGAAAGTAAGGAATTCAAAGACCTTCATGCTCTTTATCGCAAACAACGTGGAGAATTCCAACGTGAGGTAAGAAAACAAAAGGAACAAAATCTTGAAAAGAGACGTGCCATCATTGAAGGCATCAAAAACCTTATTGACGAAGAAGAAAACATAGGTACGACTTTCAAGAAATTCAACCAGCTACAGGACGAGTGGAAGAATACGGGAAGCATACCGCACGATGCCTATAATATCATTTGGGAAGATTACCGCCTGCATGTCCAGAATTTCTATGATTACATCTCCCTAAGTAAGGAACTAAGAGATAAGGATTTTGAACGCAATCTTGAATTTCATAAAAAGATTATCGCTAGAGCCCAAGAGCTCGCTGATGAGCCAGATGTTCACAAAGCACTACGGGAATTGCAAGAACTACACCGTATGTGGAAGGAAGACACTGGTCCTGTTGCAAAGGAAATGAGAGATCCTATCTGGGAAGAGTTCAAAGCAGCATCAGATGTGATTCATGATCGCAGACAAGCGTATTATGAAGAACGCGACAAGCAAGCTGCCACCAATCAAACCATTAAGGAGAATATCATTGCAGAGCTTCATAAAATAGTTGAGCGCGGCGGCGATAGTCATAAAGCGTGGCAAGACAGTTTACAGGAAGTTAATGCCTTACGTGAGCTTTTTACATCCACCGGTGGTGCGCCTAAAAAAGTTAATAATGAGCTTTGGAATCAATTCCGCAATGTGACGCGTGAATTTAACAAGGTGAAAAATGATTATTACAAAGGCTTGAAAAAAGAGCAACAGGATAATCTTGACAAGAAAATGGAACTGGTCAAGATTGCCGAAGAGCATGCAGAGGCTGGTAATTTTCATGAATCACTGGATACCATGAAGCGCATTCAAGCAGAATGGAAAACTATTGGCCACGTACCTCGCAAAGACAGTGATAAAATCTGGAAACGATTCCAAAAAGCTTGTAATTCGTTTTTTGATCAGAAAAACGCTCAGCGCAAAGCCGAAAGCAAAGAAGAAGTGGCAAATTATGAGGCGAAGTTGAAGGTCTATGATAAGATCAAAGAACTTTTGCCACAAGATGATCAGGAAGCCATGAAGGCCCAGGTAGAGGCTTTAATGGAAGAATGGTCTGCCATAGCTAGAGTACCGCATTCTAAGCGCCAATTGCAAGACAAATTTGAGAAGCTTGTAAAAGCTAAATTCATTGCTGCTGGTATGACCGCCGTGGATGCAGAGATGCTGAAGTACAATAACAAGTTGGACAGCCTAAAAGAAGGTGATGAACGTGACTTCAAAAACGAACGTTTCTACTTAAGAAAACGTCGAGATGAGATTCAAGATGAAATGCGACAGCTAGAAAATAATCTGCAATTCATTAATGCCAAAGATGATAAGAATCCATTTCTCGTGCAGCAGCGTAAGAACATTGCCGCACTACAGAAAGAATTGGATGTGATTAAAGAAAAACAAAAGCAGTTGAATATTCTACAACGACAGTTAGAACGTGAGAATGAAGATGAAACAGAGGAAGATTCTGGTACTGAAAATGAGGATTAGATAACTATAATCTTCACAAACCTTGAAAGCCCATTCCTCTTATGAAGAATGGGCTTTCGTTTGAAAAATCAAATTGGCAAATAACGCTTACAAGAGTCAAACGCCTTAGGTAACTATTGTATATTTAATCTATGTGGAAATTTTTACAACGTGTTTTAGGAGGCTCATCAATCTACTATGATAAATTGATGAAGTCTCGCGATCCTAAGGTGACGATTACAGAAGATCAAATCCAAGAGGCAAAAAGGATATTAAAGCCTCTAATCAAAAAATCCTATGGTCTAGTGGAGGCAGATCGTTCGTCTACCACGCCACAGTTTTTTGATCTTAAGAAAACAACTATTCCCTATTATAAAACTTTTTTACATCCAGAATATCTTTTGCATGTTTATCTTGACCTAGAACAGGGTGCAAAGCTCTCTTCTAAGATTCAGTTGGTGATAGAGAATAAGGAAAACCAAAATATACCAAATGAATTTCCCTCTTTACCAACATGGGAATCCTTGATTCACGTAGACGTTTTGAAGCACAAGGAAATTGTAGCTCTAGAGCCTAACAATCCCTGGACGCTGTATAAAAAAGCCAAAGAGGAGCTGACCGGAAAAGCGAAAAAGAATCAAGTGGCAGGATATCCTCAATGGATTGTAAACGACCTAAATTTTAGAAAGATAAAAGAGAATAAATTTTTGTTGCAAATGGAATTAGAGACCGACAAACAAATTATTTACTTCTTTTTAAATAGAGATTTGCAAACCGTTGAGCACTATGTTCAAACTTTTTAATATTTGCAAAATCAACGGTGAATTTTAATACAACAGCAATCAAACCAATGAATTATATCAAACCTGAAGTCATCTTATTTGGTGCTCAAAACCAAAATATTACTTGGCATACATTTTCAGATCAAGTAGTAGGTGGACTCTCTAAAGGTGACATTATCTTTCATGAGGATTATTTGGAATTTAAAGGATCTTTAAAACCCACGTTAGATCGTGGATGGGCTGGATTGCGCTCAAAAAAAGAAGAGCACGACCTAAGTGACTATAAGTTCATTGAAATCAAAATAAAAACAGATGGTCAACCCTATCACTTTCAGTTAGAGCATAACCCTGCGTGGCAAGAAGATAAATTGAGTGTTGAAATTGATATTGTTGCCAACCAATGGAAGGTGATGCACCTAGAAATGGCTGATTTCAAAATTTACAATACCCATAAAGAATATATAAGCCGTAAACCTAAGTTAGAGCATTACCTGAGCGAGATACAACGGTACAATATTCTAGCAAGTCACAGAAAAACTACCGATTTCAATTTTCAAATTGAATACATCAGGTTTCATTAACTGTTAAGTTTGCTGCGATGGTATTCTACAAGACCGTCGATGGGACGTCTCACGATGTTACCTACTTCATAATCAAACTCTTCAGCTACTTGTTGGATGCGTCCTTTGGCAAAATGGGCTATACTACCCACAAAGTGAACTTGACAGGATTTTATTTCTTCATGAAACTGCAATATCATATTCCTTGAAAACTTGCGTAAACCACGTCTCAACAACTTCTTGATGTAACGTTCTTCTAAATGCTGAAAAATAAATTCGGCATGACTGGCGAGGTAAGCGTTGGGATTAGGCTGTTTGTAGAGGTTGTATTTAATATGATCATCGCTCATGTCGTATTTTTCAGCGAACTGAACTCGTAGATTTTCTGGCATGTTTTTGAAATAATAATCTCTTATCAATTCTTTTCCATACCAATTACCACTAGCTTCATCCATAAGTGTGTAGCCCAATGAAACCACTCGTTGATGTAATATCTCACCATCAGAATAACAGCAATTAGAACCCGTACCTAGGATACAGACCACTCCAGGCTCATCTCCTACCGCTGCATAAACAGCTGCCGCTGTATCTTCCTTCACCGTAACATCTGCATTAGTGAAATAACTGCACAACAAAGATCTCAGAGCTGTTCTAGGTTTTTCCGTTCCACAGCCTGCACCGTAGAAAAATACTTCCGTGACCTCGTCACGGTGATTTACAAGTTCTTCACTTTCTTCAAGACGTTGCTGTAAATCCTCAACAGATAAAATTGCCGGATTCATACCACGTGTGCGAGCTTTGAATAATTGCTCTCCATCGTCAGATAAAGCAATCCAGTCGCACTTAGTTGATCCACTGTCAGTTAATAAAATCATGGTAATACTTTTATTGGTTTTAAGATACAAAAAAGGCTGTTAGATCAAATTCCAACAGCCTTTTTTAAAAAATTATAAGGAGTGAACCTTTTCTGCTAGGTCAACCAACTTGTTGGAGTAACCAAATTCGTTATCGTACCAGCTTACTAACTTATAGAAAGAAGGGTTCAATTCGATAGCTGCTCCAGCGTCATAGATACTTGTTCTAGCATCGCTCACAAAATCTTGAGACACTACAGGCTCATCAGTATAACCTACTACACCTTTCATATCTCCTTTAGATGCTTTTTCAAAAGCAGCGTGGATTTCATCAAGACTGGTTTCCTTTTCCAGTTTAACTGTTAAGTCCACTACAGATACATCAACGGTAGGAACACGGAATGCCATACCAGTCAATTTACCTTTCAATGAAGGAATTACTTTAGTTACCGCAACAGCTGCACCGGTGGAAGCTGGAATGATGTTTACTAAGGAACTACGTCCAGATCTAAAGTCTTTCTTGCTAGGTCCATCCACAGTAGTTTGAGTGGCTGTGGTTGCATGTATCGTAGTCATCAATGCTTCCTTGATTCCAAAATTGTCATTAAGGATTTTTGCCATAGGTGCAAGACAGTTGGTCGTACAAGAGGCGTTAGAAACAATAGTTTGATCTGCAGTCAATTGATCATCGTTAACACCCATTACAAACATAGGAGCTGTTTTAGATGGTGCAGAAATCACTACTTTTTTGGCACCAGCATCAATGTGAGCTTGTGCAGTATCAAGATCTGTAAATATTCCTGTACAGTCAGCTACTACATCCACATCTACCTCATCCCACTTTAAGTTCTTTGGATCACGCTCTGCAGTTACACGTACATGAACACCATCAATGATAAGATTTCCATCTTTGATCTCGATGGTACCGCCGTAACGCCCATGAACAGAATCGTATTCCAATAAATATGCAAGTTGATCAATGTCTACAAGGTCATTAATAGCAACAACCTCAACGTTATCACGTTCTAATGTCGCTCTAAATACGATACGTCCTATACGGCCGAATCCATTGATTCCTAATCTTAATTTCTTACTCATTTTTTTGTTCTTTAATTATTAATAGCTACTCAAAGCAGCTGTTTACTTTATTGACTTTCAAACTGAAATAATCATTTCAGTTCTAAAATATATTCTTTATCAACGACTTAATATTATGTCGTCATGATATCACTCACTCTAATGAGTTCCTTATCGATATCCGTTTTACCTTTTACAGCCTTTTCTAGCGGGCACAAAACAATTTTAGTATCCTGAATCCCAACCATGTTGTTGAAATTGCCATCCATCAAACTTTCAACGGCTTTGACGCCCATACGGCTGGCAAGTACACGATCCCAACAAGAAGGCGAACCACCTCGCTGCATGTGTCCTAAAACCGATACACGTACTTCGTATTCTGGAAGATTCTGTTCCACATAGTCCTTTAATGCAAAGACATTCTCTCCAGTCTCCACACCTTCAGCAACCACCACAATACTTGATGATTTTCCTGATGCGCGGCTACGTTTCAAGCTTTCTAGCAAACGATCTCTACCCAGATTTTCTTCTGGAATAAGAATTTCTTCTGCTCCTGCTCCAACACCAGCATTTAGCGCAATGTTTCCTACATCGCGACCCATAACTTCTACAAAAAAGAGACGGTTATGGGAACTTGCCGTGTCTCGTATCTTATCGATCGCATCTACCACGGTATTTAAAGCGGTGTCATAACCCAAGGTTGATGATGTACCATAAATGTCATTGTCAATCGTTCCTGGAATACCCATCACAGGGAAATCATTTTCCTCAGAAAAAATCATGGCTCCCGTAAAGCTACCGTCACCACCTATGACTACCAGTGCATCAAGACCTTGTTTTTTCGCTTTCGCGAAAGCGATATCACGACCTTCTCTAGTCCTAAACTCTTTAGATCGTGCACTTTTTAAGATCGTACCACCTTTATTAATGATATTATTCACGCTACGCGCATCCATAGGTTTGAAGTCTCCTTCAATAAGACCTTGATAACCGCGATATATTCCTATACATTCCAGTTTGTGAAAAGCACAGGTACGAACGACGGAGCGAATGGCCGCATTCATCCCAGGTGAGTCTCCACCCGAAGTCATCACTCCTATCTTACGAATGTTTTTTGTCATGTAGTTTTTGATAAAATCCTAGCTAATCTATTAAATCTTTGAGTTAATGGCTACCTAAATCTTTTATATTTAGCCTTTCGTAACAACTAAAACGTTATCGTTAATAACTTTTCATTATATGGCGCTTGAATTCATTGATTTCGCAATCATCATCTCCTTTTTTGCCATTTCACTTATTGTAGGTATCGTCGTTTCCAGACAAAGTTCCAAAAATGCCGATTCCTTTTTCCTTTCTGGACGCAGCATGCCCTGGTGGTTGCTGGGTGTTTCCATGGTGGCCACTACGTTTGCAGCAGATACTCCTAATCTTGTTGCAGGCATTGTAAGAACCACTGGAGTCGCTGGAAACTGGGAATGGTGGGCATTTTTACTTACTGGAATGTTGACGGTTTTTTTCTATGCTCGATTATGGCGCAGGAGCGGTATCACTACAGACCTTGAGTTTTATGAAATGCGTTATGATGGGAAAAGTGCGGCTTTTTTGAGAGGCTTTAGAGCGATCTACTTAGGTGTGATTTTTAATGTGATCATCATGGGAACTGTCTGTCTCGCGGCTATTAAAATAGGACATGTCATGTTTGGTTTTAGCGCTGGGCGTACTCTAATCATTGCGAGTGTCGTGACAGTGGCCTATTCCCTATTGGGTGGTTTGAAGGGTGTATTAATCACAGATTTCATTCAGTTTATCATTGCCATGGTAGGCTCTATATGGGCAACCGTTTACATAATAGATCTACCACAAATAGGTGGCATGCAAAACCTGATCACGCATCCCAACGTAGTCGATAAAATCAACCTTCTACCTGATTTCTCAAATACCGATTTACTTATGGGAATCTTTATCATTCCTATTGCCGTACAATGGTGGAGCACCTGGTATCCAGGAGCAGAGCCTGGTGGTGGTGGTTATGTAGCACAACGTATGCTGGCTGCCAAAGATGAAAAGAACGCTACGTGGGCCGTGTTGTTTTTTAATTTGGCACACTATGCCCTACGTCCATGGCCATGGATTATCATAGGTTTAGCTTCCTTAATTATTTATCCCAATCTGGATGCCTTAGCCACAGCATTTCCAGACCTAGGATCCCAATTCATTAAAAATGACCTGAGTTATCCTGCCATGCTTACCTTTTTACCAGCTGGTTTGTTGGGTCTTGTGGTTACATCGCTGGTTGCGGCGTTCATGAGTACGATTTCTACTCACCTGAATTGGGGATCGAGCTATATCGTGAATGATTTTTACGCTAGGTTCATCAATAAGAAAGCTAGCGAAAAACAAAAAATCATCACTGGTCGCTTATCCATCATTATCATGATGATACTTGCTGGTTTGCTCTCTTTAGTATTGGAAGAGGCAAAAGACGCTTTTGATTTAGTGATACAAATAGGTGCTGGCTCTGGATTACTTTTTATACTTCGCTGGTTCTGGTACCGTATCAATCCATGGTCAGAAATCACGGCGATGGTCGTTTCCTTTTTTATGGCTATTGCATTTTTTGTTAACGCAAGAATGGACGCTGTTCTGTTTACAGATATTGCAGGTTATGAAAAAATCTGTCTAAACGTCCTAGTCACCAGCATTGCCTGGCTAACCGTAACCTTCTTTACCAGACCTAGTAGTCCAGACACTTTAGCAGCGTTCAACAAGGCAATCTTTGGCAACGAATCTAAATTTCACAACTTTCAATATAAAACGATAGCCTTTCTATTAGGAGTTGCTGGTGTCTACAGTTTGCTGTTTTCTTTTGGAAAGCTACTTTATGGAGAGTTGATCATAGGACTTGTACTAATGATTGTTTTCATTGCTTGTTCTATAGGTATCATCAGTATGCGTAAAAGGCTTTTTTAATTCAAATTTGGCATTTGAAGATTTTTAAACTAGCGCTGATCCGCTAACTTTACAAGCATAGCTTGCTTTCAAGAAGCTTCAATCCCTTTGAAGCGATAAATTTCATCTTGTTTCTTGCCATTTTACTAATTGAAAAACTTTTTAATGAAACACATTGACAACCCAGAGAACTTAGAGAAATGTCCTTTCCGCGGTACCAGAATTGGTGGTGCTATAGGTTCTGCACCTAGAACAGACGACTGGTGGCCTAACCGATTACCGGTAGATCTACTGCATCAAGAACAACCCATATCGAATCCTTTAAGCGATGAAGACTATAATGAGAAGTTCAATCAGATCAACTTTCAAGAATTAAAACAAGACATTAAAAATGCTCTAACAGATTCTCAAGACTGGTGGCCTGCAGATTACAATAACTATGGCCCTCAAATGATTCGTATGGCCTGGCACTCTGCTGGTACTTACCGCATCGCAGACGGTCGTGGTGGCGCCGCACAAGGAATGCAGCGTTTTGCTCCTATCAATTCCTGGTGGGACAATGGTAACATTGATAAGTCACGTAGGTTGATGTGGCCAATTAAGAAAAAATACGGATCTGCTCTTTCATGGGCAGATTTGATCATCTTAACAGGTAACTGTGCCCTAGAAATCATGAACTTTCCAACTTTTGGTTTTGCAGGTGGTCGTCGTGATGCGTGGGAACCAGACCGCAGTACCTATTGGGGACCAGAATTTTGGGATGGAAAACCATTTGACGAATCACAAACAGGTGGAGATCGTAAAGGTCATCCAGGTGAAATGGTGAATGCTAACTTGCGCTGGGTAGGCGGACCTAAAGAAGAATATCACGATCTTGAAAACCCACTAGCAGCAACGCACTCTAATTTGATTTATGTAAACCCAGAAGGTCCAGGCGGTAACATGGATCCTATGGATAGCGCTCGTAACATAAGAGAATCATTCAAGCGCATGGCGATGAATGATGAAGAAACAGTTGCCCTAATTGCAGGTGGACACGCATTTGGTAAAAGTCATGGTGCCGTGCCTGCAGAAAAAATAGGTGCTGCTCCAGAAGCTGCTGGTATTGAAGAACAAGGCTTTGGATGGCATAATCCAGTAGGAACGGGAAATGCAGAATTTACCAGTACCAACGGTATTGAAGGTTCATGGACGCCTAATCCAACCAATTGGGATAATGATTATTTGATCAATCTATTTAAGTATGATTGGAAGCAAAAGAAAAGTCCAGCCGGTGCAGGTCAGTGGACGCCTATAGATCCTGATGCTCCTAAAACTCCAGATGCCCACATTGACGGTAAAATGGACGACTTGATGATGATGACCTCAGATATAGCGCTTAAAATGGATCCGGAATATCGCAAGGTTTGTGAGAAATTCATGAGCGATTTTGACTATTTCACGACAGCCTTTTCTAAAGCCTGGTACAAATTAACGCACCGCGACATGGGACCTAAAGATCGTTATCTAGGTCCAGAGGTTCCAGAAGAAGACTTGTTATGGCAAGATCCAGTTCCGGCTTTGGATCATGACCTGGTCAATGATCACGACATAGAAGACTTAAAGAATCAGATATTAGCGAGTGGACTCGGTATTTCGGCATTAGTATCTGCAGCTTGGTCCTCTGCCGCGGTATATAGACATTCTGATAAGCGCGGTGGCGCTAATGGAGCTCGTATTGCGCTAGAACCACAGAATAACTGGGAAGTCAATCGTCCAGCAGAATTGAATCAAGTGCTCCAAAAATTAAAGGAGATTAAAAATAACTTCAACTCCAGTCAATCTGGTAACAAAAAAGTTTCACTTGCAGATCTTATCGTTTTAGGAGGTTGCGTCGCTATTGAAAAAGCAGCTAATGATGCTGGTACTCATGTAAAAGTACCTTTTACTCCTGGACGTATGGATACTACTCAAGAGTTGACTGATGTGGAAAGCTTTGACTGGTTACAACCTGTTTCTGATGGATTTAGAAATTACCATAATAACAAAGTAGGTTATCACACGTCTTCAGAGCGTATCTTTTTGGATAGAGCTCAATTATTGAATTTGAGCGCTCCAGAATGGACTGTTTTAGTAGGTGGTTTGCGAGTGCTGGATCAAAATTTTGATCACTCTAAACATGGTGTTTTCACCGAAAGACCAGAACAGTTGACAAACGACTTTTTCCAAGTCATTACCAGTATGGACTATGAATGGAAGCCTAAGAGTTCCAGCAAAATGCTCTTTGACATCAATAGTAGAGCAAACGGCGAGACCAAATATACCGCGACACGATGCGATCTTGTTTTTGGCTCCAACGCACAGCTGCGCAACATAGCAGAGGTTTATGCCACTGATGATGCACAGGAGCGATTTGTGCACGACTTTGTCAAAGCTTGGGACAAAGTCATGATGTTGGATCGTTATGACGTGAAAAATGATTAATTTTTGTAATTCATAAAATTTAAAGCTCATCTAGATTGATGGGCTTTTTTTTAAATCCGTTTTTCAAACGATTTCCAACAATTTAAATCTATTGAGGATGAACTATTTCGTTGCTACCTTCTTGCTTATTAATGTATTTGCTTACTCTCAGAAAACCGTTTATTTAGAAGCTTATGAATATTCTAGAGATAAGAAAGCCCAGCAATTCATTTCGGAAGTTGATTTTGAAGTATTAAGTAATCATGAAACTCTGGTAGACTCAACGTGGTGGGGTTCAACCTATTCATTCAAAACATCTGAAAAAGAGGTGAATATTCATTACAAAAATGTTTATGGACAAGCCTTAGATACAGTTATAGAGATTCGTACAAATAATCAAAAAATAGGTATTTGGATAGATAAGTTTCAAGACTATGAATTAGAAACCTTTTTACAAAAATCAATTGAGGAAAAACTTCCTTGGCAGCTTAAAGAAAAAATATATAGTGAGTTTACAATTTATGATACGAAGATAGAAGTATTTGAATCCGATGGGAGCTACTATTTGAATTACAGCTTTGAAAGACAATGGCTAAAGAAACCTACCAACATCAGTAATTTTAAAGTTAAATTGAAAGAGGAAAACCTAGTAATTATAAATCATTTTGAAAAATTAATACGAACTAACTATATAGGTGACCCAAGACTGTTTTCCGGTTACAATTATACCTTAACTGTTGGGGATAAAACTCTCAAATTTGAAAATACAAATACGCTAGGTATAAATATCAGTTCTTTGATGAAACGCTTGGATATAGACTAGACCTCAGATTAATATTTAATTCATTGAAGCCACTAACAGTTTCATGAACGCACCAATCTTACTAGGCTCCAGCCATCTGGTGACAACCACTACGTCATTCTTACGATCTACCACGATAAAATTCCCGCCAAAACCAGCGGCATAAAACACCTCTTTATCCACGCCATCCCATTGTCGTTTGCCATCTGTATTGAGCCACCACATAAAACCGTAATTAGGCTCTGGTGTGGAAGAAATTGTAGCCATCTCTATCCATTCTTTGGAGATCAGTTGTTCGTTCTTCCACTTACCGTTATTGGAAAACAGTAAACCAAATCGCGCCATATCTTCAGTATTGATAAACAAACCAGCACCGCTGTGGCCGCCGCCAGTAACACTCTTCATTTGCAGACCGTCGATCGTTTCCCATGCGTCATCATAACCGTACCAGCGCCAGGATCTAGAAGCGCCTATCTTATCCATAATTCTGTTTCTTAAAACAAGCGGCAGTGGCTCTCTTAAAACCTGTAGCAAACTATAGGCGAGCACATTGACACGCACATCGTTGTATTCCATAACAGTGCCAGGCGTGGCAGGCGCTGCATATTGCCAATCATCCAGATCACCATCACGTGGTGGCCGGTCTGCCCAGTCCTTACCACCGTACAAGGTTCCTTGCCAGGCGCTATTTTGCTGTAATAATTGGCTCCAGGTGATCTGGGAATTATGCCTTCCCGCAAACGTGCCGTCCCATACATAATCAGCTACCGTGTCATTGACATTTTTGATCAATCCGTCATCCACTGCGAGTCCAGCAACCGTGGAAAGAAAACTTTTAGTAACTGAAAATGTCATGTCCACACGCTTAGTGTCGCCCCAACTTGCTACTAATTTTCCATTCTTCAAAATCATGCCGGCAGGACCGCCACGTTTTTTGGTAGGACCTAAAATCTCATGAAACGGTTCTGATTTAAAACCGTCTAAAATGGCAATGCGCAAGTCCCTAGAGCCTGAATATTCGTTCGCTTTCGCGAAAGCGATAACATCATCCAGCTTTTCTGGATCCATACCAGCATCTTGAACTGATATTTGTTGCCAGATAGCATGACGCTCTGGAAAATAGGTTTGCTGGGCACTGGCACCAATGGCCATAAGCAGAAGAAGGAAAGTTGATTTCATAATCTTAAAAATAAGGTTTGTGCGAGAATATCTAGACATCTGAAATCGGCTGAATGCAAACTTTATCCACCGCTTTATACATAAATTTGCGCCATGATCAAAGAGATACAACTGCGCGTCACATTGCCTGAAGAACAACAGGATCCTGATATCAAAAAAAGAGCTGCGACTTTTTTAGGTGAGGATGTATCCCATATTACTGGTGTCGTGGTATTGCGCAAGTCTATTGATGCGCGTAAAAAAATCGTTGTATTCAATTACAAACTTGCGGTTTACATCAATGAAGACCTTCCTAAGGAATCTGAGTATCACTTTGATTATCAAGATGTTTCCACTGCAAGCGAAATTCATATCATAGGCTTTGGACCTGCGGGAATGTATGCCGCTTTGCGTTGTATCGAGTTGGGTTACAAACCTGTGGTGCTGGAACGTGGCAAGGATGTTCAAAAACGCCGGCGCGACATCAAGGCCATCAATCAAGATCATGTCGTCAATGGTGATTCCAACTATTGTTTTGGAGAAGGTGGCGCTGGAACCTATAGTGATGGCAAACTCTACACGCGCAGTTTAAAACGCGGTGATGTGAGACGCATCTTTGAAAATCTAGTGTTTCACGGTGCGACCAATGAGATATTGGTAGATGCCCATCCACATATAGGAACGAACAAGCTACCTAAAATTATCCAGCGGATTAGGGAAACCATCTTGAATTATGGTGGTGAGATTCATTTTGAAACCAAGGTAACTGATTTTGTCATCCAGAAGGATCACATCAAAGCTTTGATTCTAGACGATAATCGTGAAATGAAAGTGGAGAAAGTTATTCTCGCCACGGGCCACTCTGCTCGCGATATTTTTGAATTACTACATAAAAAGAATATTGCTATTGAGGCAAAGTCCTTTGCTATGGGCGTGCGTGTGGAACATCCACAACATATCATCGACTCCATACAATACAACTGCGGTATGGAGCGGCCAGACTTACTGCCTGCAGCGGCGTACAGCCTTGTCCAACAAGTAAAAGGCCGTGGTGTTTACTCGTTCTGTATGTGTCCAGGTGGTTTTATTGTCCCAGCAGCTACTGAAGCTGGCGAGGTAGTCGTAAACGGTATGTCACCATCAAGAAGAAATAACAAGTTTGCCAACTCTGGTATTGTCGTAGAAATAAATGCCGATGAAGATTTGAGGTCCTTTGCGCAGCATGGTGCCCTTGCTGGTCTTGAATTTCAAAAAAGTCTAGAACGCATGGCCTTTACGGCTGGTGGCAGGTCGCAAACCGCACCGGCACAACGATTGACGGACTTTGTGGATGGTAAACTCTCGCCTCAACTTAATGAAAGTTCATATCAGCCAGGATTAGTCAGTGCGCCATTACATAGTTTATTACCCAAACATTTGGGCAGCCGATTGCGTAAAGGATTTGAAGCCTTTGGACATAAAATGCATGGTTACAATACTAACGAAGCCAATATTGTAGGTGTGGAATCCAGAACTTCTTCACCGGTCAAAATCCCCAGAAATGACACTCTAGAGCATCCACAGATTTCCAATCTATTTCCATGTGGTGAAGGTGGTGGGTATGCCGGTGGTATTGTAAGCGCCGCCATGGATGGTGAACGATGCGCAGAAGCTGCCATTCAACGCTAGGATTTTATTTACAATAACAAAGTAAACCCTTGTCGAACGCACGAAAAACAGAACAGAGTTGTAAGTTCTTTTTCACTAAATCTTACCACTACCAAAGCATAAAAGCACGCAACTTTGCAGGCTATGAATCAAAACGCCACTGCAGAGCCTAAACTGAGCAATACCGTTCTTTACTTAATGAGTATTTCTGCCGGTCTCGTGGTGGCAAATATTTATTACAATCAGCCGCTGCTGAATTTAATATCGCAAAATCTAGGCGTTTCTCAGGCTTCAGCTAGTAACGTGGCATTGGCCACACAGTTGGGTTATGCGGCAGGACTACTGATCATTATTCCTTTAGGCGACAAATTTTCCAACAAGCTCATCCTAAAATATGATTTTTTCATTTTAGTGATTTCCTTATTGGTGACCGCTGTCGCCAGCAATATCTACATTCTTATTGCCAGCAGCTTTGTTATAGGATTTGCTTCTGTGATTCCGCAATTGTTTGTTCCCATGGCAGCACGGTTGTCGGAAGAAGCCCATCGTGGCCGTGCCATAGGCATCGTTATGAGTGGTTTGCTCATCGGGATACTGGCCAGCCGTACGATTAGTGGTGTTGTAGGTGAATATTTTGGATGGCGAGCCATCTTTTACATCGCCGCTGGTTTGATGGTTTTGCTTTTTATTCTACTACATTTTAAGCTACCGAAATTAAATCCAACCTATGAAGGAAGCTATCTAAGCTTATTCAGATCCATCGCTCATTATTTCAAAACAGAGCCAACTATACGCGTTGCTGCCTTACGTGGCGGCCTTGGTTTTGCCGCAATTAGTGTCTTTTGGACCACCTTGGTATTCCTGCTGGAAGACTCTTTTGGTTACGGCAGCGATGTTGCTGGGTATTTTGGGCTCATAGGTGTTGTAGGCGCGATGGGCGCAACAGTAACCGGTAAGTTGAACGATACTATGAATAAGTATAACATCATCTTATCGGCGAGTATTATTCTATTGATTTCTTGGATACTGTTTTACTTCTCTGGTAATTCCATCCTAGGATTGATAATAGGCGTGGTACTAATCGATCTTGGAATGCAGGCCCTACATATTACCAATCAGAATATCATATTCTCAAAAAACAAAGACGCTAGAAACAGAATCAATACCATTTATATGGTAGGATTTTTTGTGGGTGGTGCGTTGGGAACCTTATGTGCTTCCATCGCATGGGAGAACTATGGCTGGCCAGGTGTTTCTGTTTTAGGAATAGTGCTTTCTGCTGCCATTCTGGGAACTCAGCTCGTTTGGGGCAAGAACGACGATAAGTAATTTATGGTCATTACATACCACAACTACCTATAGGACTACCATCAGGAATATCCATCACTGGAATCGCCTTGATGTTTTCTGGATGGTCTTGCGCAGCCTTTATCATGTCGTGCAAAACCACATCGTGATCATCTTTAGAACCTAGCAGGCGATTGTTTATGGCATCAATTTGTTTCTTGACTTTTGACTTCACATTAAGATTCAGCTGGCTGGAATTATTTGCTATCAAAAGTTTGCTCAAATACAATTCCTGTAAACGTCTGGCAATTAAAGTTTCATAATCACCAGAAGTTTTAGCATCAAAAATCTGATCCGTCAATTGATTCATCATGGCACCTAATTCCAGGTTTTTACCATAAATACCTTGTTGTGCGATTCTATTCAATCGGGTAGCATTAAGCATGAAATCTATAGTCACTTCGGCGCTGGTGACAGCTGCAGCAATGGGATCAAAAGCCACTCCAGTCTCTGATTTAAAACTTTCACGATCTCTATTATAACCATAAGCCCGTGGCGGGAAATACTGTAATAAATCCTCTGGAATTTTAAGGTTTTCTGGTTCTAGCGTTGCCAATAAGGCTTCCAGTGCTGCTTCCTGCTCCTTTTTGGAGACGTATTCAAATTTGGCATCACCTTTTATGGCATAAGAATAACGCATGCCTCCTATTACCTTAGATGCAGCCTCTACCTGATAGCGATGCGAAAAATAAACCGGTACAAAAACATCTTCCAAAACACTTAGTGGCTGGCCATCTGGAATATTGTCTAAACCAAATTGCTTCATCGCCACTTTACGAATTTGCATCATACGATTGAGCTCTTCAACGGCGTCCTCGCCGCCATCCCATAGATGCGCCTCTGCATGTGCACCACTCGCCGCTCTTGCATCGCTGTCACTAATGAATTGGAGATTTTCATATTCTGCCTTTTTGATAATTCTCAACAAAAAGTCTTTTTCAGTCTCATTTTCTTCAGGTGTTCCATAAGAATATTGAACGGTCAACTTGTCCCATTCGCCTATACCAGTATCATACGCATCTGCTAAGGATATTATGCCATTTACCAAGTCATATTTAGGATGCGGATAATCCATCACACTAGATCGATCACTTACACTAGCCGCATAGTTATGTGCAAAACCCAACGTATGACCTACTTCATGAGCACCCAATTGACGTATTCTCGCCAAAGCCATTTTGAGCATTTCTGGAGATTCTTTCCCATTGGCAAAAGGCGCCTCCAGCATTCCTTGAGCGAGCATATAGTCCTGGCGTATACGCAAACTACCAAGGCTCACATGTCCCTTGAGGATTTCACCCGTTCGTGGATCTGTGATGGAACCACCATAACTCCAGCCACGTGTACTTCGGTGAACCCATTGGATCAAATTGTATCTCAAGTCCATAGGATCTGCGTCTGCTGGTAGCATTTTGACCTGAAAGGCATTGGAATAGCCAGCGCTTTCATATGCCTGATTCCACCAGCTGGCGCCTTCCAGCAGCGCACTGCGCACTGGTTCTGGCGTTCCTGGGTCCAGATAGTAGATGATGGGCTCTACGGCTTCGCTCACAGCAGCCTGCGGATTCTTCTTTTCCAGTCTATGTCTGGTGATCCAGCGTTTTTCCATAGGTGTACCTATAGGGCTGCTGTAATCCATGTAACTTGTGTAAAATGATCCTGACCGTGGATGAAAGGCCCTAGGCTCGAAACCATCGTCGGGTAATTCCACAAAGCTGTGGTGTTGGATGACTGTGACGCTATTCGCATCTGGTGCCACACTGCGCAAGTTGCGACCTTTAGGCTCGCCGGTAAAAGTGAGCATCGCTTCAAACTCCACGTTTTTAGGGAATGCCTTGGTATTTTCCATCCAAAGGGCACTGCGCGATTTATCGTTTTTGTACGAACCTTCATTACGGGATTTAAGTCGGTCCACCACTCCGTGAGCGTCTTCCATCAAAAATGGTGTCAGGTCGATCGTGTAAGTGGTTTCCTTTGCGGTCTTTTCTTTTTTGTCATTCTTGATCTCAAAACCGTAGAGTACAGATCGTGCAAAAGCCTCTTCTACAGACTGGCGCTCCTCATCATTATCTGTAATGGCGCGGTATTTTAGGTTGGGTTGCACGAGCAGCAATTTGTTGCCTGCCTTGATCCATTTCACGACCACACCATCGCCCAACTGCCCACGATCCAGACCTATATCATTGGATCCCAATCCAGTAGATAAAGAATGAACGTATAAAAATTCCTTATCCAACTCTTTGACTTCCAGCAGGATGGTTCCCTTGCTATCGTCATAGGTGAAGTCATAAAAGCCTTTGAATTGTTGAGGTGGTTGTTGGGAGTTCGCTTTCGCGAAAGCGAAATTCAAAACCATCAGATAACACGTGAGAGTTGATAGGTATTTCATAATTTTAGACAAAACACCTAAAATAAGGATATTCTAAAAGCTAGATCGTCCCGCCACAGATAAATTAAAAACCGATTATGAAGTACGCCTATTTTTTACTAGCGATTGTTTTGACCGTTTCCTGCAATGATGCAGCCGTTGATAATGATGTTGTTGGAGCCTGGAAGTTATCTGAATCCATGAACGACATAGGCGACGGTAACGCCACCTATCGCAAGGTTGAGAGCGACAAAACCCTACTGTTTACTGCCTACGGCACAGTCATCTCCAACCAAAACGTTTGCATAGGAAACAACTTCAAGGAAGGTACCGTCGCAGAGTGGAATCCTAATGCCAAGGAATTTAGCCTGGAAGATTGTACCGCTAGCTACGAATTGGATGAAGCGACTGGAGAATTAACGGTCACCTATCAATGCATGGAAGCTTGCGGTGAGCGCTATGTAAGAGCAGATTAATCCTTGCGATACTTGCTCGTTTTTTCAAACACGGCGTCGAGAATATCAATATCAGTTTGCTCCAATGATAGACCGCGGCGCTTCATGACGACATCTGCCACCTCATAGGCTTTGGATGGTTTGTAAGTCATAGTTCCCTGCGGTCCACCCCAAGAAAAGCTCGAGATAAAATTACGCGGATATCCAGCGCCATAAATATTAGCACTTACACCTATCACAGTTCCCGTATTGAACATGGTGTTGATGCCACATTTTGAGTGGTCGCCCATCATGAGGCCGCAAAACTGCAAGCCGGTTGGTGCAAAACGACCGGTTTCATAATTCCATAATTTGACTTCGGCATAATTGTTTTTGAGGTTGCTGGTATTGGTATCTGCTCCCAGATTGCACCACTCGCCTAGCACGCTGTTGCCTAAAAATCCTTCATGTCCTTTATTGGAATATCCAAAAATCACTGAATTGTTCACCTCGCCGCCTATTTTAGAATGTGGTCCAACAGTCGTTGGCCCGTAGACTTTGGTTCCTAATTTGGTTGCGCTATGTTCACATAAAGCAAAACCACCGCGTATGATACTGCCTTCCATGACCTCGCTGTCTTTACCTAGATAAATAGGGCCAGTCGACGCATTCAGAATACAAAACTGAGCGACGGCACCTTCTTCTAAAAATATGTTTTCTGAATTCACGGTCTGCACAGAATCAGGAATGGGCTGGCTCTTTCTACCGTTGGTGATCAGGTCAAAGTCAGCTTGAATAGCTTTGCCATTTTTAGAGAAAATATCCCAGGTATTAAAGATGCCATCGACTTCTTCATCTGTAAACAAAACCTGAGTGAGCTCGATGGTTGGTGTATGGATTTTTGCTGCCCGGTAGGCAATCACATGATTGCCGGCCATAAGCTTCTGCCCTATTTCGAGATTTAGAATGGCTTGTGTCAACTTTTTAGTTGCAAAAAGGTGTCCTGCAACCACAAGATTATCGTCTGTTTCCGTAAGCGGATATTTAGTTTGTAAATAATCTTCCGTCTGATAACTCACCGGTTGGTCCAGCATCTTTTCCCAACGTTGTGCCATGGTAAGAATCCCGCATCTTATATGAGATGTAGGACGTGTAAAGGTAAATGGCAATAATGGCGTGTGCAGGTTAAAGTCAGACAGGACGATGTTCATGTAGTAGGTTTTGATTCAAAGGTCGGTAAAAAAGTAAACAGATAGAAAATTGGAATACCAATTGTAGAACAAACGTTATTCAAATTCTAAAAACCACAATCTTATGTTCAAAAATGACCTATTTACTAAAAGCATGTTAGGTGTTATTGCACTCAATCTATCTATTTTAAGCGCAACAATGCTAAGTAATAATGATACTCATGCCAGCGTGCCCAATCTGCCCGTAAATAAAGACGGCTCTATTAACGTGCGTTTATCCAATACCGAGACTATCGATGTAAACATTTCCCGCATAAGCACCATGGATGAGCTGGATGTTAATGTTGAAGAAATAGGTGGCGGCTTTGTTAGACATGGCGGCCCGATACCTGTCAAAATAGAAGATTAAAAAGTAATTTAGCCAATATGAAAAAATGGCTGCCGCTCTTACTTTCCATCACTTTATTGGTAGTACAAATCATAATGTATCGCGTACTGCGCCACTTTCCAGAAATTGTGGAGCGATGGTATAGTACGGGCATCTATACATACATAGGCCGCGCCATGCGTTTTGGATTGGGTTGGATCCCATTTTCTTTTGGCGATGTTTATTATGTATTGGTTATTCTGCTGGCCGTTAGGTGGTTGATAGTACATTTTAATGAGGTTGTGACGCTTTCGCGAAAGCGATATACCCAGCTATTTGTGGCTCTAAATGTTGTACTGGCGTTTTTTCATGCGGCTTGGGGTTTCAATTATTACCGTCAACCGCTCCATAAGATTCTGGAATTGGAATCTACCTACACCGATGAGGAGTTGCTGAAAGTGACGCGACAACTAGTGTACACGTCAAACGAGCTGCACAGCCAGCTGCAATCTCAGGACAGTCTAGCGGTTGATTTCACAAGATCTCAAGCCGACTTATTTGAGCTGGCGCCTTCTGGATTTGAAAATCTAGGATCTATTGATCCATCATTGACCTATGGACCCAGCAGTATAAAAAAATCCTTGCTCACGTTACCGCTCACCTATATGGGCTACAGCGGTTATCTCAATCCCATGACTGGCGAGGCACAGACTAATGGCTATATAAACAATTACAAAACACCAGTTTTGATCCTGCATGAAATGTCGCATCAATTGGGATTTGCAAAAGAAAATGAGGCCAACTTTATTGCGGTCATTGCAGGTATGAGGCATGAAGATCCATACTTTCAGTTCAGTGCGAGTATTTTTGCCTTGCGCTATTGCCTTAACGATTTATACCTCAAAGATCCTGAGGCGTTTGAACTTTTGAGACCCGAAATAACACCTGGAATTTTTAAGAACTATAAAGAACTGGACGATTTCTGGGCGCCGTATGATGACAATGTGATCGAGAAAGTTTCTCAAGCCAGTTACAATACCTATTTACAGGCTAACAATCAGCCAGATGGGATGCGGACGTATTCTTATGTGGTTGCCTTGTTGGTGAATTATTATAAATGACTTTTTACCGCCAGTTTGAGCGTTGGTCAGGAGATTTTTAGGAATGGTCAGGATTTTTTAACATTGTAGATCTCGAATTTGCTCGGACAGGCCCAGCACAGGCAGATCGACCAAGCAATGTGCATAAGTATCATGGAGATACTGAAACGAGTTCAGCATGACAAAAAATAAATCAAAAATCTGAAATCGTTAATCTCCAATCGTTAATCCACAATCGTCAATCTTCAATGGTAACCGCCATATTCATTTTGTAGGAAATTCTAACCACGGATTAGTTCGCTAACGGATCGCTATTTTAATCGTGATCAGATTCCTATCTTTAAAGCTTAAATCAATTTTTACATGAAAAAAATATTTTTTTCGCTCTTAACGGTGGTGGCTTTTACCGCTACTGCTCAAGAGTATTTCCCCAACAATGATGACATATCTGCCGTGAGTAGTGCCACTAGAGCCATTACAAACGCCACTATCATCACCAGTCCAGGAAAACAAATGGAGAATGCCTCTATCCTCATCAAGGACGGAAAAATCGTTGAAATAGGCAAAAACATCAAGATCCCAGAAGGAACGCTGGTAGAAGATGCTGCAGGAACCTTTATCTATCCTTCTTTTGTGGAGGCTTATGGAGACTTTGGAATGAAAACTCCAGAAAGAGCATCTCGTGGAGGTCAACAATATGATGAAGGCCGTGAAGGTTTTTACTGGAATGATCATATACGACCAGAACAGAATGCCATAGATTTTTACGAGTACGACAGTAAGGCCGCCGAAAAAATGATGGAAGCCGGTTATGGTGCGGTTCAAACCCATTTACATGATGGTATTGCAAGAGGTACTGGTATGTTAGTGGCCTTGAACAACAACGGTAATGATTCTGAGCGTATTTTGATCAACAAAAATGGCGCTTACTATTCCTTTGACCGCAGTCGTCAAACGAACCAGTCCTACCCTACTTCGCTTATGGGCACGATGGCTTTGTTACGTCAGTCGCATTTTGATGCCGACTGGTATGCCAAAGGAAACTCCAAAACCAAAGACCGTTCTCTGGAAGCTTTAAACGCTACCAAGAATCTGGTTCAATATATAGAAGCTGGAGACAAGAAAAATATCTTGAGAGCCGATAAGCTAGGTGACCGCGTAGGAAAACAATTTGTCATTGTAGGTGGTGAAGACGCTTATGAAATGGTGGACGATATCAAAGCTACTAACGCACAATTGATCTTACCCATCAATTTTGAAGATGCCTACGACACCACAGATCCTTATCAGGAATGGTACGTGAATCTAGCAGATATGCGCGACTGGAAACAAGGTCCTGCCAACCCTATGATGCTTTCTAAAGCAGGAATTACCTATGCTATCACAACGCACGGTTTGAAATCTCCTGGAGATTTGAATGAAAAATTGATGAAGGCCATTGAGTACGGTCTGACTAAAGAACAAGCACTAGCTTCTTTGACTACCATTCCTGCAAAAATTATCAAAGCAGAAGCCATGGTAGGAACCTTGGAAAAAGGAAAACTAGCCAACTTTATAGTAACCAGCGGTGAGCTTTTTGACAAGGACACCAAGATCTTTGAAAACTGGGTACAAGGGTCCAAGCATATCTTAAAAGACCGCAGTGTCATCAATGCAGATGGAAACTACACGGTGCAGATGATGGGCGACAGCTACTCCTTCGATATCAGTGGAGATGCTAAGAAAATCACCGTCAAACAAGACAGCACAAAATTAGGCAGCAAGATCGCGCGCAATGGTGAATGGATCACCGTAACCACTTCACAAAAAGATGCCAGTGACAAATCCTTCACACGCTGGACGTTGAAATTGACTAACGACACTTCAAGAATCAACGGTAAAGTGTATTTACCTAATGGAACAGAAAGCAGTTTTGTTGCGATAAAATCGGGTGAGGAATTTGAGAAAGAAGATGAAGACGAAAAAGAAGAAGATGAGGATGATATGGCTACTATGGAAATAGGACCTGTCACTTATCCTAACGTTGCTTTTGGCTCGACCAAAAAACCAACTCAAGAAACTGTTTTGTATAAAAATGCTACGGTCTGGACTAATGAAGACCAAGGTATTGTAGAAAATATGGACGTATTGGTAAAGAACGGTAAGATCTCAAAAGTAGGTACCGACCTAAGCGCTGGTAGCGCACGGGTTATTGATGCTACCGGCATGCACTTGACCAGTGGTATCATTGATGAGCACTCTCACATAGGCATTGATGGCGGTGTGAATGAAGCTGGCCATAATTCTACTGCTGAAGTGACCATCGAGGACGTCGTCGATCATGAAGACATCAACCTATATCGTGACCTAGCTGGTGGAGTTACGACCTCACAACTGTTGCATGGATCTGCTAACCCAATAGGTGGTCGCAGCGCCATCATCAAATTGAAATGGGGTTACAAGCCAGACGAGATGATTTATGACAACTCTCCTAAATTTATCAAGTTCGCTCTAGGCGAAAACGTAAAGCAATCCAGATATGATAACGGTATTCGTTTCCCGCAAACGCGTATGGGTGTCGAACAAGTTTTTGAGGACTACTTTACCAGAGCCCAGGAATACGATAAAACTCGTGGTACAGATAGCTTTAGATATGATGAAGAAATGGAAACCCTTTCTGAAATCTTGAAAGGCGAACGCTACGTGACCTGTCACTCTTATGTACAGACAGAAATCAACATGATGATGGAAGTAGCAGAACGTTACGGATTTACCTTGAACACGTTCACGCACATTCTGGAAGGCTACAAACTGGCCGATAAAATGGCAGCGCACGGCGCTGGTGGTTCTACCTTTTCTGACTGGTGGGCCTACAAGTATGAGGTGAATGATGCCATACCCTACAACGGTGCCATCATGCATTCTCAAGGCGTTGTAACTGCTTTTAACAGTGATGATGCCGAGATGTCCCGTCGCTTGAATCAAGAAGCTGCCAAAGCCGTTAAATACGGTAACGTTAGCGAGGAAGAAGCCTGGAAGTTTGTCACGCTCAATCCTGCAAAACTCTTACACATCGATGACCGTACCGGTAGTATCAAGGAAGGAAAGGATGCAGACCTTGTGTTGTGGAACAAGCACCCACTAGATGTTCAAGCGAGACCACAAATCACGATGGTGGATGGGATCGTTTTCTTTGACATTGAAAAAGACAAGCAAATGAGAGCCGCCGTCCAGAAAGAGCGTCAGCAATTGTCCAATGAGATGATTATGGCCAAAAACAAGGGACTTAAAACTCAAACTCCTAAACAATCCAAGAAGACTGAGTACCACTGTGATACTTTGGAATGGTAAACGTTTGAACTCAAACTTGAACTCGAATTTGAATTTGAATTTGAAATATCAAGTTTGGTTTGTCACATAGAATTACAGGAAATAAAACATATATAGAAATTCTGAATCTGGTAAACTGGATTTGTAAATTATAAAGAATGAAAAAACTAATATATATCGCAAGCTTGCTCGTCGCGGCGACTGGCTTTGCACAACAGGCACCGGCACCCGTGCAAAAAACGGCCGTGCGTATCATGAATGGTACCGCACATTTGGGTAACGGTCAGGTCATTGAGAATTCGGTAATAGAATTTGAAGATGGCAAGTTGACTATCGTTGGTGATGCCACCACCATGAGACTCGCAGCTCCTAAAGGCGAAGTGATCGATGCCAGCGGCAAACATATCTATCCAGGAATGATCGCAGCAAATACAACGCTGGGACTGGTAGAGGTTGACGCTGTAGGCGCCAGTGATGACGAGCGTGAGATAGGAACCTACAATCCGCACATACGCAGTATTATCGCCTACAATGCAGAAAGTAAGATCGTAGAGACCATGCGACCCAATGGGATACTATTGGCACAAATCACACCACGTGGTGGTCGTGTTTCGGGTAAATCCAGTGTGGTGCACATGGACGCCTGGAACTGGGAAGATGCCGCCGTACGCATGGACGATGGTATCCACGTGAACTGGCCGCGCAGCTTTGCACGTTCTGGTTCCTGGCCCAACTTTGGCCCTATCGAGCCAGCTAAGGATTATGACGAGCAGGTCGAAGAATTACGCTTGTTTCTCAACAAGGCCAAGGCCTATGCCAAAACCAAAAATCCAGACAACGTGGATTTAAAACTACAGGCGATGGGAACGGCCATGGCAGGAACCACTAATATGTACGTTCATGTAAGTGGTGAGAAAGCGGTGATTGACGTTCTCGCTTTCGCGAAAGCGAACAACCTGACCAACAATCTCGTACTGGTAGGCGCAGAAGGATCTGAAAAGATCGCCAAAGACATCGCTGCCGCTGGCGTGCCGGTACTTGCCGCACGTGTGCACAGCTTGCCGTCCAGAGACGATGAGGATTATGACATGCCGTACAAATTCCCGAAGCTGCTGGCCGATGCTGGTGTTTTGGTAGGTTTGGAAAACTCAGGTAGTATGGAACGCCACCAGGTGCGCAACGTGCCTTTTTATGCAGGCACCGTGGCTGGTTTTGGGCTGGATATCGAGAAGGCGTTGATGATGGTGACGCTGAATCCTGCCAAAATTTTGGGCATTGATAAGGAGTACGGCTCGCTGGAACAAGGCAAGAGCGCGACACTATTTATCTCTGAAGGCAATGCGCTGGATATGAGAACCAATAAACTGACCAGAGCCTTTATCGATGGTCGTGATGTCTCTCTGGACACACGCCAGAAGGAATTGTATGAACGCTATATGGAGAAATACTCCCGCGAGGATTAATCTGTATTGGTATCTATAAATACAAAGCCCATTCATTGCGAATGGGCTTTTTTTATTTCCGAGCTAGTCAGAGCGACTTATTGAAAATCAGTGGGTTTGCAAGGCTTTTTAACTTTTAAAATTATAGTTACAAAAATCTAATGCTCTCGTTTTTAACTGGCAGCTGCAGGTTGCACCACGCTGGGCTACTATTCAATGACTTTAGCTATCTTCATCAAACTAAACCAATCAAGTCAAGGTAACGGTCAAAGTTGAGGGAACGCCTCACAGGCATTAAACCTTTGCTGTTAGCAACAACTTAAGACAAACAACATTGAAAAGATTTATACTTTTTATTCTTATATCATTTTGTTATAATACATATGGTCAAATAATTAACGACGAATCTTATTTGGATTTAGATTTTCTAAAATTCAAAACAGAACTTATCAATTGCGTAATACAAAAAGACACTTTACAACTAAAAAAGTTTTTAGCGGAAAGAGTCTATGAAAGCAAAGATACTTGCGGATATCCGGGTTGTTCAAAAGAAGAATTGATAAACCACTATTTTAAAGATTTGGCTGATGAGTCTTGGAACGATATGTTAACTTTATTGAGGTTTGGATTTACTCGCAAAGTAGATGAGAATACCGATTGGATTGTGCCGCAAGAAAAAGTAGTTTTTCAAGCACCATCTTATTTAAAAAATGTGGATACAGAAAATGAACTTTTAATATTAGCGGAAAATGTAAACATTCGAGAGAAACCAAGTTTAAGTTCAGAAATTATTCGAACAACATCTTATGAGAAATTTAAATGTGATTGCAGTATTGTGACAATGACAAAAACAACTTATCAAACTGTAGACGGAATAAATTGGATTGAAATAAAACTTGGCGACAATAATGTAGGATATGTTGCTTCGAAGTTTACATCATACGAAGTGATTAAAGAAATGACAATAGCAAAAGTCGAAGGAAAATGGAAAATTATATCTTGGTTTCAAGCACCAGGTTGCTGATAAAAACTGTTGCTAAAAATGTATAATCGCAATTACGGCGGATTCGATTACCTACGAATCCACTCGGAATTGCTATCGTCTGTACTAAACCGAATAACAAAACATATAAACCTGTAACTGATGGTTAAACCAAACCGTTGAGAGTAATTTGAAAAAACAATGCACGATAAAATAAAAGACTTTTATGAAAACCAAAAATTCGCGCGAATTACCAGAAAGGTTGCGGAAAATTGGGACGAAATAAGTCGTGGGTATATCGTTGATTTTTCAACTGAATTCGTGGTTCTTCAGGAATGTGATGATTTTGAACTGAAAGGCTATAATATTTTACCAATTAAAGACTTTAAAGAAATCCGATTTAATAATAACGACAAATATTATGATAAGATAATGTCGTTGGAAAACAAAAAGAAAAATATCGGAATCAAAACAAAAGTGGATTTAACTGACTGGAAAACTATATTCAAATCTTTAAGAAAGAACAAGCGGAATGTAGCAGTTGAATGTGAAAATCCCGAAATCGATACTTTTACAATTGGACCGATAAAACGGATTACTGATAAAAATGTTTTTATTCAGTATTTTAATGCAACTGGAATCCTGGATGAAAAACCAACAAAAGTGGAATTAGGAAACGTAACAAAAATTCTCTTTGACGATAGATATATTGATATTTTCAGCAAATACTTAAGAGAAATACCGAAAAAGAATACTGGTAACAACGTATATAAAAAATTGCGCAAGTCATTGCTAACACTATGGCTTGGGTAATTTCGAAAAGTCCCTAAATTTTTAAACTTGACGATTTCCAATAAAAAGATAAATAGTAAAATTTAAACATGCGGCTGATGTTCATCCGAAAAGTAATCGCTTATTTTCAGCGCTACTTTTCATATACGGAGCCGTTGTATGCAAGCTGAAAACCGAATTATAATTGATAAAAAGAGCGATAATAATAACCCTAATTCTGAACTCAATAATTCTGATTGGTGTTCCTGCTGGACACGGTTACGGAATAATGCTAATGTTTGAATTTATAAGTATTCCGACTATGGTTAAAAACGGATTTGATTTTCAGAAAGAATACCCTTTTCAAAGTAGCCTGATTTTAATTGCTATGGTTTCCTTAATTGGAAAACTGATTTTAATTTTTCTATTGTTCTCAAATAATATTTTGAACAAAAAGAACTGGATTTATATCGGACTGACTTTGATGCTGATGCCAATCCTTTTTGTTTGTTATGAAGCTTGGGAATATGATAATTTCCTATTTGCTATAACAGTCGGTAGTGGAATACCTTTTTTATTGTATTTCGGCAGAATATTGTATTTAATTGAAAAGAAAAATAACAAAACGGAATTAGTAGCGAAATGAAAAAAAGCCAGCGTAAAACAATGCAAAACCGCAATAACGGCGAATTCTTTTTCGACCGAACCCACTCGGAATTGCTAGCGTCTGTGCCAAACCGAATAATAACACATCTAAACCCGTAACTGACGGTTATATTAGACGGATAGGCAACATTTGAAGGACCATTGAGAAAACTGAAAGACATATCAATAATCATTGCGATTATTATAATAGGAATTCCACTATTTATTCTGGCTATTCCGTTTATGATAGCTATTATCCCGATTGGACATTTTCAGCGAAAAAAGTTTGAAAAGAAATATGCAGTGTTTCTAAATAAAAATAACGGGAAGAATTTCTTCTGCTACAATAACAGAAAGAACTCGAAACAATATATTGAGGATGATATTATACCAAATCTTAATGACGGAATTGAAATCTTATACCTGAACGGGAGAAAGATTGAGTCTGAATATAATTCGGAATTTATTTCTGAAGCATTATACGGATTAAAACACTACAATAAATTTCCTCATTTAATGAAAATTAGAAATGGAAAGCTAATTGACAAATCAATAAATAATCCATTTTATGGAGTGTTGAATATGAATAAATCGAAAAGTGAACTGTTGAATAAAATCAATGAATTTTTCGAACTGGATAAAATAAAAAACGTTGCCTAACAATGGCAATAAGTAATGGCTCCGTTCTCGCCTACTTCTGAAAATCCTCGAGTCTTTCCACTATGGCACATATTACCAACGGCAAAAGCTAAACCTCAAAGCTGTACCTTGCCTAAGTAGTTGTAGAAAATTCAGGAATAGTGATGAAACTTCACAGTCCATCAACACTTAAAATACTTCACTTCGCTTCTTAAAATTATAAATTGATTTAAAGTAAGTTACGGCCTCAACTAGTTGTACATTCACAAATCACTAGTTAGAAACGCTTACCTAAATCAATCCGAATGAAATCAGCCTGGAGTAAATTACACTTGACTTTAAAGATTGGATTGCTGCTATTTATTTTTGGGGTTGGTCCTCTACTCCTACTTTTGTTGCTGGACGCTTTACATCTCGTAGAAGCTGGAAATGCGGTAGGATTCGGGATTTTAGCATTCTTTAGTTTGTATCCATCCTTGATCCTAATTCTCATAGGTGGAATTTTGACCTTTCGTAAAAGACGAAAGGCAAAACTGCTTTCATAGTTGCACTCCTTACTGGAAGTGGAAATAAATCTTGCATTTACAGAATTGAGGCGTTCTAAAATTATGAGACTCAAAGCATCCTAGTCAAACCTATCTTACTATCATCTTTTAAAGATGTTTGAAGTGAAACAAGTTCAGTAAGAACCGTAACACCCTATAAATCATTAAATTTTCATATTTTGTAAGACCATTTGATATGGTCAATTTATGAAACCACTTTTATTTCTTTTGATTTTTTTCGCCACTAACCTTACTGTGGCACAGGATCCAAGATTG
Organism: Nonlabens sp. YIK11; assembly: GCF_001413925.1. Classification (NCBI taxonomy): domain Bacteria; kingdom Pseudomonadati; phylum Bacteroidota; class Flavobacteriia; order Flavobacteriales; family Flavobacteriaceae; genus Nonlabens; species Nonlabens sp. YIK11. Next base: position 2,410,057 of record NZ_LBMJ01000001.1, read on the forward strand.
CTCGAGCAGGAATGGTATTTATTTGATTTGATTCTTGATGGTGAGAACTATGTACCGCCTACACACGAAGAGATTCCATTTATTCCGTTACAATTTAACGAAAGTAATGAGCTGCAAACTTATGTCTGTCCTGGCACCGCTGGAATCGCGCCAGTCATTTATGAAAATACTGATACCTTTATTCTTCAAAATTTGGTTCAACTAGCAGGAAGCTGCAGCACCCTAGAAAATGTAATTTATACACAACGCTACTTTTCGTTCTATTTGAGAAATGAAAATACTGTTTATCGGTACGAGATCTCCCAAGATGGCGATGAGAGAAGATTAATCCTAACAGCACCTAATGGTGATCAAGCTAAGTACAGCAATCTGGTACTATCACATAACAGCGTTACAAAATCACAGATCAAAATGTATCCCATTCCAGCTCGAGAAGTGTTGCATTTAGAATTTCCTTCACAAGTTGACATAAGCGAGGTGAAAATTTACAATCTTCAAGGCAAAGAAGTCTTTAGGTCAAAAAACAATCTCACTAAGCTTCCCGTTAGCGGCTTGAATGCAGGAATCTATTTCCTGGAAATCATCGATAATCGTGAGCCCAACATCTTCTTAAAATTTGTAAAAAGTTAGCAAGGCTATTGTCCTGCAGCAAAGTAATTATGTTCCTTTTATTACATTCTTGAAAGGGATTGGCTAACTTTCGCATCTCATTAAAGTTCTAAATTTTACTCGATGAATCTAAAGCCAGGAGACAAGGTCAACCTTCTTATTGAACGAGAGACACCACTAGGTTTCACCGTATTGATAGAAAATGAATTTGAGGGACTCGTCTATCACGACGACGTATTCATTGAGCTGGAAGAAGGTATGGAAGGCATAGGTTTTATCAAAAACATACGTGAAGACGGCAAGATCGATGTCACTTTAAGACCACAAGGTTATGTGAACGTGATTGAAACCGACTCTGAAACCATCCTGGAAACCCTACGCGAAAGCCCATTTGGTGCCATCATGATTACAGATAAGAGTTCGCCAGATCAAATACGCCATGAGTTCAATATGAGTAAAAAGTCCTTTAAAAAAGCTGTTGGGAATCTGTACAAGCAAAAACTCATCAACATTTTGGACGACCGCATCGAGCTGGTAGTGAAACAATAAGAAGAGTAAATTTTCGTTTCAGTGGAACCTAACCCTAAAAACGAAATGATGAAATCATTCAAAAACAATTTTCCTGCAGTATTCCTTTTTGGAATCAGTTTATTTATTTTTTCATGTTCCTCTGATGATGATAATCCTAACAATCTCACAATCCAAAATGAGATTAGGGCTAATGTAGGTATTGGAACCTGGAAAATTACCAGCTTTATCGATTCGGGTACCGATGAAACCAGCGATTTCACTGGCTATAATTTTACATTTAATGCAAATGGTGTTTTAAATGCCACTAACGGCGTCAATTCCTATGATGGAACTTGGAGTGTGGAAAGCAGCAATAGCAGCGATGACAGTCCAGATGATCTTGACTTCAACATCAATTTCACTGTAATGAACGATTTTGAAGACCTAAGTGACGACTGGGATATTATTTCGCAGAGTTCCACTAAAATTGAACTTATTGACATCAGTGGTGGAAACGGCGGTACAGATCTTCTCACGTTTGAGAGGAACTAAGCCTGATTATTCCATGATTTTTTATAGTTCGCTTTCGCGCCTGCCTGCCGGTCAGGCAGGAAAGCGAACTCAACACCAGCCTAATAACAATCCACATCAATATTGCAACGTACGGCGCGGTATTGCTTGATGCTTTCAAAGCTGCGCTTGACTTTAGCAATAAAGCCTTTGATAGTTTCTGGTGAATGGGTCTTTCCCATCTTGACCAGCACGTGTACGTTGAAAAGATTGCGCACTCGAGAAACCGGCGGAAACTCTGGTCCCAGCACCTCAACGCCATGCTCAATTTGATTTAGAGCGCCCACAAACCATTCACCTGCCTGCAAAGTGGTCTTGTAATCCCTATGCTTTAACGTGATCCTAATCAATCGCTGATATGGCGGGTATTTAAACTGGTATCGATCCTTTAACTGCTCCTTGAACATCGTCTTGTAATCATAAGTGCTTACCTGCTGCAAAATCATGTGATATGGATTGTAGCTCTGCAATAAAACCATACCTCGCTTCTCAGTTCTACCTGCACGACCTGCCACCTGCGTCAACAATTGGAAACAACGCTCGTGCGATCTGAAGTCTGGGAAATTGAGCATGGCATCTGCATTGAGAACTCCAACCAGGCTCACGTGTCTAAAATCAAGACCTTTGGTAAGCATTTGGGTGCCTACCAAGGCATCCACTTCCCTATTCTCGACTTTATCGATGAGTTTTTCATAGCTATATTTTCCTCGCGTGGTATCCAGATCCATCCGTGCGATTTTGCGCTGGGGAAATATCTCTAGGAATTCAGCTTCAATTTGTTCGGTTCCAAAGCCTTTTGTGTCTAGGTCAGTACTGGAGCAGGCGATGCATTCCTTAGGGATAAATGTGTGATAACCACAGTAATGGCATCGCATCTGGCCGCGATGCTGGTGCACGGTGAGGCTTACATCACAATTGGGACATTGTGGTGCATGCCCACAAGTATTACACTCCATGATGGGCGCAAAACCGCGGCGGTTTTGGAATAGTATGACCTGTTCATCATTTTTAAAGGCTTGAGTCATCGCCTCAATCAACGTATCGGAAAAATGTCCCGTCATGCGTTTCTTGCGGTGCTTCTCCTTAATGTCAATCATATTGATTTCTGGCATCAATACATTGTTATAGCGCTTTTTAAGCTCGACCAATTCAAATTTACCAATAGTCGTATTGTAATAACTTTCTAAGGAAGGCGTGGCGCTACCCAATAGGACTTGTGAACTTTTCATTTTTCCCAGCACGATACTGGAATCTCTGGCGTGATAGCGCGGTGCAGGATCAAATTGCTTGAAACTGGTCTCGTGTTCCTCATCCACGATGATCAAACCCAGATCTTCAAAGGGCAACAATAGAGCGCTGCGCGCGCCTATGACCACGTACGGTTCATGGGCATCCAGTACTAGATTCCATACTTCCTGTCGCTCGTTGAGATTGTATTTAGAATGGTACACCAGCACTTGATGTTTGAAGTAATTCTGTAACCTTCCAATAAGTTGAGTGGTCAGAGCGATTTCTGGCAACAGATACAGACATTGCTTGCCTAGCGCCAAATATTCCTCAATGAGTTTGACGTAGATTTCGGTTTTACCGCTGGACGTCACGCCATGCAATAGGCAAACCTTGTTGTCTTCGAAAGCCGTTTTGATCTCATTGTATGCGACTTCTTGAGCACCATTGAGTTCGTACAACTTATGACCCGTTTGCCGGTCCATCAGCATACGGCTCACTTCCTGTTCCGTTTCCAGTAAGATTTGCTTGTCGATCAAAGATTTTACTACGGCACGAGTTACGTTAGATCTCGTTTCTAGATCTTTGGATTTGACCAGTTTATCACCAGCGCGCATCATGAAAAGCGTCATGAGTACCTCACGCTGTTTAGGAGCTCGAGTCATAGAGTCCAGTAGTTCTCTTAAAGCATCTTCATCCTGAAATTCTGGAGCGAGCGAAATGTATTTTTCGGTTTTGGCCTTGTAGGTATTAGAGAGTTCTTCTTGCAGGATGATCAAATGCTTGGACAGCATGTTCCTTAAAATAGGCAATACCGTCTTACGATCCAGTAGGCTAGCCACATCGTCCACTTTCATGGCTTTGCGATTCTCCAATGCTTCCATGATAAGGAATTCCTGATCTGTTAATTCATCGTCTTCTACGGTAGTTTCCTCGTTGCGCTGGATTATGGTCTCGCTTTCCAGCAGCAGTGATTTAGGCAAGGCTGCCTTCATGACTTGACCTACACTACATAGGTAATAGGAAGCGATCCATTCCCAAAATTTGATTTGTCCCTTTTGTAAAATAGGTGCCTCATCAATAACAAACTCTATGTCTTTAATATCGTATGCAACCTCAATATTCTCGCGTACGGCCACAGCGATACCGGTGTAGATCTTTGATTTTCCAAAGGGAACCGCGACGCGCATACCTGGCTGAATCATTCCAGCCTCTGCAGCCGTGATGCGGTATGAAAAATAGCGCTCCAGTGGCAATGGTAGTATGACATCTAGAAAATAGGACATAAAAAAATCGGTTATGTAAAAATAACCGATTCCCTTTTTGTGCGCTTGCTGTGGTGCCCTATTTTATGAATAACTTATAGACGTTCCCAGGTTTGGGTCCTGTACAAAAACAAGATATAACCGCGTACCATCAACAAGTCTGGATTATCTTCATTGAGCCAGATTTTACAGTCATATTCTTTGCCGTTTTCTGGATCGATAATGGTGCCATCCTTGTACATTTTACCCTTTTTTTTCAGGTCCTTCATGATGACCATACCTTCAATGGGTTGATCTTTTAGGGCTCCTTCACAGGCAACGCATTTAGGATTAGGTGGCGCGTCTTTGGAGAGTACCTTCAATATCTTACCGTAATAGGAATCACCTTTTTTGTACACCTGTACGTGAGATTTTACTTCTCCAGATTCATCATCAATGGTTTTCCATGTTCCAGTGACGTCTTGTGAGTTCGCTTTCGCGAAAGCGAAAAAACAAAACAGCACCAACACTACATATTTCATAATCTGTGTATTATAAAGCCCATGAAATCTCACGGGCTTTTAATTAATTCAACAGGTCTGAGATTAAAGTCCCAACATTCCCTTTTTTAAATCTTTGTCTGCTGGTTTGTTACCCAACCAGATTCCAAAAAGTCCTTTGGCAAAATCCTTACCTTCGATAGTTCCCAATAGCTTACCATTCTTGTGAGCCATAGTTCCTTTTCCAGGCACGTATGCGATCTGGAATTCGTTTCCTTTTACGATCTCCTCATTAAAGAATCCGATGAACTTATCGATTTTAGGTTGTAGTTTTTTACGCTCTGCACTGGAAACGCTGTCTTCAAAACCTTCTGTAATGGCTTCAATCATCTTGTCCTGTGTCACCAATTTACTGACGATATCAAGTGTGATCGCCATAGGCTGATCAGAGCTTAACAATGCCGCACCATTAGAAGTTTTTGCTGTGGTGTACAAACCACCTACATAAAGATCAAAAACGAACTTTTCACGCAATCCTGCACCGTTTAGTGTCAACTCCTTACCATCGACTGTAATTGATTTTTCTACAGTTACACCTTCAACGGTCATTTGTGCAGATGCTGTATAGGTACCAAGGGCGGCAACAGCAATTAAGAGTAATTTTTTCATATTAGTAATTATTAGATTGTTTAAATATAGTATTCCTATTTCAAATTCCGTGCCTTTAATGATCTGATAGATGCATTAAGCTCATAACCCAATAGCAAAATGTTTGCCGCAAGCCATATATAGATCATTAAAATAAGTAGCGCACCTATGGAACCATAGATTTCATTATAGGAAGCAAAATTGTCTATATAAATCCCGTAGAGGTACGATGTTATTAAAATAAGTACCGTTGTCACCACAGAGCCTATAGAAAAGAATCTGGTTTGTCTTCCTTCTTTGGTTCCCGTGTAATATAGCGTACTCACAAATAGATAAAGCATGATGATAATCGCAATGTAGCGCAGTACAATCAACCAGATCTCTGTAGAGCTTTGCGTCATAAAATCTTCTGCTCTTAAAGAATCAATCCAGTATTCCACCAGACCGAACATAGCTATGGAAATCAATAAAAAAAGACTGAGCATCAATGATACACCAACCGCCACAAAATACTGCCTGAACATGTTGCGGTTGAACGATGAATGATAGGAACGCTCAAAGCCGTCAAAAATCGCATTAACGCCATTGCTCATAAAAAATAAGGACGTGATAAAAGCAATCGTCAATAAACCTGTATTCTCCTGTAATGCAATTTCCTTAAAAATGGTATCAAAAGAACCAGCGGCCTGTGCCGGTAGCAACCCGTTGACAAACTCTAAAAAATCTACCTGGAAATTATCTACCGGTACAAAAGGAATAAGGTTAAGCATGAACAATATGAAGGGGAAAATTGCCATGAAGAAACTGTAGCTTATCGCACTGGCGCGCAATGTAAAGGCACCTTGAACGATACCAACACTGTAGGTTTCCCAAAGATCGTAAATGGTCATCCCTTCAAAACCCGGCAATCGTGCCCTGCTAGAGACCGCGACGAACCAAGAAATGACCGGTATACGATCCAGTATTTCCTTAAGCCTACTCATGCATGGCTTTCAAACTAAGATCCATGTTGTAAACGCTGTGCGTGAGCGCACCGCTGGAAACGTAATCCACACCACATTCCGCGTACTGTCGTACCGTGTCCAGAGTAATGCCGCCACTACTTTCAGTCAGGCATTGATCGCCTATTAATTCTACCGCTTTTCTAGTGTCTTCGTAATTGAAATTATCGATCAGGATGCGGTAAACCTTATCGGCCGAGGTTAGAATCTCTTTGATTTCTTCCAGATTTCTTGCCTCTACAATGATTTTTAAATCCCTGTTGGTTTCTTGAAGGTAGTCTGTCGTTTTTTCAATTGCTTTTGTGATGCCACCTGCAAAATCGATATGATTGTCCTTGAGCATGATCATGTCATAGAGACCAGACCTGTGATTAACGCCACCACCAGTATGAACTGCCCATTTTTCCAACAAACGTATTCCTGGTGTAGTCTTGCGCGTGTCTAATATCTTGGTTTTGGTACCTTCCAACCGGTCGACAAATTGCCGCGTTTTAGTCGCGATCGCGCTCATGCGCTGCATGCTGTTAAGTGCCAGACGTTCGGCCGTGAGAATGGATCTGGAAGAACCGCTCACATAAAACACTTCGTCGCCATAAGCTACGCGATCACCGTCCTTTTTCAATTCTTCAATTTTTAATGTAGGATCGACTTTGTGGAATATCGCTTTCGCGAAAGCGATACCAGCAATCACTCCTTCATCCTTTACCAGCAGTCGTGCCTTACCACTGGCACTGCGTGGAATGCAAGCCAGGCTGCTGTGGTCGCCATCACCTACATCTTCCCGTAAGGCATTAGTAATGATGCGGTCAACTTCTTCTTCAAATGCAGCTCCATGGTACTTCATAATGGTGGTCAAATTCTGGTTTCTCAAAAGTAAGATTCTGCAGGCAATCTTATGAAAATGAATAAAGATTTTACCTTTGGCGCATGAAGATAACTCTACTGGCGGTAGGTAAAACCGATGATAGCCGTATCGCAGACCTTACAGATATGTACGTGGAACGGCTCAAGCATTACATCAATTTTGAGCTGGAAATCATTCCGGATCTTAAAAAAACCAAGAACCTAAGCATCGACCAGCAAAAGGTCAAAGAAGGTGAGCTTATACTCAACCAATTGCAAACCAGCGATTTTGTCACTTTACTGGACGAAAAGGGAAAAAGCCTTTCCAGCCAGCAATTTGCGCAATTGATCAATAAGCGAAGTCTTTCTGGAATGAAACGACTGGTTTATGTCATAGGTGGACCCTACGGATTCTCTGATGCGGTTTACGCTCGAGCCAATTCTAAATTATCCTTAAGTGCCATGACCTTTTCCCACCAGATGGTGCGACTCTTTGCCACAGAACAGATTTATCGGGCCTTTACCATTCTAAAAAACGAGCCTTATCATCATGAGTAATGAATTTGAAGGTGTCTATTATTGATTCTATTTGTGATGAACCATTACCTTTGCAGTACTAAAATCTAATTATGCTTATCATAGGTATTGCAGGCGGTACTGGGTCTGGTAAAACCACAGTTGTGGGTCAGGTAGCCCATCAATATCCAGATACTGACGTTACTGTCATCTCTCAAGATTCCTACTATAAAGACACGAGCCACCTTACCTTTGAGGAACGTGTGAAAATTAATTTTGATCACCCTAATTCCATAGACTTTGCGCTTTTGAAGGAGCATTTGATCGAGTTGCGCAAGGGAAATAGTATTGAGCAACCAGTGTATTCTTTTGTATAACACAACCGCACTAAAGAAACAGTTGTGACAGAGCCTAGCAATGTCATAATTGTAGAAGGAATCCTTATTCTAACGCTGCCAGAAATTCGCGAGCTTTTTGACATCAAGGTTTACATTGATTGCGATAGCGATGAGCGTCTCATACGCAGGTTGAAACGCGATATCACAGACCGTGGTCGTGACATCAACGAGGTACTTGATCGTTACCAAAACACGCTCAAGCCTATGCACCAGCAATTTATAGAGCCTACTAAAGCCTATGCCGATGTCATTATTCCTACCAATAGGCTTAATGAAGTTGGTGTTAAGATCTTGCGCTCTATTCTGGATCAAAAGTTGGCTTAAATTGGTATCTTGACTTTATGAAATGGAAAGAGATCAAAAGCAAATGGTATTTTAATAAATACTTCATTATCACAATTCTATTTGCGGTTTGGATTCTGTTTCTGGATGACAGCGCATGGCTTACCGCACACAGAGCGCTGGACCAGCAAATTGCTGACAAGGAACAAACAGCAGATTTCTATATGCGAGGCATCGCTGCAGACAAAGCGCGTATCCAGCAGTTGGAAGACAGTGCTGGGATAGAAAAATTTGGACGTGAGCGATATTTAATGAAGAAGGAAAATGAGGAAGTGTATATTATAGAATATGCAGATTCCGTAAAAAATGAAGATTGATGAAGAAGCGATTATTTGATGACTTTACACCAGTTTCTGAGGCCGCATGGAAACAAAAGATTCAAATGGATCTCAAAGGCGCCGATTATAATCAGACATTGGTCACGCCTACTCCAGACGGCATCAACATAAAACCTATTTACCACAGCGACAGTGCCGTAAACATTGACATTCCTAGTCGAGGTACCCAGAACAATGATTGGTACATTTCTCAAAAGATCTACTGTGGCAATGCACGAGCTGCAAACAAAAAAGCGCTCAACGTATTATCTCGAGGAGCTGAAGGTGTTTTATTAGACATTCCTAATCCAGATATTGATCTCGAGGTTTTATTAAAAGACTTACCAGAGGTTGGTTTACAAGTACATCCTCGATTTTTAGATCTTGATTTTTTAAAGAAACTTCATGGATTTAAACCTAAAGCCTATGTGCATCTGGATATTCTACACCAGCTAGCTGCTACTGGGAACTGGTTTACAAATCAAAAATCAGACTATAATCACTATGCCGATTTCCTAAAATCCTTTGAAGGTTATTTTTCAAACATCACCATCAACACCAGCACCTATCAACAGGCTGGCGCCACGGTAACTCAGGAACTGGCCTATTTTGCGGCGCACCTCAATGAATACCTCAATCATTATTGCGATACCAGTAAGGAACACGATAAGGATATTTACGACGCTTTCCTGCCTGACCGGCAGGCAGGCCCGAAAGCGGAAACGGTTACTGAGCATGGTCAAAGTAAACGTATCAACATTGACACCACCATAGGTTCCAATTATTTTATGGAGATCGCAAAATACAGAGCCTATCGCATATTGACCAAAACATTAGGTAACGCCTACGGCATAAAAGACCTAGGCTGTTACATCACGGCAACGCCCAGTTTGCGCAACAAATCTTTGCTGGATTACAATGTCAATCTACTGCGCACTACAACAGAATGTATGAGCGCTGTCCTAGGTGGCGCAGATACGGTCCACAATCTTCCTTATGACGCCTTTTTCAATAAGGAAAATGAATTTGGCGACCGCATCGCTCGCAACCAATTATTGATTCTTAAAGAAGAAGCTTACCTAAATAAAGTTGCTAACGCTGCAGATGGCACGTACTACATCAACGCATTGACTAAGGAGTTGACCGAAAAAGCGCTGGAGATCTTTAAAAGCATTGAAAAAGCTGGCGGATTTGTTCAGTCGCTTTTTGAAGGAACGATACAACGCAAAATCAAGGAAAGTGATATCGCAGAGCGTGATCGACTGAAAAAAGGAGAAAAAACGCTGGTAGGCGTCAACAAATTCCCGAATGCCGAAGCACCGCTTCAAAAAGAATATGAGATTTTACCCTTTCAAAAAATAAAGCCTCGCAAGGCGCTTGTTACACCTATTGCTGCTAAACGATTAGCCGAAGAATTAGAAAAATCGCAAATGCCCAAATGATGAAAAGAAAAGACTTCTCGAACATAACGGCAGATTTTCAATCGTTTGAAGAGCAAGCTACAGCGGCTGCTCAAAGCTCCTATGAAACCTCAGAAGGTATCTCGCTCAAAAAGCAGTATGCTAAAGAAAACTTAAACGATCTAGAACATCTTGATTTTGTAGCAGGAATAGCTCCCAACCTACGTGGACCCTATTCCACTATGTACGTGCGCCGGCCATGGACCATTAGACAATACGCTGGTTTTTCTAGCGCGACAGAATCCAACGCCTTTTATAGAAGAAATCTTGCCGCTGGACAAAAGGGACTTTCGGTAGCTTTTGATCTTGCCACGCATCGCGGTTATGACAGTGATCATGAGCGTGTGGAAGGCGACGTGGGAAAAGCTGGCGTTGCCATTGATAGCGTTGAGGATATCAGGATCCTTTTTGATCAAATTCCGCTGGATCAAATGTCCGTTTCTATGACCATGAACGGCGCCGTGTTGCCTATCATGGCTTTTTACATCGTCGCGGCCATGGAGCAAGGTGTAGACATCGCATCGTTGAGCGGTACGATCCAGAATGATATCCTTAAGGAGTTTATGGTGCGTAATACGTACATCTATCCACCTACGCCTAGCATGCAGATTATCTCTGACATATTTGAGTATACCAGCAAGAACATGCCTAAATTCAACTCGATCTCGATCTCGGGTTACCATATGTATGAAGCTGGCGCGACCAGTGATATTGAGTTGGCCTATACGCTGGCAGATGGTTTGGAATATGTGCGCAAAGGACTGGAAGCAGGCATGGACATAGACACTTTTGCTCCTAGACTATCCTTTTTCTGGGCCATTGGGATGAACCATTTTATGGAAATCGCCAAAATGCGCGCCGCCAGAATGCTTTGGGCAAAAATGATCAAACAATTCAATCCTAAAAATGCCAAATCACTGGCGTTAAGAACGCATTGTCAAACATCAGGCTGGTCGTTAACGGAACAAGACCCATTTAATAATGTGGCCAGAACTACCATTGAAGCGGCTGCAGCAGCCTTTGGTGGCACACAAAGTCTTCATACCAATGCGTTGGATGAGGCGATTGCGTTGCCAACCGACTTCAGCGCGCGTATTGCTAGAAACACACAAATTTACCTACAAGAAGAAACCGGAATTACCAAAACCGTTGACCCATGGGCCGGCTCCTATTATGTAGAGTCTTTAACAGACCAGATTGCCCATAAAGCCTGGGAACTTATAGAGGAAGTTGAAGAGCTAGGCGGTATGACCAAGGCCATTGAAGCCGGCATCCCAAAAATGCGTATCGAGGAAGCCGCTGCCAAAAAGCAGGCACGCATCGATTCCAATATAGACGTAATCGTTGGAGTGAATAAATACCCAAGTCCAGATGAGGATCTTATAGACACGCTGGAAGTGGACAATGCTGCCGTGAGAATTGAGCAAGTCGAACGATTGAAAAAGATCAAGGCAGATCGCAACGATGATAAAGTGAATAAAGCATTGGAAGCTTTAACCGCTTGCGCAAAAACTGGAGAAGGCAACCTACTGGAACTCGCGGTCAATGCTGCTAAGGAGCGCGCTACCTTAGGTGAGATTTCCGATGCTTTGGAAAAGGAATTTGGCCGTTACCGTGCCCAGATCAAGAGCGTTCAAGGTGTGTATAAAAAAGAGATTATGGATGATCCCGCTTTCGCGAAAGCGCAACAATTAGCAGACGCCTTTGCAAAAAAAGAAGGTCGTAGACCACGCATCATGATTGCAAAAATGGGCCAGGACGGTCACGATCGTGGCGCCAAGGTGGTCGCTACGGGCTATGCCGATGTAGGTTTTGACGTGGACATAGGACCGCTGTTCCAAACGCCAGCCGAAGCTGCCAAACAAGCCGTGGAAAATGATGTCCATATTCTAGGCATTTCATCGCTGGCAGCCGGCCATAAGACATTGGTACCGCAAGTGATGGAACATCTCAAAAAATACGGCCGTGAGGACATCATGATCATCGTGGGCGGCGTGATACCGCGCAAGGACTACCAGTTCTTGTTTGATGCTGGCGTGGCAGCCGTCTTTGGACCTGGAACCAAGATCAGTGAGGCTGCGATCGATATTCTGACCCTACTGAATGATTAATTATTGTTTCTACGCTCTCTACGGGCTTTACGAGCAGCTTTCTTTTTGAGAAAATAAAGCTTTCGCTTTTCTCTGATGCTTAAATTATCGCGATCACGGCTCTGTAATTCTTGGATTTCTTGATCGTAAGAAGTTGTATTATCCATACTGTTGTAGTCTCTCACATTGAACCTGAAACCTATGGCGAGATTGAAATAATTACCAACATTAAAATGATCGCCCAAGGCTGGAGCGGATTCAATTTTGTAGAAGACTTTTTCATAGCTAGGACTCAAGTAAACGGATATACCGTTGCTCAGTGCATATTCTGCGCTCGTGGTAAGTCGCAGTAGATTACCTGTATCCCTAAAGGTGCCGCCACCTTGCTCAAATCCTTGTTTATTTTTATTCTGACTGTAACCATAACCCAGATCTGCGGTAAAATTCCAATCGTCATTGAGTACATAATCATATCCCGCAAACAGATAGGCATTAAACTTTGTGGCTCTATCGAACTGCCCTATTTCCTGAACATCCTTGACATCAAAATAATCCTGAGTCAAGGCGCCACCTACGTAGATATTTTTATACACATCAGTTTGTAGTCTTATCCCAAAACCAGTACCACTGGCGAGTCCATTGCCTACGACGTTATCACCGTTGGGAAAAGCTCTTTGAAGGTAGATGTCTGCAGCAAAAACTCGATCTGGAATCTGAACAGCTAGTCGGCTTTCATCTTCTTGCGCAAATGCTATGCTGCTAGCTAAAACAATATATCCTAGAACGACTTTAGTAATTGATTTCATAGCGCTCTGTTGGATTGTTGACAAACAATTCTTGAGTAGTTTCAGTACCTGCCTCATCAGTAAGTGAAATGGTGATGATAGAAGGATAAAAGGCTTGAAACTCAAAGTTCCCATCATCAGGATCTTCATTAATCCTCGTAAAGATCTGATTGAAAAAGCCGCAATTACCATCTAACAGGAATTCGCCATTTTCAAAAACTTCTGAACAGGATAAATCAAAATAATTGACTTGAAGTTCAAAAACCTCTGTTGTTCCAGAAGTATTTACAAAATCCAACCCAACCTCTGCAACGTCCTTAACCGTAATTAATGGGATGTTGAGCGTCAAGTCGTTATTAAAACTCTCGATTCCAGTCGCTACACTAAAAATATTTTGACCATCGCGATACACATTGACAAAATATTCATTTGAAGTATCAAACAACAGCAGAAAATCTGTTTCTCCATTATTGTCAGTAACGCCTCTACCTAGCAAAAAGTCCCTACTAGGCTCTGAAAACTTGCTTATACTTGAAACAAAAGGATTGAACTCAAAGGTTCTAAAATTAGTCACTTCTACTACCGCATCATTAATGGGATTGCCTTGAGCATCAACAATTCTGGTTTTAAAGAAAGCTCTCTTATCATCATCCAGTCGTGCCTCACAGGACAATAACAAAATGGGAATGAGTAGAAGAATAAGTTTTTTCATGGGCTGGCTTTTTATTCTAGATGCAAAACTTACCATAAGGTTGCGTACTCATCAGATATTAATAATTAACTTGATGAAGATTAGATCGGCGGACTGAAAGGCCATCGCTCCTCATCGACTATTCTAAAAATAGATCTCATGAAACCCTTATTCCTTTTTCTAAGCACTTTAATTATGACCGCACCTATAATGATTTACGACTTCAATAATGAAAATGGGCTGGGCGATTGGCGCATTGAGGACGACCGTGTCATGGGCGGTATCTCACAAGGTAAAGTGGAATTGACTGAAGACGGTCACGCCAGATTTTATGGTAATGTTACCGTAGAAAGTAATGGCGGTTTTAGCTCTGTACAAAATAACTCACTGGACATCAAAGTAACTCCTGACCAAATCGCAAAAATCAAAGTTAAAGGTGACGGCAATACCTATCAGTTTAGAATCCAGCATTCCAACAACGCGAGAGAAAGCTACATTAAAGAATTTGAGACCACTGGCGAGTGGCAAACTATTGAGATCAAGCTAAATGAAATGAAACCTACCTATAGAGGTAGAAATCTAAACATGCCCAACTTTAACCACGATCAGATCAAACACGCGAGATTTTTGATTGCCACAAAAAAAGTGGATCAAAAATTTGAATTGTTGATTGACTGTATCGAGTTAATTGATGCCTAATCCACAATCGTGTCAGTGGCAAGATATTTATCATTCTTGTTGTAGTACCACTTGCGCACCTTAGGCATTTTGATGCCGTTGGTTTTGTACTCTTCGGATAGTAAAATGAACTCACCAGATTTTGGATCCTTGACTCGAGGTTCTTTTTGCTTGTAGAATTGATAAGCTTCCATGCGATACGTTTCTGGGTCAAAATAAAAGAACCAGATATCGCTGCCAACGCTGGGATCATAATCTGCGCGCAGTACTAGATATTCCTTTTCCTTCAACATTTTACGCTCCACTTCATAAGAGATTACAGTGCCTTTATCCTTTAATTTCATGGGCAAGCCGTAAAGGTATGTGTAGTAGTCACGCATAAAAACGGCACGTTTAAAATCTTCCTTTCCCATTACAAAAGTGGTGTCCATTTGCGATAGATCCATCTTTGCGGCGGTCACGATACTGTCTTTAAGTACGGTATATTCATTGACGATGTCACCACGTTTGGAAACCAATTCAAAACTTTTTGCCGGCAAATTGATCTTGATGTTACTGGTGCGGTCTTCCATATCTGGTGATGTGGTCAATATCTCCAGACTGTCTGCAAATCGCGACCAGTTTCCCTTGGGGTCGTGGTACGCAATCGCTTTTTCCAACAACTGTGGTCCTGTTAATTGTGGTGGTGTTTGTTGTGAGTTCGCTTTCGCGAAAGCGAAACAAACCATAATCAAGTAACTATGTTTCATAAATTCTGCATATTTGAAGCACACTGCGCGTTTGATCTGAAGAAACGTCAATGAGATATCGGAATTATTTGAAACCAAAAATATGCCAAATGATGACAGCTAGAATCTTTAAAATCAGTTTTTTGCTTCTTTTCATTGCTGCGAGCTTTACCGCTTGTAATGAAAATCCAAATGCCGAAATGGTTGAAAATGTGGATATGTTTCCAATGCTAGAACCTGAACAGGAAGCCGTCGAGATCACTGATCGTAAATTGATCACCAATGGCAGGATTGAATTTGAAACCAACGATATTTCACAGACCAGAAATAACATCATCACTGCCGTCAATAAACATCGTGGCTATATTGCTGCAGATGAGGAGTCCAGCTCCACCGGTCGTAAAACCAATACTATCACCATACGCGTTCCCTCAAAAAACTTTGACAACTTACTGTCAGATGCCACTGCTGGCGTGGACCGGTTGGACTACAAAACCATTAACGTAAAGGATGTCACTGAAGAATTTCTGGATGTCGAGGCTCGTTTAAAAACGAAAAAAGAACTGGAAGGTCGTTATCTGGAAATCTTGGAACAAGCCAAAAATGTAACCGATATTCTAGAAATTGAAAGGCAGATCGCAGTTCTTAGGTCTGATATTGAAAGTTTTGAAGGACGCTTAAAATATCTGGAAAACCAGGTCTCCTACTCGACCCTTCATATTTCGTTTTATGAATCCACTCCAGAATTGAGCTACAACAAAAACCGATTTTCTGAGAGTTTTGCTAATGGCTGGGACAATCTGGTGTGGTTCTTCATCGGGTTGATCAACATCTGGCCCTTTATCATTGTTTTGATCGCGCTAGTGATCCTTTTTAGATATCTGCGCAGGAGAAGAAGAATACGTAAAAGATTGCGTGACTAGCTTTTGTGCATGAAGGCTTGCTTGGCTCTAAGCGTGGCTTCATCTTCCACTACATCCTCATCAGGAACGCAGCAATCTACGGGACACACGGCAGCACACTGTGGCTCTTCATGGAAACCTACACATTCCGTACACTTGTCTGGAACGATGTAATAGAACTCATCGCTCACAGGCTCTTGGGTCTCGTTAGCATCCACTTCCTTGCCAGATGGCAAGACCACGTTGCCATCCAGATCAGTTCCATCTGCATATCGCCAGTCATCTGCCGCTTCATAGATTGCCGTGTTGGGGCATTCCGGTTCGCAGGCTCCGCAATTGATACATTCGTCCGTGATGATGATCGCCATAGCTGTTTTCTTTACTTTTGTGCAAAAATAAGATTCATTGCCTGTTAAGCCAATTAATACCTCGTTAAATGATAGGGTTTCCGCTTTCGCGAAAGCGGGAAAAATTCTATCCCAATACCTAGCATCAGACCACAGTGCCATCGACATCGATGAGGACTTGTGGGCCATTACCATTAACCAAACCCTAACGCTCGCCGAGCAGAAAAATTCCTGGTTTACTCGTGACAATCTGCTGTTTGCGCTGGAACAATGGTCGCAAGCCTTAACGGTTGAGCATCTCAATAATTGGTTGGAGCCTTATCACCTGAAGAATGTCGAGCCTAAAAAAGTCGCCGTCATCGCTGCGGGAAATATTCCTTTAGTGGGATTTCATGATGTACTTTGTATCATTTTGACAGGACATTTTGCACAAATCAAAACCAGCAGCAACGATGATGTGCTGTTGCCTTTAATCTTGAAACTGGCCAGCGCAGATGTACCGGCACTGGAAGAATCTTTTGAGTTTACTGAAGATCGCCTGACCGATTTTGATGCGGTCATCGCCACTGGCAGTAACAATACAGCTCGATATTTTGAGCATTACTTTGGCAAGAAGCCTAACATCATACGCAAGAATCGGAATTCTATCGCCATACTCACTGGAGATGAAACCCACGAGGAACTGGTCGCGTTGAGTGATGATGTGTTTTTATTTTTTGGATTGGGATGTCGCAGTGTGAGTCACATTAAGGTGCCGGAGAATTATAATTTTGACGCCTTTTTCAAGGCCATGTATGAAAAACGAGAGTTGATCAATTACATCAAGTACTCCAACAATTATGATTATAATAAAGCGGTTTATTTGATGAGCGAGTTCAAGTTATTGGACAACGAGTTCCTGATCATCAAGGAAGAAACCGAAAGCTATGCCTCACCTATTGCGTCGCTTGGGTACAGCTCTTATGCTACCAACGATGACTTGGTGGCAGAAATCACTGCCCATGCAGAAGATTTGCAATGCGTGGTTGCCAATCAAAAAGTGCAGCAGACACTAGAACCATCTTTAAAAGCTATGGCAGCACCACAGTTGGTTGATTTTGGAGAAACCCAAAAACCTGGACTAGCTGATTATGCAGATGGTGTGGACACGATACATTTTCTGTTGACATTATCTTAAAAACTTATCGCTTTCATAACATAGTTAAAAGGGCATTTTTGCACCTTTGTGTAAACCTAAATCCTAGTATATGCTTAAGTATAATTTTAGCGCCGGTCCATGCGTGCTACCACAAGAAGTTCTCAAAAAAGCAGCTGATGCTATCCTCAACTTCAACGATTTAAGTATTCTTGAGATTTCTCACCGCAGCAAGGATTTTATCGCTGTAATGGATAAAGCACAAGCACTGGCACTAGAACATTTAGGATTGACAGGTAAAGGATATTCAGCTTTGTATTTAGGTGGTGGCGCTAGTATGCAATTTCTTATGGTAGCCTATAACTTATTGGAAAAAAAGGCCGCTTATTTGAATACGGGAACCTGGTCTGATAAAGCGATCAAAGAAGCTAAAATGTTTGGTGAAGTAAATGTGGTGGCCTCATCAAAAGATGACAATTACAATCACATTCCAAAAGGTTATACCGTACCTGATGATGTGGATTACTTTCACTTCCAGACAAATAATACCATTTTTGGAACACAATTACATGAAACGCCAGAGGTAAATGTACCATTAGTTTGTGACATGAGTAGTGATATCATGTCTCGTAAGCGTGATTTTGAAAAATATGATTTGATCTATGCCGGTGCCCAGAAAAATATGGGACCAGCTGGTACCACACTTGTAGTGGTTAAAGATGAAATTCTAGGAAAGGTTTCCAGACAAATTCCTTCCATGCTCAATTATAAAGTTCACATTGAGAAGGAATCCATGTTCAACACGCCACCTGTATTTCCTATCTATGCTACTATGTTGACATTGGAGTGGTTGAAAGATAATGGAGGCATTGATTGGATTGAAAAAATCAATGACCAAAAGGCAGAAATGGTATATAGCGAGATTGATAGAAACCCGTTGTTTAAAGGGTTTGTAATCAACAAAGAAGATCGTTCAAAAATGAACGCTACCTTTTCTCTACATGATGAATCACTTGCAGAGCGCTTTAATGCCATGGTAAAAGAAGCTGGAATCAACGGTTTGAATGGTCACAGATCTGTAGGTGGCTACCGCGCCAGCATGTACAATGCTTTGAGTGTGGAAAGTGTGCAGACCTTAGTAGATACCATGAAAGAACTGGAACGTACGGCTTAATGAATTATGATCTCGTTTTCTAACAAATTTGATTCACAAAGAATATTTTTGATAAATATAGAACTGCGGATACGTAAACACTATCAACGCATCATCATCAAAACAATTACAGCTATAGACAAATGGCTGGATCACAAAACGTCGCCTTACAGCGATGCTCAAAACAAGAAATATGAGTAAAAAGGTACTGGCCAATGATGGCGTTTCCCAAAGCGGAATAGATAAATTGAAAGCTAACGGTTATGAAGTCATAACCACAAATGTGGCTCAAGAGCAACTACAGGATTACATCAATAAACATGAGATTGACGTGTTACTAGTACGATCTGCGACTACCGCTCGTCAAGATCTTATTGACAACTGTCCTAGCCTTAAAATCATAGGTCGTGGCGGTGTAGGTATGGATAACATTGATGTACAATATGCTCGAGATAAAGGACTTAAAGTCATCAACACACCTGCAGCGAGCAGCGCTAGTGTGGCAGAACTTGTTTTTGCACACTTATATGGTGGTGTGAGGTTCTTGTACGATTCCAATAGAAACATGCCACTAGAAGGTGATAGTAATTTTAAAGGATTGAAAAAAGCGTACGGTGCTGGTGTTGAACTGCGTGGCAAAACTATAGGGATTATCGGTATAGGACGTATAGGACAAGAAGTTGCTAAAATCGCTGCTGGAGTTGGAATGAAGGTAATCGCTCACGATAGCTTTGCAGAAAAAGCACCAACCATTTCATGGAAACTTTTTGACGGTCAGGAAATCAAAGTAGAGATTCCGCTAGTGGAAAAAGAGGAACTGCTCAAAACTTCGGATTTTGTTACCCTTCACGTTCCTGCTCAAAAAGAGTATGTCTTAGGCAAAAAAGAATTTGCCATGATGAAAAAAGGAAGCGCTGTAGTTAACGCTGCTCGTGGTGGAGTCCTAGATGAAGTTGCACTGGTAGAAGCTCTAGAAAATGAGCACTTAAGTTTTGCAGCCTTGGACGTTTTTGAAAAAGAGCCTGCTCCAGAAGTTACCCTCATGATGAACAGTAAATTGTCACTTACACCTCACATCGGTGCAGCGACTAATGAAGCTCAGGACCGTATAGGTGAAGAACTGGCAGATCAGATCATAGCTATTTTAGGATAATTCTAGTCTGTATAGGATTACAACGCACTTCGATAGAGGTGCGTTTTTTCTTTCATAAAATCAACGTAGCTTAGATTATCTTTAATGACCTAAATCTATCTTACTGAAGTTAAAATAGTTAACAGCTGTTATTTGTAAACTAAACGACCATGATTAAACTCGTCAATAGAGAGAATCCAGATATTCTCGCCTTCATGATCAAAACCCAGATGGAACAAGAAGATGTGGACTGGCTGGTAGAACGCATTGACCAGAAATACTCGAGAACCAAAACTGCCGTGTCTCTCTATGTAAAGTTTGAGGATTTTGAAGAACTTACCTTGAGCACTTCCTGGGAATATTTTAAAATGCTGCTGGAATATGTAATTGACCTCATCAAATCGGTCAAAAAGGTGGCTGTAGTGACCGCTAACGCTGCCCTAAGAAAAAAATTGAATATGGAGTTTATGTTGATCCCAACGATTAGCTGTAAAACTTTTGATGTCGATGAAGATCATGAATCGCTTGAATGGCTTGAGAAATAAGCTGTATACTAATTCCTATGTTGAATTAAGAACTAGGCTTTAAATGTATTCGCTTTCGCGAAAGCGAAATAATATAATCTTCCTACAAAATACTTTCACGTTTATTTGTATTTTGACTCCCAAACCAACCTATTATGGCTTCTATATTAGACCTTTTACAAACTGAAATGGGGCAAACGCTTATCCAAGGAGCTGCCCAAAAAACAAACACTTCACCTGATAAGACAGCAAATGTCTTATCTCAGGCCATGCCGCTTATTCTAGGCGCGATGCAACGCAATGCAAAAACCCCAGAAGGTGCAGCCTCACTTTCAAACGCGTTGAGTGATTCACGACACAATGGTGGCGTGCTGGATATGTTGGGTGGATTATTTGGTGATGGACCAGGCAGTCCAGACGATCTGGAGCAAGATGGCGCTGGAATACTAAAGCATGTTCTAGGTGGCAAACAACCGCAAGTGGAAAGCGCGATATCATCTTCAAGTGGTGTGGACATGCAGTCTGTAGGCCAAATCATCAAGATCGCCGCTCCTATCATTATGGGGCTTTTAGGAAAGCAAAAACAAGAACAACAAATAAGTCAAAACGGCATAGGTGACCTTCTGGGATCTGTGCTGGGTCAATCTGGTAGCCATGATCAATCCTTTTTGACCACCATTCTAGACGCAGATGGTGATGGTAGCATCATCGATGATGTTGCTGGAATGGTTCTAGGTGGAGACAAAAAGAAAAAAGGTGGTTTAGGCGGTATGCTGGGTGGCTTTTTTGGAAAATAATAGATCATGAAGATAGTAGCTGGAGTACTTACTTTTTTTATTGTAATTGTGATGCTGTCCAGCTGTGGTGGCACCAGTGAAGCTTCTGGAAGTACAGAAAATGATGGTGTCTATCTAGAAAAGTCTGATACGATACGTATAGCTAACGATAGTCTGGAATATGAGGTCATCATTATTGAACCTGGTTTCAACTCCTGGCTGGCGACACAGCCACCACGTGGTTATCGATCACAAAGCTCTATGGATATCATTAATGATTTTAAGATCCCATTGTATAACTTGAGAGTAAATCAACCATTACAGTACGATCCCAACCTATATCCATTCCGTATCGATTATGATACTTCTATTGATTACGGCTATGAGGTGACTTACTTACTGTTTAATTACTTTAAATTCTTTGAGGAGCGGTTTAATCAACGCCTGTAGATTATTTTTGCAGCATGCAAAAACTTAAAGAACGCTGGGAAATAGACAAAAACTGGCAACTCATCTATATTTTTCTAGGAATCATAGGCCTTCTCGCCTGTGGTTTTTTTGTGGCTCGCAAGATCATTCCCAACACTTTTGAGGATGTGATGTATGAGTACTTATTTGTCTTGGGTGTTACGATCGTCAATGCTTATATCTTCTATCTTATAGCCATGTGGCTCTTCAAAAAATTGGGGCCAAAATGGAACGTCGAGTATCGCTGGGAATTGATTGCCATCTTTATTGTTTTTGCCATAACAGGATCGGCATCGGCACGATTATCTGGACCGGTTTTAGAATGGATAGGCCTGGATAGAGATACCACAAGCGGTTGGATTTTCTGGCCTTTACGATTATTGATCATTTTCCCTTTTTATCAGGTATTGCTAGTTTTTATGGGTTGGCTTTTTGGCCAATTTGACTTTTTCTGGAAGTTTGAAAAGAAGATGTTAGCCAGATTCGGAATCCAACTGGATAAAGAGAACGATAATTAGTTGGAAATCGCTTTTGGCTTTTTAAAAATGCTTTATATTTGCAACCGCTTTGAAAGAAGTAGATTTTAGGTCGCATAGCTCAGCTGGATAGAGCACCTGCCTTCTAAGCAGGCGGTCGAAGGTTCGAATCCTTCTGCGATCACGAAAGGCCCTCATGTTTTTGAGGGCCTTTTTTTATGAAGTTAATCAAGATGGATTGAAGCAATTTTAAATTGTCAAGCTGACGTTTTTTTCTTCCAACTCCATTAACCAAGTGAAAAAAATTAGACCTTTTTTGACGCTTATATCATTATTTCATTCTAATTTTGCACGTTGAAATGAAAAAAATATCATTTTTCGTGTTTATTGTCGCTGCCATTTTGATGGCGGTAGGTTCGCTTTCTACGGCTAACCTTACTTCATCTACACCTTCTGGATTAGCATCCATACTGGAGACAGTACATTCCATCCAGACTCAAGAAAATCAAAGTTTTGACCATCATTTCTTGGGAAATTTAGAGCAAGAAAAGGAACTGGAATTAATCGCCGAAGAAGTTGAAGAGGAAGATTGGAGACAGTCCTATAAGTTAGCGAAAAAGGATCACTACGGTTTTGATTATTCAAATTCTAGTGGAGAAGTATTTGAGGTGCCTAATGCTCCTGTTTCTGCCTCTAGAGCTATACAGCATTCCAACGCACTGGCCTCTTCCTCGCCGCATATCTATTTATTACACAGCGTTTTTATAATATGATTATGGTCCACCTAGTGATTTTATAAAATCAATAGGTCAACATTCATGTATGCAAATTGACTCCAATAAGAGCCAGTTCATACCAACCATTTTTTAATCATATTACATACAAACACTTAGTAAAATGAAACAATTCCTATTGTTTTTAGGGCTCTGCACAATCTTAAGCAGTTGTACTCATAAAAAAGAAGAAGCACACGAATCCACTAAATATCTAGTAAGTAGTCCTATCCAAATGGATACGGTCATCACTAAAGATTACATAAGCCAAATACATTCTATACGCAATATAGAGTTGAGAGCGCTGGAAAGAGGTTACCTCAAAAGCATCAATATTGACGAAGGGCAAACCGTCTCAAAAGGGCAGTCTTTGTTTAGAATCATGCCTAACGTTTATCAGGCCGAGTTGCAGAAAGCGCAGGCAGAAGCAAATGTTGCCAGAATCGAGCTTAAAAATACCCAACTATTATCAGACGGTAATGTAGTTTCTCCCAACGAACTAGCGATGTCAAAGGCAAAACTTGACAAAGCACTGGCCGAGGTTTCCATGGCTCAAATTCATTTAGGATTCACTAATGTAAAAGCACCGTTTGATGGTATCGTTGATCATTTAAGAGTTAGAGAAGGAAGCCTTTTAGAAGAAGGAGAATTACTTACTACACTCTCTGACAACAGTGAAATGTGGGTTTATTTTAATGTCCCAGAAGCCGAATATCTGGATTATGCCATGAGTAAGGATCAAGGCGATAAGAAGCATGTTCGTCTTTTAATGGCAAACAATAAAGAGTTCCCACATGAAGGTATTGTAGAAACCATTGAAGGTGAATTCAACAATGAAACTGGAAACATCGCTTTCAGAGCGACTTTTCCAAATCCAGAAGGAATTTTAAGACACGGTGAAACTGGTAGCGTATTGATGACCATACCTTTAACGAAGGCCATCATCATTCCTCAAAAAGCAACCTTTGAAGTTTTAGACAAGCGTTTTGTATTTGTTATTGATGAAAACGGTATCGTACAACAACGTGAGATCACCGTTGGTACAGAACTTCCCAATCTTTTTGTAGTAGAAAAAGGCCTTGCCACAACAGATAAGATTTTACTGGAAGGTATTCGACTTGTAAAAGCTGGAGATCATATTGAATATGAATTTGTACAGCCTAAAAAGTCCATCTCTTCACTAGACCTCTACGCAGAGTAGTTCCACCTAAATCATTAAGAGATGTTCAGCAAGTTTATAAAACGGCCAGTACTGGCCATAGTTATTTCTGTGATCATTGTTTTCACAGGACTTCTATCGATCAACAATCTACCAATTTCTCAATTTCCAGAAATTGCACCTACCACGGTCAATATCTTTATCGCCTATCCAGGGTCCAGCGCAGAGGTTTTGGTAAATTCCACGCTTATCCCTTTAGAGACTGCCATTAATGGTGTTCAGGATATGCGATACATTGCTTCAGACGCCACCAGTGCTGGAGAAGGAACCATCAGAATTATTTTTGAACCAGGCACAGATCCTAATGAAGCTGTGGTTAGAGTTAAAACTAGAGTCGATCAGGTCATGCCTTTGTTACCTGAATTGGTCCAGCGTGAAGGAGTTATCATCACACCAGTACAACCCAGTATGTTGATGTATGTCAACCTCTATAGCGATGCCAAGAAAAATGACGAGAAATTCCTTTACAACTATTCCTATACCACCATTATTCCTGAACTCCAGCGTATCAACGGTATCGCGAGTGCACAAATTTTAGGTAGTAGAAAGTATGCCATGCGCGTTTGGCTCAAACCAGATAGAATGCGAGCCTATAATGTTTCGGCAGAAGAGGTTCTCAAAGCCATGGAAGAGCAAAGCATCATTGCCAGACCTGGTAGATTGGGTCAAAGTTCTGGTATCAAATCGCAGTCTTTAGAATATGTGTTGTCGTTCCAAGAACGGTACAATAAAGAAGAGCAATACAAGGATATCATCATCAAGGCAAATGCAGAAGGTGAACTTCTCATGCTCAAGGATATTGCAGATGTAGAATTGGGCAGCGAGTTTTTTGATATTTACTCCAATCTGGATGGTAAGCCCTCAGCTTCTATCGTTTTGAAGCAAACCGTAGGTAGCAACGCAAGTGATGTCATCGATCAGGTGAAGTCTACCTTAAAAGATTTTGAAGCTTCTCTACCGCCAGGAGTCGAGTATAAAATCAGTTATGATGTCTCAAATTTCTTGGATGCTTCCATAGAGCAGGTCATTCATACCTTGCGGGATGCTTTTATCTTGGTAGCCATTGTGGTCTTTCTTTTTTTAGGTGATTGGAGGTCTACCTTGATTCCTATTATAGCGGTACCTGTTTCTTTGATCGGAGCATTTTTTGTTATGCAATTATTTGGGCTCTCCATCAACCTGATCACTTTATTTGCCTTAGTACTCGCGATTGGTATTGTCGTGGATGATGCCATTGTAGTAGTCGAGGCAGTCCATGCCAAAATGGAAGAAGAGCATCTCAATCCCTACGATGCGGTCAAGAAAGTCATCAAAGAGATAGGCGGTGCAATTATCGCCATAACTCTAGTCATGGTCGCAGTGTTCATTCCTATTTCATTTATGTCTGGACCTGTTGGTGTATTCTATCGTCAATTCTCCATTACCATGGCTGGTTCCATCATCATTTCGGCCATCGTGGCTTTGACACTTACACCCGTTTTATGCGCCATGATTCTTAAGAATAATCATGGTAAACCTAGACGTAGATCGATTATGAATAGGTTCATCGATGCCTTTAACCGTGGTTTTGAAAAGCTGACTGGAAGATATATTAAGGTCTTGAAGCACATTGTCAATAGACGTGTAGTGACCTTTGGTATTTTGATAGCATTTTGTGTAGGCATCTTCTTGACTAACGAGGTATTGCCATCAGGCTTTATTCCTAATGAAGATCAAGGAACTATCTATGCTATCATACAAACACCGCCAGGAGCAACACTAGAGCGTACAAATGAAGTCGCCCAAAACCTACAGCGCGTCTGTTCCAAAATTGATGGTGTAGAATCTGTATCATCACTGGCTGGCTACGAGATCATGACTGAAGGTCGTGGATCCAACGCCGGTACTTGTTTGATCAACCTTAAACCCTGGTCAGAACGAGAACATTCCGTTCATGAAATCATGGAAGAATTAGAAGAACAAAGCAAGGATCTAGGTGCCGTCATTGAATACTTTGAGCCGCCAGCAGTACCAGGTTTTGGTTCATCAGGTGGGTTCTCCATGCGATTATTGGATAAGACCAACGGTACGGATTATCAGGAATTTGAAAGAGTGAACAATGAGTTTATGGACGCTTTACGCGAAAGAGAGGAACTCACAGGCCTCTTCACATTCTTTGCAGCTAATTATCCTCAAATAGAACTTAAAATCAACAATAAGGCAGCCATGCAAAAAGGAGTTACCATCGGTAACGCCATGGAAAATCTGAATATTTTGATTGGTAGTACCTATGAGCAAGGATTCATTCGTTTCGGTAGGTTCTTCAAGGTGTATACTCAAGCAGGTCCTGAGTACCGTAGGTTACCATCAGATCTTGAAAAACTATTTGTGAAAAATGAAGAAGGTGAAATGGTTCCCTATTCATCCTTCATGACCATGGAAAAGAAATTGGGACCCAATGAGATCACTCGTTACAATCTTTATAATTCAGCTTCCATTCGTGGATTACCTGCCAAAGGATTCACCAGTGGTGACGCCATCGCTGCTATCAATGAGGTCGCAAAGGAACAGTTACCTCGTGGTTATGACATCGCCTATGAAGGATTGTCTTATGATGAGGCTAATCGTGGTAGTGAGTCCATCTACATTTTTGGGGTCGTGTTACTGTTTGTCTATTTCGTTCTTGCAGCACAATATGAAAGCTTCATATTACCATTAGCCGTTATTTTCTCCTTGCCGGTTGGTGTATTTGGATCTTTTGTATTACTCAAATTTATGGGCCTTGCCAATGATATTTATGCGCAAATAGGCTTGATCATGCTGGTAGGACTTTTAGGAAAGAACGCCGTATTGATCGTTGAATTTGCCGTCCAAAAAAGACGTGAAGGTGCTACCATTCTAGACGCAGCTATTGAAGGTGCAAGAATGAGATTCCGTCCTATTTTGATGACTTCCTTTGCCTTTATCGCAGGTTTGATACCATTGGTAATTGCTCATGGTGCAGGTGCGATTGCAAATAAAACCATAGGTGGATCTGCCCTAGGTGGAATGCTATTGGGAACTCTGGTAGGAGTTCTGGTCATACCAGGATTGTATTACATATTCGGTTCTTGGGCAGATGGAAAATCACTCATTAAAAATGAAGATTACGAGACCGTCTCTCAATCATTTATTAGAAACAGTGAAGAGCAATACGACGCAAAACAAGACATCAGTAAACTACGCAGATTGATGAAAAAGCTGAAATCTAAAATCAAAAACGATAAAGTTGAAGAACATGATTAGAAACATAAAACTGTATGCCTTTCTCATTTTGGCAATGGTGCTGGTTCATTCCTGTGCGCCTACACTGGAAGTTAGAGAAGAAAATAGATCGATGCCAGATCATTATAGAAATAAGCTGGTGGATTCCCTGAATACCGCAAACATGAAATGGCAAGATTTCTTTGCAGACGAATATCTCAAACACCTTATAGATACTGCTCTAGTAAATAATCAAGAGCTTAACATCATGCTGCAACGAGTAAGTGTAGCACAAAATGAGGTGCAAGCTCGCAAGGGTGAATTCTTACCTTTTGTTGGTGTTCAAGCTGGTGCAGAAGTAGAAAAAGTTGGTGAATTTAGCAGAAATGGTGCTGTAGAAACACAACTTCCCATACGTGAGAATGAAGCATTTCCAGATCCATTGACAGATTTTAATGTAGGTGTTCAAGTCTCTTGGGAATTGGATATCTGGAAAAAACTGCGCAATTCAAAAAAGGCGGCCGTGATGGAATATCTAGCCAGCGTTGAAGGTAAAAACTTTATGGTGACCCAACTCATCGCAGAACTGGCCGACTCCTATTATGAGCTCATAACGTTGGACAACAAACTGGACCTCATTGAACAAAACCTTGCCCTGCAAACTGATGCTCTGCGCATTGTAAAGCTTCAAAAAGAAGCTGCAAGAGCAACCCAGTTGGGTGTGCGACGTTTTGATGCAGAGGTTTTTAAGAACCAGAGCGAGAAATATGAGATTGAACAACAGATCACTGAAATTGAGAACAAAATCAATTTCTTGATAGGAAGAAAACCGTCTCCTATAGCTCGTAATTCGGCTAATTTTCTTGAGATAAAGGTAGACACTATCAATGCAGGCTTACCGTCACAGCTGCTACAAAACAGACCTGATATAAGACAGGCAGAATATGACTTGATGGCTGCAAAACTCGATGTGAAAGTCGCAAGAGCCAACTTCTTTCCTTCCATCGGGATTAAGGCAGGCGTAGGCTTACAAGCCTTCAAACCTCAATACCTAACCTCAACTCCAGAATCTCTAGCATATAATCTCGTTGGGGACCTGGTAAGTCCATTGATCAATAGAAATGCCATCAAATCACAGTACAACACGGCAAATGCACAGCAATTACAGGCTGTATTTGAGTATGAGAAGAACATACTTAATGGATACTTTGAGGTGGCAAACGAGTTATCACGTATTGATAACCTCAAAAAGAGTTATGACCTCAAGGAACAGCAAGTTGCCGCGTTGACTGAATCTATTGACATCATCAACAAACTGTTCACCTCAGCCAGAGCAGATTATATGGAGGTTTTGTTGACGCAGCGAGATGCTTTGGAATCAAAAATGGAACTTGTTGAAACTAAAAAAGATCAACTCCTGGCTAGAGTAGATCTTTATCAGGCGCTAGGTGGCGGCTGGAAGTAGATGATTTATTTGATTGGTTCAAAATCCCCATTGAGAAATGGGGATTTTTGTTTTTAGGCACTTATAGATTGGCTATCTGGAAATAAAGCAGTTAAGCTTGTGGTGTATTCGCTTTCGCGAAAGCGAACTCTCTAACCATCCAGTGAGATCACTAGGTCAACAAGTAAAGATGAGCATTAGCTCTAATCAGGCGTTTCTTGATTTGTACAAAATATTCAAGGTCAATCCTGCCATGACCATCAAAATACCCAGTAGCGACCACCAGGTATAGATTTCAAGAAACCAAAATGCACCAATCATCACGGTAAAAATCACTTCCAGATATTTTAAAGGTGCAATCTGATTGGTAGAGGCAATTTGAAAAGCTTTGGTCATATACAGCTGGCCTACAAAACCTACGATTCCCAATATTCCCAACCATATCCACTCTACTCCTATCGGGTTTTTCCAGTTGCCCATGGAGAGTAAACCGCCCAGCACGGTCCCGATAAACATAAAGTAGTTGACCACAACCATAGGATGGTCCTGCTTCCCTATTTTGGAAATGACTACAAATATCAACCCCATAAATAACGCCGAAAGTATGATCATGCTCAAGCCTATCAAACTGAGGCCATCATCAAATCCCTTGAGGACCAAAACTCCAGCAAATGCCAGCAAAAAGAAAAGCCATTGCAAGGGTTTGATACGTTCCTTGAGCCAGATCACTGCAAAGATGGCTGCAAAAATAGGCGACAAATACCGCAAGGTCACCGCAGTACCTACCGGCAGGAATTTTAAGGACGCAAAAAATAATAGAAGGGAAATCGCACCAGCAACACCTCTCAAGATCAACAACCACCGCTTATTCCCCAACATGGGAATCTTATGGTACATAAGAAGACTTGAAGTAATTAATAAAGTCCCAATAGATCTAAAAAAGACCAACTGATAGGCACTAAAATCGGCAAGATATTTTACGAGACCGTTCATGATAGCAAATGCAAAAGCACTTAACATCATAAATAAAATCGCTTTATGTAATTCCTTCATTCTGTAATCTAGAGGTCATCAAACCACAATGTGTAGTGCTTGACGGGCATGTTTCTGACCACTTCAACCGTTGAGAAGTCGCGATCCAAGGTTTTCCAAAGATCCATATATTTCTCTTCTTGGTAATGATAACTGCTAAATAAAAGACTGGAGTGTCCTACTGTGTTGATCTAGTGCAGAATCTGTAAATACTTCACAATCCTTGTACACGTTTTTGGCAGAAAAAGTATTGAAGCTTAACAGATATACAGCTTTGTTATACACCTTCACTTTTTCGGCCAGTACATTGTGTACGGCAGCCATGGCAATGGTATAATACGCCAGATGGTCACCAGTGGTCGTGATGTTTTGGATGGTCACATTCGCAATTTCTTCAGACAATATGCCGATATCTGCATTGTGGATGACCACGTCACTTTCCCAGCTATTGAAAAGTCTCGTGAGAAATATACCATTGAATCACGGTTCCTGTAGTATTTGGAATTTGTTCCTCGCCATTTTTATAGCCTGCATAGCTAAAGTCAGGTAGATAAACCGATTTGATAACATCCTTAGATCTTAAAATTTATGGAGTCACCTGAGCCGTCATCTCAAAACCTATGCAACTTATGAAAAGTGCAAAGCATAATCTGGGGCATATCAGGGCAATTAATGGTTTCATGATATTCATTGTAAATAGGTTTCAGTCATTAGCACTGCTCAACGCACGATTCAAATCTAAAGTTATAAAGTTGGCAGTTTTTAAAATTTGAACCAACACCATTGCATAATTATCAGTATTGAAATCAGTTTTTTGACAATTAGTGATGTTTCAATATTGTTTAAATATAAATAGATTTATATTTGGTCGACCAGATTTCATAGTTATTTCTCATATTTGACCTTTTCAAGTTGACCAAAACCTTATAAAATCCATTTATGTCTAAAACAATTGTCCTTACAGGAGCAGGCGGCGTGCTTTGCAGCACACTAGCAGTTGCACTTGCTAAACACGGCCACAACATCGCCGTTCTTGATTTAAGAAAAGAAGCTGCAGATGCCGTGGCAGATGAAATCAAAGCCAATGGAGGAAAAGCCGTGGGAATTGCAGGCAACGTTTTGGAAAAGGATTCGCTCGAGACAGCAAAGAAGGAAATCAACAAAGCATACGGTAAAGTTGATATATTGATCAACGGCGCTGGAGGCAATCATCCCATGGGAACAACCAGCAATCCGTTTTTCCAGATGAAAGATCTTGAAAACACTACCGATGGATTCAAGACCTTTTTTGATCTTGACCCTAAAGGCATCGAGTTTACCTTCAATCTTAATTTCTTGGGAACGCTCTTGCCTGCACAAGTGTTTGCCAAAGACATGGTAGGTCGCGATGGTTGTAGCATTCTCAACATCTCATCCATGAATGCCTTCACTCCACTTACTAAAATCCCAGCATACAGCGGTGCCAAAGCTGCCGTATCGAATTTTACACAATGGCTTGCCGTTCATTTTTCTAAAGTTGGAATACGTGTCAATGCCATCGCGCCTGGCTTTTTTCTGACAGATCAAAATCGCGCACTCCTTACCAACAGTGACGGGTCTGCAACGCCTCGTGGTGAGCAAATCATTGGACAAACGCCCATGGGCCGCTATGGAAAACCAGAAGATCTCGTTAGCACCGTAGAATGGTTGTGTGACGATGCGGCTTCCTTCATAACAGGGATCGTGGTTCCTATAGATGGCGGATTCAGCGCCTATAGCGGTGTATAGAATTTGTAATTTGTAATAAAGTAGAAGAATAATTTCGCTTTCGCGAAAGCGTAACAACCTCATAGACAATGAAACTAGAACAAACATGGCGATGGTACGGTCCCAAGGATCCAGTTTCCCTTGCAGATATTAAACAAGCTGGTGCCACGGGCATCGTGAGCGCTTGCCACCAGATTCCTAATGGCGAAGAATGGTCTGTCGAGGTGATCATGGAACGTAAGAAATGGATCGAGGATGCCGGTTTAACTTGGTCTGTTGTAGAGAGTGTACCTATTCACGAGAATATTAAGACCAGATCTGGCGATTATAAAACCTACATCGAGCGTTATAAGAATACCTTGACCAATTTAGGCAAGTGCGGTATTGACATCGTCTGTTACAACTTTATGCCGGTACTGGACTGGACACGTACTAATCTGGATTATGAACTGCCAGACGGTTCGACGGCATTGCGTTTTGAAGCTACAGCGTTTGCAGCATTTGAACTGTATTTGCTAAAACGTCCAGGCGCAGAAAATGACTACACAAAAGCCCAGCAACAAGCTGCCAAGGATTATCTGGAAAAATCCACTCCAGAGCAACAAAAGAAACTTGTTAAGAACATCATAGCTGGACTACCAGGCGCTGAAGAAGGCTACACACTCAAAGAATTCAACACCATTCTTGCTACCTATGAAAACATAGGTCCTAAGGAATTAAAAGAAAACCTATTTTATTTCTTGTCAGAAATCATTCCAGCTGCAGAAAAGGCTGGCGTGCTTATGTGCATCCATCCAGACGATCCACCATTCCCTATTTTGGGCTTGCCACGTGTGGTAAGTACAGAACAGGACATTGTTGATTTGTACACAGCCGTGGACAGTCCCAACAATGGTTTGACATTTTGCACGGGAAGCTTTGGTGTGCGGGCAGACAATGATCTTGCTGGAATGGTAGAACGATTGGGTAGTCGCATCCATTTTATACATTTAAGAGCTACCAAAAGAGATGAAGAAGGAAATTTTCATGAAGCAGACCACCTAGATGGAGACGTAGATATGTATGCCGTTATGAAGGCACTCGTTAAAGAACAGATGAAAAGAGAACAATCAGGAAGATCAGATTTGAGGATGCCATTTAGGCCAGATCACGGTCATAAAATGCTGGATGATCTCAAGAAAAAAACAAACCCAGGCTACTCAGGCATAGGAAGATTGAGAGGTCTGGCAGAATTACGTGGCCTAGAGTTAGGAGTGAGAAGATCAATTTCGTAATATTAGGCAATCGATTACATTAATTATAATTAACGTCGGCAGACTACATGACAGCAGCCCGATTATAGAACTAACAACCATGTCAACAACATTTGAAACACGTTATGCCTCAAGCCCTTATGCAGTAAAGAAGCTAGATACTCAAGAGCTAAGAAATGAGTTTTTGATAGATAAGCCCTTACAGGAAGGTAAAATCAATTTAGTCTACACTCATTACGATAGATACATCGCTGGTGGTGCTGTTCCTACTTCAAGTTCTTTGAAACTGGAAACCATTGATCCACTCAAGGCAGAATATTTTCTGGAACGTCGCGAGATGGGAATCATCAATGTAGGTGCAGCAGGAACGGTTGAGGTCGATGGTAAAAAATACGAAATCAATCATAAGGATGCCTTATATATAGGACAAGGTGCAAAAGAGGTGGTTTTTCATAGCGCTAATGCTAGCGATCCAGCTAAATTTTACATCAACTCTGCTCCAGCGCACAAATCGTTCCCAACAAAAAAAGTAAGCCTTGCTGAGGCTAACAAAATCGAGCTAGGAAGTCTTGAAACAGCCAATCATAGAACAGTAAGCCAGATGATCATAGGTGGTATAGTGGATACCTGCCAGTTGCAAATGGGAATGACAGAACTTAAAACCGGTAGTGTCTGGAACACTATGCCAGCCCACGTTCACGATCGCAGGATGGAAGTGTATTTTTATCTGGATGTACCAGAAAGACAATCGGTGTGTCACTTTATGGGACAGCCGCAGGAAACCAGACACGTCTGGATGCAAAATCATCAAGCGATCATTTCACCGCCATGGTCGATCCATTCAGGATCTGGAACTTCCAACTATACCTTTATATGGGGTATGGCCGGAGAAAATCTGGATTATGGAGATATGGACGTTGCAAAAATTACTGAACTTAGATAATCCAGACTTATGAAATTATTTGACCTAACAGGTAAGGTTGCCTTAGTGACCGGTAGTACACATGGTTTGGGAATGTCTATGGCCAAGGGTCTAGGCCAGGCCGGCGCCACAATTGTTGTGAACGGGAACTCTTCACAAGATAAAATTGACAAAGCGGTTGCCGAATATAAAAGTGCTGGAATCAAAGCTGTAGGCTACAAATTTGATGTTTCTGACGAGGCACAAGTGAAAGATGCCATTCAAAAAATCGAAAACGAAGTAGGCGGCATTGATATCCTAGTGAACAACGCAGGTATCATTAAAAGAACACCACTTGCCGAAATGGAAGTCGCAGACTTCAAACAAGTGATCGATATAGATTTAGTGAGTCCGTTTTTGGTATCAAAACACGTGGTTCAAGGAATGATGAAACGCAAGTCAGGAAAGATCATCAACATTTGCTCCATGATGAGTGAGCTGGGTCGCAACACGGTTGGTGCCTATGCCGCGGCAAAAGGTGGTCTTGTCATGCTTACTAAAAACATGGCGACAGAATGGGCAAAACACAACATACAGGTAAACGGTATAGGTCCAGGATATTTTGCAACCTCGCAAACGGCACCTATTAGAGTGGATGGACATCCATTCAACGATTTTATCGTGAACCGCACACCAGCAGCAAAATGGGGTGATCCAGACGATCTTGCCGGTGCGGCGATTTTCCTTGCGGCCAGCGCCAGTGATTTTGTAAATGGTCATATTCTGTATGTAGATGGTGGTATTCTAGCCACCATTGGCAAGCCATCAAACGAGGACTAGATGAAGAATAGTTGGATTCTTATAGGATGGATCGCAATGGCAGTGATAAGCTGCAAGCAGGAAAAAGAAATGGAGGACGACTCCATTTTACTCGTGAACTCAATCGATGTAGCTAGGACTGAAGTGATTGTTTTCCCAAGATCTGAGGTAGAAAAGGAATGGTCTGGTACTTCTGGCGACTCCATTCCTGGTTTGCGTACCCTTGCAGGAGAAGCGATTCCGTCCCAGTTGGATGATCTGGATGGCGACGGCAATTGGGACGAGCTTTCTGCAGTGATCGACTTTGCTCCTAATGAAGAGAAGAAAGTTGTTTTTTCCGCTTTCGCGAAAGCGGAACAAGCATCATTTCCTAAAACCACCGACGTTCATTTTGGTGTTGGAAAAGCAAAACCTAACGCCACCGAAGTCCAAACGTACGAGCGCACCGGCGACCCAAGAGAACTGGACAGTCTATTTTTACAAATGGAAGGACCAGCCTGGGAAAATGATAAAGTGGGTTTCAGGATTTATTTTGATCCTCGCAATGGGATCGACATTTTCGGTAAAACCACTACCCAACCTACTCTGGCGCAACAAGGCCTGACAACGGACTATCACGCCCAAGAAGATTGGGGAATGGATATCTTAAAAGTAGGCACCTCTCTAGGTGCTGGATCCATAGCCATAAAATATCAAGATTCGCTTTACAGAGTCACGGGAACTAATGGTGCAACGTTCAAAACCATTACAGAAGGTCCCGTAAGAGCCATTTTTGAACTACACTATAAAGATGAAGCTATAGGCGACCGCATAGTGGACGTCATACACACTATTTCTATAGAAAAAGGAGACTGGTTTTATCAGAGCGATGTGGTTGTCAATGGTGATACTGAAGGAATGGAGCTGGTCACCGGTATAGTTGATCTTAAACCCAATGTTGGAGAAAAAATCGCTATTACTAATGGTTATTCCGCTTACCCCACATTTGGAAAACAATCCGAAAACAACGACCTGCTGGGCATGGCGCTCATTTTTACTACAGATGACTTAACTGAAAGTGAAGCTCCAAAAGAAGGAGCTGGAATTACCCAAACGCATTTATGGAATTTAGGAGGTGGCGATGAGTTCACCTATTACTTCATGAGCGGTTGGGAAGCAAGCGATGCCGCTTTCACAACAGCCGAAGGTTTTACTAACGAAGTGGAAAAAGCAGGTTTAACCATTGCAAACCCTATACTGATTCAATAATCTCATTATATGAAAATCATGAAGTTCAAATATGTATTGCTTCTTGTCCCAATCCTACTATTGAGCAGCTGTGCCGGTGAGGAAGATGTGACCGTTCTTAGATTAGCACATAGTCTGGATACAGAGCATCCGGTTCACAAAGGAATGGTCGTCCTAGGAGAAAGTCTGGAACAAAAGTCTGGCGGGAAAATGAAAGTTCAATTATATCCCAACGGCCAGCTAGGTGGTGAACGTGAAAGTATTGAATTACTCCAAATAGGCAGTCTGGACATTACAAAAGTGAGCGCTGGAGTATTGGAAAATTTCATCCCTGAATATAAAGTCTTCAGTATTCCATACTTGTTTAGGGACAAGCAGCACAGCCACAATATTTATGACGGAGAAGTAGGCAGATCCATTCTCAACAAAGGTGAAAAGTTCAACCTCCAAGGATTGACATTTTATGATGCCGGTAGCCGCAGTTTTTATACAAAAACAGAACCCATCAATACGCCAGCAGATGTGAAGGACATGAAGATAAGAGTCATGAAGAGCAATATGGCCATTGAGATGATCCAGGATCTAGGTGGTGCGCCTACTCCTATTTCCTTTGGAGAACTGTATACCGCATTACAGCAAGGAGTGGTTGATGGTGCAGAAAACAATATTCCTAGTTATTATACCTCAAAGCATTTTGAAGTCTGCAAGTTTTTAAGCATTGATGAACATACCTCATTGCCAGATGTTTTGGTCATAGGAACCGAAACATTAGCACGACTGACTGACCAAGAAAAACAATGGTTGGAAGAAGCTGTGCAGGAATCTAAAAAAGCCCAGCGCGAACTTTGGGAAAAATTAGAAAAAGAGTCTCTAGAAGCGGTCACCAAAAGCGGCGTCAAAGTCAACTATCCAGAAAAACAACCCTTTAGAGAAGCTACCAAAGAGATGCTTCAAATATTTGATGAAAATCCAAGCATGAAAAAATTGGTTCAATCCATTCAAGAAAATTAATATGAGAGCAGCAGTAGTCAACATTGTAGGTAAGGTCTGCCTTACTGTACTTATCATCATGCTTGCCGCAGTCACTTGGCAAGTATTTTCACGTTTTATTCTTCAATCACCCAGCACCGCAACAGATGAGATCTCTAGTTTTGCCCTGATTTGGGTTGGATTGTTGGGTGCCGCATATGCTACAGGTGAACACCTACATCTGGCCATAGACCTTTTACCAGAAAAGATGGTAGGTAGAAACCTCGCCTTTTTTGACGGTTTCGTGTATTTAAGTGTCTTCGTTTTCTCGTTTTGTGTCATGATCATAGGCGGTTCTAGATTATGCCAATTGACTTTTCAATTCGAGCAAACCTCTGCATCATTGGGATTACCACTAGGTTTTATCTACTTGATTGTACCTATTTCTGGAATCCTGATCTGTTACTTTAGTCTGGATTCATTTTTTGCCAAACTCAAATCCCAAAAAGCTTCCTAATATGAATTATGTTGAAATCCTCATTCTCGTTTTAAGCTTTTTGGTATTTCTTTCCTTTCGTGTGCCTATCGCATACGCCATAGGACTTGCAGCTTTTGCAACTCTCATTTACTCCATGCCATTTCTACCATCGGTAACCACGCTGGCGCAACGCATGGCTACTTCATTGGATAGCTTCACACTTAGTGCGATACCATTCTTTATACTCGCTGGACAGATCATGAATCGCGGTGGTATTGCCGTACGGCTTATCAATTTTGCCAAAGCGATAGTAGGACCATTGCCTGGTGGACTAGCTTTTGTAAATATCATTTCCTGTATGCTGTTTGGAGCGATATCGGGAAGTGCGGTTGCAGCAGCAAGTGCCATTGGAGGTTTTATGAATCCTATGATGGAGAAAGATGGATACAGCAAACCATTCTCTGCGGCAGTCAATATTACCAGTGCCACAACGGGATTGATCATTCCGCCTAGTAATGTGTTGATCGTTTATTCCTTGGCCAGCGGTGGTGTTTCTATTGCTGCCTTGTTTATTGCAGGATACGTGCCCGGAATTTTACTGGGAGTCGCCTTAATGGTAGTGGCTGCGATTTATTCCATCATTAAAAAGTATCCTACTGACAAGCTGGTAAGTCTCAAAACCTTCCTTAAAAGATTCTTTGACGCTTTGCCTAGTCTTATGCTACTTGTCGTTGTTATAGGTGGAATCGTAGGCGGCGTTTTTACAGCTACCGAGGCAAGTGCGGTTGCAGTAATGTATACAGTCGCTTTAGGATTTATCTATAAAGAAATCAAGATTAAGGACCTAGCTCCTATCCTCTTGGAAACTATTAAAACCAGCGCTATCGTTCTTTTGTTGATCGCTACATCCATCGCGATGAGTTGGGTCATGAGTTATGAAAACATCCCTCAAGAAATAAGCGCTGCATTGCTAGGTATTAGTGAGAATCCTGTAGTAATCCTTATTCTAATCAACTTGATTCTTCTATTTGTTGGGATCTTTATGGACATGACGCCAGCGGTTTTGATCTTCACTCCTATTTTCTTACCTATCGTAACCGCCATGGGAATGGATCCCGTACATTTTGGGATCATCATGATCATGAACCTTTGTATTGGCTTATGTACACCACCGGTAGGCTCGGTTCTTTTTGTGGGCTGTAGCGTGGCAGATCTTAAGATTCAGAAGGTCATACGACCTATGCTTCCTTTGTTTATAGCCATGATCGCCGTGCTGGTAATGATCACCTATTTTGAGGATCTTACACTATGGTTGCCTCGAGTCTTTGACTTGATCGATTAAGATAGAGAACCCATAACAAAAACGACCGGTGCTTAACACACCGGTCGTTTTTGTTTAAACATCTTTATCCTCGATAATTTTAAGGAGAATGTAGGTTTGAGAAAATTCGCTTTCGCGAAAGCGAACTCAAAAAACACTTGTTTCGTACACGGATCACTTTGCTAATGAGTCACCTCCAAACTGTGAATCTTGACCGTGGCAAAAGCTGCTGGATCTGTAGATTGTAAATAAACTCCAGCCTTAAAATAGCTATCAAACTTCCATTTTAGATAAGAAAAATAGATACTACCTATTTTTGCAATATAAAGAGGTTCAACTCTTTTTGATTATTTATTTACCCTAGAGCACAGGTGGCAGCCTGTGCTTTACTTTTTTAAATATACAGGTGGCAGCCTGTATGTTACTTCTTAATATATTGATATAAGAACCTAAAGTGGTGTTTCAACGCTTTCACGGCACCTTCTTCATCTTGGTTCTCAATCATTTCTAAGATCGTTGTGTGTTCGCTAATAAGCATACTCACCTCAGACCTATCACAAATATGTTCTGCATTCAAATGGGCGATCAAGTCTGGAACTATAATGCTCATTAAGCTATAAATCACATTGTTGTTACTTGCTTTTACTAATCCCTTGTGAAAAGCAAAATCTTCTGAAAGCGCTGGCTCGTTACTTAGTATGCGCTCCACAAATTCGCCATGCAGTTCTTGCAATTCTTCTAGATCCTTATCCGTTCTACGTATGGAGGCGAGTCTAACGGCGTTCTCTTCCAGTATAAGCCTGGACTCTACCAGTGATTTAAAATCTGGTGATTCCAGTTCCAGAATATCTGACATCATCATGTTGACAGATGGGTTTTGAATACCGGTTACAACCGTTCCGCTTTTAGGTGTGGTTTTCACTATTCCGTAGAACTCAAGCTTTTGCAGGGCAGTCATTATCTGATTGCGTCCTACACCTAACTTTTCACTCAATTTACGCTGTGACGGTAACTTGTCACCTTTCTCGTATCCATGGTCAGAAATTAGCTTTTTTATATTGTTGAACGTATTGTTATCTGGATCTATATCACCAGAAGACAACTCTACATCTGTAATATTTTTAAGACGATGGTGTATCATAAATGTTTGGTCGACCAATCTAGTAAACTAAATAAACAATAACAGTTGATGTTTACCAAATACCGGCTTAGTATTATTTTAAGTTAATCGAATAATGACGTTTAAATAGGCATAATCGTAATTTTTCACGTAATTATTTTACAAGATTAGCATTATTGATCGCCTCCACGATGTCATTTGACAATCCTACATAGTCTTTTTTGCTAATCTTATTTTTATCAAACAACTGGCTTCCCATTCCCACGCAGTTCACGCCAGCATCAAACCATTCTTTCAATCCATTTGCAGTAGGCTCGATACCACCCGTAGGCATGATGGCTAGTTGAGGTAATACTGATGTTATCGCTTTCGCGAAAGCGGAACCTATCACATTTGCAGGGAAAATCTTGATCATTTTGCAACCCAAGGTACTGGCATCAAATGCTTCCTTTATTGTAGCAATACCCGGAATATAAGAGACATCATGATCGCGACAATGTATGGCCACCTCGTCTACCAAACATGGGGAAACGACAAAAGCAGCGCCTAAATTGATATATTCTTTAGCAGTTTGTAGATCATAAATAGTACCTATCCCTATCTCTAAATCTGGCCACCGTGACTTGCGGTTCATCAATTCCTTAAAGGTATCAATGGCGTTAGCGCCACGGTCCACAAATTCAAAAGTGCGAACACCACCATCGTAGGCGGCATTGACAACATCAATGCAAGTCTGAAGATCGCCGTGATAAAAAACGGGTACGATCGTGTGCTGGTCTGTCCTGGAAATAAAGGTTTCAATATTCATATGCTATCTTAAAAGACGTCCAACGTTATCACCATCTACTAAATGCATGATTTCTTCCTTACTGCTCAAATTCACATCACCAATGGTACTATGCTTTAATACGGAAGCCGCCACGGCGTACTCTACGGTTTGTTGTTCATCTAGATTGAGTAGTCCATAAATAAGGCCTGCCATAAATGCATCGCCACCACCTATTCTATCAACTATATTGTTCATTTCGTACTTCTTGGATGTGTAGAGCTTACCATCCTTATACATCACTACCGTCAAATCATTTCTGGATGCAGAGTGTGAATCTCTAATGGATTTTGAGAACGCCTTAATGTTAGGGTACTTTTCCAAAACCAATTCACAGTTTCGTGACCAATCATCATCATAGATCCCTAGGCAATTCTCTAGATCTACTCTACCACCTACCACGTAGTCTGTCAATTCTACCAATCCAGGCATAACATCCAGCGGTTGTTTTCCATACTGCCATAGGTTCCTTCTATAATTGATATCGCCACTGGTCTTCACATCTCTTTTCTTTGCTTCTTTCAAAGCTCGCAACGTAACGTCTGCCACAGATTGTGAGATGGCTGGCGTGATACCACTGTAATGGAACCAGTTGGCATCTTCAAATACGGCATCCCAATCAATTTCATCTTCTTTCAAGTATGAAAACGTGGTATCAAATCGATCGTAGACAATTCTTGAAGGACGTTGCATAGCACCGCATTCCAAAAAGTAGATTCCCAAACGACCATCCTTTCTCACGATTCCTTCATTACCTACATTATTCATATTTAAGAAACGTACTACTCGTTCTCCTAGATCATGGTGCGGCAATGCAGTGATATGTGTATTTTTCAATCCCATATGAGCCAGTGAGATGCCTACATTAGCTTCAGAACCACCAAAATTGACGTCAAAATTCACGGTCTGGAAGAGTCTTTTTTGATTGGGAACGGTTAGGCGCATGAGGACTTCACCTAGGGTAACTACTTTTTGATTCATGATTGTATATTGATTGTTAACAAACTTAAAACAAATTGCTCCTATATGGAAAGAGGCTGTTTCACTATCTCAAACTTTTTATGAAGTTTTCGTAAAAAAAACGGATTCTTAACGACATAGGCTGGGAATATGAACCAAAAGCCAATTTTCAGTAAAAACAATACAATTCAACAAGCTTTGCTTTTAACTTTGGCCCCTTAAAATTATTAGAATGCCTTACAGAGTATTTGAAGAGTACAACATTGAAGTAACCGACGACATAAGAGAAAAGTATAAAAGTGTCATCACCGACCTGGGCGAAGACGTAGAACGAGAAGGTCTTCTCAAGACCCCAGAAAGAGCTGCAAAAGCCATGCAATTCCTGACCAGTGGATATGATCAGGATGCTGCAGAAGTATTGAAGAGCGCCATGTTTGCAGAAGATTATCAAGACATGGTCATCATCAAAGACATTGAACTTTATTCCCTATGTGAGCACCACATGCTACCGTTTTTTGGAAAGGCGCATATAGCATATATCCCTAACGGCCATATCGTTGGACTATCAAAAATCCCAAGAATTGTTGACATTTTTGCAAGAAGACTACAAGTACAGGAACGCTTAACTCACGATATCCTAGAATGCATCCATCAAACGCTAAAGCCTAAAGGTGTTGCTGTGGTGATCGAAGCATCGCACATGTGTATGATGATGCGCGGTGTTCAAAAACAAAATAGTTCTACTACCACCAGTGGTTTTAGAGGTCAGTTTGAAAAAGTAGAAACCAGATCAGAGTTTTTACACCTCATTTCCAGCGACTTGCATTAGTAAAATTGGAACGGATTTTGAAGATTCTGTGATAAATGACAACAACCATGTTTGAATCAAAATCGTCAAAATTATTTTTCAGTATTCTATTTGACCTTATAGGAATGGCATCCTATGCCATTCCTTTTGTAGGTGAACTTATTGATATTGTTTGGGCACCTATTGCCGGTTACCTAATGACTAAGGTATATCCAGGTCAAACTGGTAAGACCGCTGGTATTTTGACCACTATAGAAGAGTTGGTACCAGGACTGGATATTATACCAACCTTTACGCTCACCTGGATCTATACCTACATGATCAAAAAAGAGAAACCCGCAGCTGCCAAAGATCCTCAGGTAATAGAAGTAGAAGCTATTTAAACAGCCAGTTCCTTGAATCCTGTCATCAGCTTTTTGATTTTGGGATCAATAATAACTTGGCAATAACCTTGCTCTCTATTGTTATTGTAATAATCCTTGTGATAATCTTCGGCTTTGTAAAAACCTTTTGATGCCGACACTTCTGTAACTATAGGGTTTTCAAAAACATTCGATTCATTGAGTTTTTGAATCATCTCTAGAGCTTCTTTTTCCTGTTCTTCGTTCATGAAAAATATGGCACTGCGATAATGACTTCCCACATCATAACCTTGACGATTCAATGTCGTTGGATCATGTGTGGCAAAAAATACCTGTAGTAATTCATTAAAACTCACCACATCAGGATCAAAAGTGATTTTGATAGCCTCGGCATGGCCCGTTCTTCCTTGTACCACTTCGCGATACGGCGGATTTTTAATGTTTCCGCCACTAAATCCAGGAATGACCTCACTAACACCTTTGACGCGTTGAAAAACTGCCTCAGTACACCAAAAGCATCCGCCTGCAAATATTGCTTCCATTTTTCTTTTTTATACAAGTTACGACGCAGGCATCAGTCCCATCAATTCTTAACAACTCTTTAGTTATAAAATGGTTTTTTGCTTTAGTTTTGCAAAATGCGTGATTTTATTGTCCTAAAAAGGACTTTTTTAGTGGTCTTAGCTTTTATGTATTTCGCTTTCGCGAAAGCGCAATCCTCATCAGACCAGACTGACATAAAACGTAAAACGTATCAAGCCACAAGGGTTACGACACAACCTACCATTGATGGAAAGCCTTTTGAGGCATTCTGGGAATCCATCCCATCTGGTGGTGATTTCAAGATGATTGAACCTACCAGCGGCCTGGATGAAAGAGATACGCATCCCACGAAATTTAAGATTGCCTATGACGATAATGCTTTGTATGTGGCTGGTTATATGTATGATAACGAACCAAAGCGCATCTTAAGGCAGTTCTCCCAAAGAGATGAGGTATTTGCCCAGGCAGATCTTTTTGGTTTTTTTCTTAACACTTATAACAATCAAATCAATCAGACCCGATTTTATGCAACGAGCGCCAATGCGCTGGGCGACGCCGTGTCAGAAAATGGTAGTGAGGATTTTAGTTTCAATGTGGTTTTCAAGTCAGAAACTAGCATTGACAACAATGGATGGTACGTAGAGATGCGTATTCCCTATCGCACGCTGCGATTTACTGAAGCTCCTGTTCAAGATTGGAGTTTCCAGATATTCCGCAGGATTAGACATTTGAACGAGGACTATTCCTATAACTACATTGATCGTACAACCGGTTCTTCTTCACAATATGATGCTCTATTGACTGGTGTGAGAGATATCAATCCGCCACTTAGGCTTAATCTTTATCCCTTTGCGGCAACCAGCTATGATATTTTTGATGGTGAGAAGCAATTTGATATAAGTGCTGGTATGGACATAAAGTATGGAATCAATGAAGCATTCACACTGGATGCTACGCTCATTCCAGATTTTGGTCAGGTGGCTTTTGATCAGGTAACACTCAACTTGGGTCCTTTTGAACAAACCTTTAGCGAGAACCGCGCGTTCT
The DNA here is from genome assembly GCF_001413925.1 of Nonlabens sp. YIK11. Taxonomy (NCBI): domain Bacteria; kingdom Pseudomonadati; phylum Bacteroidota; class Flavobacteriia; order Flavobacteriales; family Flavobacteriaceae; genus Nonlabens; species Nonlabens sp. YIK11. The sequence continues at coordinate 2,454,197 of NZ_LBMJ01000001.1, forward strand.
TTTCTGAAGGTACTGACCTTTTCAATAAAGGTGGCCTGTTTTTCTCTAGACGCATAGGTCAAACACCTTCGGGCGCTGGAAGTATAGAATTATTTGAAAATGAAGACATCGTTGACAATCCCAGTAACGCAAAACTCCTCAATGCGGTAAAAGTTACTGGAAGAAACCGTAGAGGTCTAGGTATAGGTTTTCTCAACGCCTTTACTGAAAAAACAGAAGCCACCATCGAACGAGTGGACGTAACAGGTGCGAATGACACCATCATTTCAAGACGTAAAGTGATTACCGAACCCATTACGAACTACAATGTATTTGTGCTGGATCAACAGTATGGCTCTAATTCATCAGTATCATTGACCAACGCAAGTACATTGCGCAGCGGTAGTTTTACGGACGCTAATGTAACGGCACTTGTGGTAGATCATAATGATCGTGACTTGAACAACAATTATAGGGCTCAAGTAAAATTGAGTAACCGCTTCCAGCCAGATGAGACAAAATCTGGAACCGCAGTTGCCCTGGACTGGAGAAGTACCAGTGGTAACTGGCAACCTAGATTATCCTATGATTTTATAAGCAACGATTGGGATCCTAATGATTTGGGAAGAAATTTTAGAACCAATTTCCATCAATTTTATGGCGAGATTCAATACGAGCAATTTGTTCCTAAAGGCATATTTAATAGCTATAGGTTTGAATTAGGTGCTGGCCATAGAAGATCTGCAGATCCAGATTTTCACATTCAGAGTGATGTGAGATTAAGTTCCAGATTTTTTACCAAGGAGCGAAATGCCTTCGGTTTTGATACTTCCTTAAATACTCGCAACCTGAACAGGTTTGAATCCAGAGTCTCTGGTCTTAATGTAAGGTATGCTGCGAATCAATCCTTCGGCGGATTCATATCTACAGATTATCGCAAAAAATTTGCGATAGACATTAGAGGTGGCTACTTCTATCTTTTTGACGATCCAGAAAAAGGCTATGATTTCAATATATCGCCTAGATATAGGTTTAGTGATAAATTTCTATTGATCTATAGGTTTGACTGGAGCAAAAACGATCTACGTAATAGCTTTGTCACGACCACAAATAATGGCACCTCTTCCATACTTAGCCGTCGAGATACGCATAGTGTGGAAAATTCTGTTTCTGGAACTTACAATTTTGATAATAAACAGGCATTGAGCCTAGCGTTTAGAAATAACTGGAATAGAGCATCCTTTAGCCGTGATTTTAAAGAATTGCAGGACGATGGCACTACTGAAGATAGCAGCTTTGAATTAGATGAAGACTCAAATCCAGATGCCAACTTCAATGTGTGGAATCTAGATCTATCCTATCGCTGGCGATTTGCACCAGGTAGTGAAGCTAGATTATTGTATCGCAACAGCATCTTTAATTTTGATGATCAAGGCGACATCAGTTTTCAAGACAGTCTGGATGAATTGTTCATGCAGCCGGTTAGACATAATTTGAGTTTGCGTATCACCTACTTTATAGACGTGAATGAAGCCAAAACTTGGTTTTCTTCCACTTAAAAGCAATTACCTTTACCGCCATGATTGAAGCAAAGAATATATATAAAAGCTATGATGACCTGCAGGTGCTCAAAGGTGTTGACCTAAGCATCAAAGAGTCAGAGATTGTGAGTGTTATAGGAAGTTCAGGTGCTGGTAAAACCACACTGTTGCATATCCTAGGTACACTGGAAAAGCCTGATAAGGCGGCCAATTCTTCCTTGATCATCGATGGTACAGATGTGACCCAATTATCCTCACGACAGTTAAGTCATTTTCGCAATCAGTCTTTAGGGTTTATTTTTCAGTTTCATCAACTGTTACCAGAGTTCACGGCATTAGAAAATGTTTGTATTCCTGCCTATATCAATAAGAAATCAAAGGCAGAAGCAGAAAAGCGTGCTCAGGAATTATTGGAATACCTAAGCCTAGGAGATCGCATTCACCATAAACCTAATGAGTTAAGTGGTGGCGAGCAGCAACGCGTTGCGGTGGCTCGATCCTTAATCAACGACCCTAAAGTGATTTTTGCAGATGAGCCCACGGGAAATCTGGACAGCAATACTGCTGCAAACCTTCATGAACTCATACTGGACCTGCGTAAGAATTTCAACCAGACCTTTGTCATTGTTACCCATAATAAAGAACTAGCAACGCTTGCAGATAGCACACTTACCATGAGTGACGGTAGATTTGTCCACCATGAATAAAAAGGAGCTCAAGGAATTTCTGGATCACAAGGTAGAGATCTACAACCAGCCAGATTTCATCCCACATGACCCTATCCAGATACCGCACCGGTTCACGGAGCCTAAGGATATCGCCATCTCAGGTTTCTTGACCGCCACAATTTCATGGGGCAACCGTAAATCCATCATCAACAATGCAGATCGATTGATGGAACTTATGGATCATTCTCCAGCAGATTTTATCCGGAATTTTCAGCCCAAAGATCTGGATCGATTTGAAGGGTTTGTCCATCGCACCTTCAACAGCGATGACTGCAAGACCTTTATGAGAGCATTGCAGGATATAGAGTTGCGAGATGGAGGTTTAGAATTCGCTTTCGCGAAAGCGAACAAAGCATCCACTAATCTACAGGAAGGAATCTCAAGGTTCAAACAACGATTTTTTGAGGTCGAACATTTGCAGCGAACGCAGAAGCATGTAAGCGACCCGTTGAAAAACAGCAGCGCCAAAAGGATCAATATGTTCCTGCGATGGATGGTAAGAAAGGATTTAAATGGAGTGGATTTTGGCATCTGGAACCAGTTGTCGATGAGCGAACTATCCCTACCACTTGATGTACACACTGGTAATATTTCCCGAAAACTAAAGCTGTTGAAGCGCAAGCAAAACGATGCAAAAGCAGTGCTGGAGCTGGATAATGCCTTGAGAAAACTGGATCCAGTGGATCCCGTTAAATATGATTATGCGCTTTTTGGATTAGGCGTTTTTAAAGATTTGTAGGAATTTAGAGTAAGTAGTTAAACTTTTTACAATAAAATAGTTGTATCTTTAAAAACCATTTAAGCCCTAGCCACAGATGACTCCAGCTCCCTTACATCATCTTGAAGATGATCGCCTTAAGTATTTGAATTCGTTTGTGGTACAGCCAGAGGTACCTACTGAGGATTTAGATCAACTGCTTGATGTGGCCTGTCGATTACTGGGCATTCCCAAGGGACTTATCTCCATCGTGGAACGTGATGTAGTGCATTTCAAATCACAATATGGATTTAATCTACCGCCAGCGCCTAGGAATTTGAGTTTTTGCTCACACGCCATAGCTAGCGATCAAGACGTCTTTTATATTGAGGATACAAGGCTTCATCCCTATTTCAAGCATCATCCTTATGTCAAGGCAGAAGATCCAGTCATATTTTATGCTGGAGTTCCCATGATGGACAGTGAGAACCTGCCATTAGGAACGGTCTGTGTCATTGACAATAAACCTAGAAAATTAAGTGAGGAACAAAAGGACTCGCTTAAAATGATTAGCCAGTTGATTATGCGACAAATGCAGTTGCGCAAGGAAAAATTGAAGCTTGAAAAAAAGCAAACGGTTCTAAAAGAAAAGAACGCCATGCTCAAAAACTTTGCCCATGTCGTTTCTCATGACATGAAAATGCCACTGGCAAACATGATCATGACTAGTGATGTGATTAGACAAAAGTATGCGGATAAGTTGGATGCAGCTGGAGTTAATTACCTAACGGGTATCAAGTCTGCTGCTTTTTCAATGAGAGATTATATCGATAACATCTTGACGCATTACGAGAGCGAACACATGGTGATCAATACTGGTGACAAATTTGATATTCACACAGTGCTACTCAATATTGAAGAGATGTTAGGAATGCGTCAGGACTTTATCCAGTTCTTACTTCCTGAAGAAAACATGGAAATGCAGTGTGACGAATCTGCCGTGGAACAGGTTCTGGTTAATCTCGTAGGCAATAGTCTAAAATATAACCATCGCGAATCGATTAGAATTCAAGTTACCGCGACAGAATGCGATAAGTATTACCGTATTTCAGTCATTGATAATGGCATAGGAATACCAGAAGCCAAACAAAAAGAGGTTTTCAAATTATTTACCACGCTTAATCAAGCAGACCGCAGTGGCAAGATAGGTCATGGCATAGGTTTGTCTACGGTAAAGATTTTGGTGGATAAATTGGGTGGCGTTATAAAATGTAAGTCAACCTTAAATGTGGGAACAACCTTTACATTTACCGTTGCAAAACATGTTGGTCAATCTTAGGGAACATCCTATCTTTGAGTAATCTTAGATAATCGATGCTTTTTAAAAATCCCAATCTACTTTACGGGCTTTTATTCCTCCTAATACCGATTATTGTTCACCTTTTCCAGCTTAGGAAATTTAAAAAAGTGGCTTTTACTAATGTTGCTTTTTTAAAACCTCTAATCACTCAAACTAGAAAAAGTCGAACGCTTAAAAAATGGCTTACCCTAATTACTAGACTTTTAGCAATCGCTGCTATCGTATTTGCATTTGCACAACCGTTTTTTCCAACAGAATCTGGTTTGAAGCTCGATGAAAATCTGGTGATTTATTTAGATAATTCCAACAGTTTACAAGCAAAGGGAACTGATGGCAGACTGTATCAAGCAGCGGTCAATGATTTGATTGAAAAGTTACCTTCTGGACTTAGCTTTTCGTTATTTACCAACGATGCTTCTTTTCAAAATGTAACCAAACAAGAGATCGCCAATGAATTGCTATCAGGCTCCTATTCATCCGCCCAACTCAGCCCAGAGCAAGTCATTTTAAAAGCCGACTCCTTCAGGCCTAGAAGCAATGATAATATTTCGTTCGTATGGATTTCAGATTTTCAGCGATCTGGAAACAGTCCATTTGTTTCTACCGATGAGGCGTGGAACACTCGTTTTGTAAAACTAAGTCCTGTAGAATATCAAAACATCAGCATTGATTCGGCTTTTGTATCTATGTCCAATGATAATGATTACACCATCCAGTTATCATTATCCTCCAATTTTGAAGAGGAACAACCGGTAACCATTAGTTTTTTTAATGATGATCTATTAGTGGCAAAAACATCTGCGAGTCTTAAAGATCAGCGTGGTGAAGCAAGTTTTGCTTTATCTGACATCACTTCTTTCAAAGGATCGATTCAAATCGACGACGACGGTTTGCAGTTTGACAATCGTTTGTTCATCTCGAGTAATACGAGAGAAAAAATCAGCGTATTACACATTAACAATACCGACAACGACTTTTTGAAACGTATTTACACTGGTGACGAATTTGATTATACGACAGCAACTCCAAGTAATGTCAATTACAATAGTATCAAAAATCAACAAATAGTCGTTATTAACGAATTAGACGTCGTAAGTCCAGCATTAGCTAAGGAACTGAACGACTTTACTATGGCTGGAAACACTTTGATTATCATTCCTTCTAGCGACGCATCAGGATATGAGGCTTTAAATGGATTACGTGGTCCAGAACCATCTGCCGTAGAAAAGCGAATCACTGGAATCAATTTTGATCATCCCATTTTGCAGAACGTTTTTAGTCAACGGGTGACTAATTTCCAATACCCTAAGGTAAGCTCCACCGCTTTTCAAAATGCTGGTGGTAGTTCAATTCTATCTTTTGATGATGGTAGTTCGTTTTTGGGTCAATTTGAAAACACCTTTTTATTTGCTGCACCACTCAATGAAGAGAATTCAAATTTTCAAAACTCTCCATTAATAGTTCCCGTGTTTTATAAAATAGGTTTGAGAAATACCAGCGTTGGAGTTCTTTATTACCCTATGTCCCAACGCAATGAAATTAGTTTCCCTAAATCGCTGCAACAAGATCAGATTTTGGAACTACAATTGGATAATGACCGTATTATACCTGAGCAAAGAGCCTATAATTCTTTTGTCACCATAGTTACTGGTACAGAGATTAATCGTGCTGGGAATTATGATGTCATGCTTAAAGATGAGTCCATCGCATATGTTTCTTTCAATGCATCCAGAATTGAAAATCAAGCCGATTATTACTCTGATGAAGAAATTGGTGCTCCTGTACTCAGCGAGGTAGGTGCTTTTGTCCAAGAGTTGAACGGAGAAAACAATCGATTAGAACTCTGGAAATGGTTCGTTGCCGCTGCATTGTTTTTTCTTATTTGTGAATTAATGATTTTAAAATTCCTGAAATGATCCTAATCAAAAACGCGCACATCCATCATCCAGATGGTAATTATCACGATAAGAGAATGGATATTCTCATCAAGGATGGAATTATTGATGACATAGCCACATCCATCAAAATAAAAGCCGATCAAGTTATTGAAAACGAGGATCTGCACTTGTCCATAGGTTGGTTTGATAGTAGCGTCAGTTTTGGTGAACCTGGATTTGAAGAGCGTCAAACCATGAAAAATGGACTGGATACAGCTGCCAGCAGTGGCTTTACATATGTAATGCTTAATCCTAACAATAAGCCTAATCCACAAGATGCTTCAGGAATCAATTATTTAAAATCTATAAGTAGTGGACATGCCACAACTCTTCATCCTGTAGGTAATTTTACGATGGACCAAAAAGGAGAACATCTGGCAGAGCTATATGATATGCATCAAGCAGGTGCTGTGTCCTTCTATGATTTTAAGCAATCACTTGAAAATGCCAACCTGCTAAAAGTTGGTTTGCAATATGTGAAACCATTTAATGCCATAATTCAATCCTTTCCTCAAGATGCTCAAATTGCTGGTAAAGGAATGGTCAATGAAGATGCGGCTGGCACACAATTAGGCTTAAAAACCATACCTAAGTTTGCCGAAGAATTACGCATCGCTAGAGATATCGAAATAGCAAGATATACAGGTGCCTCTTTACACATTCCAACGGTAACCACAGGTGCATCGTTAGACCTCATTAAAAAAGCCAAAAAAGAAGGCCTCAGCATCACTTGTAGCGTGTCTGTTCACCATATACTGAAGAATAGCGACGACTTGAACGAGTACGACACGAACTTTAAAGTGCAGCCACCTTTAAAGGAAGCCAGTGAGAATAAGAATCTGATCAAACATATTAAATCAGGTACCGTGGACATGATCACGACAGATCACATCCCGTTGACCATTGAGGCGAAAAATGTAGAGTTTGATCAGGCAGATTATGGTACGATTGGTCTAGAAAGTGCCTACTGCGCTTTGAGCCAAAAGTTAGATCAAGATAACATCATCAGATTGCTAACCGCTGGATACAAAGTATTTTTGCGAGAAATGCCTAAACTTAAAAAAGGTGCGGCAGCAAACCTATCCTTTTTCACTCCGCAAGGAACCATCACGTTGGATAAGAACACGCTCAAAAGCACATCAAAAAACAGCCTTTTCCTAGGTTCTAAAATGACAGGAAAAGTCTTGGGTGTTTATAATAACGGTAAATTGATTTGGAATGAATAAGGATCCACAAGGCAAGCCGATAGCGCTTTTAGCATATGCAAGTGCGGTATTTTTGTATGTGCATCTCATGCTTTTCATAGCCGTGTTAGGCGTTGCAATACTACTTAACTTTAACAAGAATCAGCCGTTTGCTGCCTTTCATCACAGGCAAATGTTAGGGATTGCTTGTATCGCATTCTTGATTACTGCATTTGGCAGCATTTTACCTAGTGGTTGGATTGCTTTTGTATTGATCAGCCTTATCTTTTTGATGGCAATTTTAGGTTTTGCAGATGCTTATAAAAACCAAACCACACCACTTCCCTACATAGGCGAGCAATTTCAAAAGTGGTTTACCTTTATCAAATAATATGAATACAGATTTGAGTCTACACTATATCTCGCGACCTGCAAACCGTAAGAATGCACCACTCCTAATTCTGGTGCATGGCTACGGTAGCAATGAACAGGATCTATTTTCCTTTGCTCCACAAATGGATGCTGGAATACACATCGTTTCGGTTAGGGCGCCTTATGAATTGCCTCCTTATGGTGCCGCGTGGTATGCGATTGATTACACTGCAGATAAAGGAAAGTTTTCAGACCTTAATCAAGCTAGAGAAAGCATCCAGTTGCTTAAAAAATTTGTCGGCGAAGTGAAAGACCGTTACGATGTCAATGCAAAGAGCATCAATATGTTGGGCTTTTCCCAAGGTGCCATTTTATCCATGGCCATGGCACTGTCTGACCCTTCTATTTTCAAAAATGTAGTTGCGATGTCTGGTTATTTGAATGAAGATCTTATAGTGGATATGGATGGATTGGAATCTCGCTTTCGCGAAAGCGAACTCACGACCAACTTTTTCATTTCCCATGGTACAATGGATCAGGTTATTCCATTTTCATGGGCTATGCAGGCACAACCTGTTATGGAACGACTGGATGTGGATTATGTTTTCAAACAATATCCAATGGGGCATGGCGTCTCACCAGAGAATTTTCACGATATGAAAAGGTGGCTGGAAAGCCGTCTGTAATTATCGATAACGATCATTAAGAACCGCTGCAGTAGTTTCAAGAGTGATGTTTTCCTCATCGACAATGGTGTAAGTGACCAGCAACTCACCCCATTGATTGTTGTCTGAAAAATTGACCAGCACCCATTTGTGATTGACAAATCTCGTGTCATTCACCTGGAAACCGCGACCTTGACCTGTGAACGGTACCAACGGATTCCCGCCAGCGGTAAGATTGAGTTCCAGCAATTGATCCGTAACATTTTGCTGGACACGTTCTGAAGTCCAGCCCAATTTCTCAAAATAATTTTTGGCTTCTTGATGCTGTTCCAAGGTAAAATTGAGCGGCTGGTCAAGTCTAGCGTCTGCGATACTGTCTAGGAGCGCTTCCTGCTCTTGAGTTTTGGCTCTTAAGGAAATCACATCCTTTTCAATAGCCTCTTGATAGTTTCTACCGTTGACGTACAGTATCAAAGCAATTAAGGCTGCAAATATGAATAGGTATAAAAAGAGATTACGTCTCATGAATGGGATGTTAATTGTAAAGTGTCGTAGGCTAGAAATACATTTTCAGGAAGTTTTTGTTCAACTTCTGCATGAAAGCCTAGATGGAAACTGATATGGGTAAAATAGGTACGTTTAGGCTGAAGTTCTTCCACTATTGCTAAAGCTTCTTCCACATTTAAATGGGTCTTGTGTGGTTCATACCTTAGCGCATTAATGACTAAAACATCTAGATTTTTGAGCTTTTCCTTTTCTTCTGTCTCTATAGTCTTGACATCTGTCATATAGGCAACATCACCTATACGAAAACCATGAACCGGAATAAATCCATGACTAGCTAGAATGGGTTTGATGATGATTCCATCAATAATCAGATCATCTGTATCAAATAGATGGATATCGAGATCTGCCACACCAGGATATTTGTCTTCTTCCTTGAACATGTAGCTAAATCGATCTTCCAAGGATTCTTGAACGCGTTGCGACATATAACACTGTATCGCTCCTTGCCTGAAAAAAAATGGTCTTAAATCGTCCAAGCCTGCCGTATGGTCTGCATGTTCATGGGTAAACAAAAGCGCATCAAAACGGTGAATACGATTGGTCAACATTTGTTGTCTAAAGTCAGGACCACAGTCGATTATGAATCGTTTGTCATCCACTTCTATGGCCGCACTTACTCTTAACCTTGTGTCTCTGGGATCTGTACTTAGACATACAGGATGATCGCTGCCTATGACAGGAATTCCTTGAGATGTGCCGGTGCCTAGTATGGTGAGTTTTACTTTCATTAAGTTAGGTTAAAAGTATTGATATTTTTTTGTTCTACTAGGACGTTCGTTACCTTTGTTTACAACATATAAAGACGTTTACATGGCTATTACCTTACCAGGAGATAACGATTTTGAGTCAGTTCCTTCCTTAAAGAACAAAGCTCTAAGAATAAATCTAAATCGTAATATCTACGGGACCTTTGCCGAAATAGGTGCTGGTCAGGAAACGGTGAGGCATTTCTTTAGGGCTGGTGGTGCCTCTGGAACCATCGCAAAAGCCATGAGCGCTTACGACAAGGATTTTTCTGATGCCGTGTATGGCATTCAAGACGATGGTCGATATGTTACAGAATCCAGACTGCGCAAAATGCTCCAGCATGAAACTGATCTGATTGAAGAGCGCATTTCCAGAGAAAAACATCCAGATAAATTATTCTTTACTTACGCAAATACCGTTGCTACCATCGACTTTGCCAAAAAGTTTTTGGGACATGGTTGGGTAGGTATTAAATTTCAGGCAGCACCTGGTGAAGAATACAGCGAGATCATCCTACACGTAAGATTTAAAGAACGTGATGCTCGATTGCAACAAATTACTTTAGGGATTCTGGGAACCAACTTGATTTACGGCGCTTTTTATAAGCATGACCAGCCTAAGAAATTGTTGAAATACTTATACGACCATATCGATAAGGACAAAATTGAAATCGATATGATCAATTTTGATGGTCCACGATTTGCGCATGTTGATAATCGATTGATGAGTTTGCAGCTATTACGTAACGAGATGACGGAAGCCGTAATGTTCGGTCCAGATGGGAACAACATTCTAGCGGCAAGAATTCTTTACAAAAAAAACGTGTTGGCATTGCGCGGTAGCTTTAGACCAGTGACTAAGGTGAACATGGACATGTATCACAAGTCCAGAGCCATGTTTATCAAGTCTGGAAAGGTCCAGGAAGATCGATTGGAAACAATTTTTGAGATTACGCTCAGTAACTTAAAGGCTTCTGGTGAGATTGATGAAGAAGATTTCATGCATAGAGCAGAACTGCTTTGTTCATTAGGTCAAACGGTTATGATTTCCAACTTTAAGGAATATTATCGCCTGGTGGAATATCTAAACAATTATACTAAAGAGCGCATAGGTCTAGTCATGGGGACCAATAACCTCATTGATATATTTGACACACAATACTACAACCACTTGAGTGGTGGTATTCTCGAGGCCTTCGGGAAGCTGTTTTTCAAAGACTTGCGTGTTTATCTGTATCCTATGCAGGATGCAGAGACTGGCGAACTTACCACCAGCGAGAACCTCAAAGTACATCCACGTATGAAGGAACTCTACAAGTTCTTCAAATACAATGGTCGCGTTATCGACATTGAAGATTTTGACCCAACCATAGGTCACATCTACTCTCGCGAGGTACTGCGCATGATCGAGTCTGGCGAAGACGGCTGGCAAGAAATGTTACCAGAAGGAATTCCAGAATTGATAGATGAAGGTAACTTCTTCGGTTGCAATAAAAATTGTGAGGCCCAAGTCGATCAGGATCTATAAGATCTGATCGGTATGTTCTTTGGTTTTTACTTTTGAAATTACATCCTCAATCACACCGTTTTCATCAATGACAAAGGTGGTGCGGTGAATCCCATCATATTCCTTTCCCATAAACTTTTTTGGACCCCAAACTTGGTACGCATTAAGTAGTTTGTGGTCTTCATCAGCTAACAAATCATAGGGCAATTCATATTTTTCCTTGAAATTGGATTGACGCTTTGGACTATCGGCGCTGGCACCTAGTATTTCGTATCCGCTTTCGCGAAAGCGAGATACATTATCTCTTAAATTGCAAGCTTCAGCAGTACATCCTGGCGTACTGGCTTTAGGGTAAAAGAATAACACGAGTTTTTTGCCCTTGAAATCAGAAAGTGATACGATGTCACCATCTTGATTGGGAATTGAAAAATCAGGAGCTTTGTCGCCAGCTTTGAGAGTTGTCATAATGAAGTTTTTAAAACATAAAGATAGTAATGAATAAGCAGGAAAAAGTAGATTTTGTCATCCAAACCTTGGAAGAGTTGTATCCAGAAATTCCCGTGCCGCTGGATCACAAAGATCCGTACACACTTTTGATTGCTGTTTTAATGAGCGCACAAAGTACAGATGTACGCGTCAATCAAATTACACCTTTGTTGTTTGAAAGAGCTGATAATCCGTATGATATGATCAGATTATCAGTGGAAGAGATCAGAGAAATCATCAAGCCTGTTGGGCTGTCACCCATGAAGGCCAAAGGTATATATGGTTTAAGTCATATTTTGATTGACAAACACAACGGTCTGGTGCCACAAACTTATGAGGAACTGGAAGAACTTCCTGCAGTAGGTCACAAGACGGCAGCGGTTGTGTTGTCTCAAGCCTACGGTATCCCAGCATTTCCTGTGGATACCCACATTCATAGATTGATGTATCGATGGAATCTGACCAGCGGTAAAAATGTGGTGCAAACAGAAAAAGACGCCAAGCGTCTATTCCCTAAAGAAAAATGGAATGATCTACACTTGCAAATTATATGGTACGGCCGTCAATACAGTCCTGCGCGTGGCTGGAATCTTGATGAAGATATCATCACAAAAACAATAGGTAGAAAAACGGTTCTTGCAGAGTATTATAAAAAGAAAACCCGTCTAGGCTAGGCATAGACGGGTCAAGCAAATCTAAAACAAAACTTAGTTGTTGAGTGTTTCAAAAGTCATATTATTAATTTTTACGACACTCAGTGCTTTTGAAAAGGATAAGATCCTTTGAATGGTTTCTGGCCGTGGCCCTGATGATTTCAATGATTCTGGAGATGTTTGATTGTAAAGTTTTGGCATGTGAATTATTTATTGATTTATCACAAAACGCAAAAAACTAAGCAATATTATATCCAGAAAAGATTATTGTGTTAAAACGATATTGTGTTTATCAATTACTTTACGCAGATTGATCAAAGCATAACGCATTCTTCCCAAGGCTGTGTTGATACTAACATCTGTAGTTTCTGCGATCTCTTTAAAAGACATCTCTTTATAAATACGCATGAGTAGGACTTCCTTTTGGTCTTCAGGAAGTTCGTCAATCAACCTTTTGACATCGCTGTGCACTTGATCTGTAATCAACGCAGATTCAATACTGTCCTCACCATCACTGATGACATCAAAAATATCAAAGTCGTTACGGGATTGAAACTTAGGCATACGCTTGTTCCTACGGAAATGATCGATAACAAGGTTGTGTGCAATTCTCATTACCCAAGGTAAAAATTTACCTTCTTCATTATACTTGCCACGTTTAAGCGTGCGAATGACTTTGATAAAGGTATCTTGGAAAATATCTTCAGTAATATCTCTGTCCAATACTTTGGAGAAGATAAAACCGTGAATTCTTTGTTGATGTCTTTTGATGAGGATTTCTAGAGAAGATTCCTGACCACTCATGTACTGTTTTACCAGTACCGCATCACTTGCGTCTTTGAAGTTCATACAATAACAACTAACGATCTTTTTCAAATGGAAACCGATCTGTTTTAAAGTAGTTTTATTGTATACGCAGTGTTTAAATTTTGTTAACGGGTTAAAGATAACAACATTTGTTCCAAACTAACAAAATTTGTCTTTACAATTTAACATATTAATGATTCGATAGAATCCATTATCGTTGAACCGCTTGTTATCTTTGTGTTTATGGCAGAAAAGATCATCTTCGATAATATAGATTCCCTTAGTCCCAAAAAGAATATTTTAGTTAAGGGCGCTGAGTTACACAACCTTAAAAAGCTCAATGCGGTCATTCCCAGAAACGAAATGGTCGTGATTACTGGGCTTTCTGGTAGTGGAAAATCTTCGCTAGCATTTGACACCTTATATGCCGAAGGACAGCGACGATATGTCGAGAGCCTTTCCTCCTATGCGCGTCAGTTTTTGGGCAGATTGAACAAACCCAAAGTAGAATACATCAAAGGTATCGCGCCTGCCATAGCCATTGAGCAAAAAGTCAATTCCACCAACCCTAGAAGTACTGTAGGAACAACGACTGAGATCTACGATTATCTCAAGTTATTATTTGCACGTATAGGCCGCACCTACTCGCCTATCTCGGGAAATGAAGTGAAAAAGGACACGGTTACAGATGTCATCAATTACATTAAAAAAGAGGAAGACGGAACCAAGTTATTACTGACCACTCGACTCATTGTAAAGGGTAAACGTGATATACCGCAACAACTTGCGGTTTTATTACAACAGGGATTTACACGTATCAAAGTCAATGATGAAGTACATCGTATAGATGAAAATGATCTTAACTTTTCAAGTAAGGATAAAGTGTTTATCGTCATCGATAGGATTATCAAACGCGATGATGAAGATTTTTATAATCGTCTTGCAGATGCTGTAGACACTGCCTTTTTTGAAGGTAAAGGTGTTGCCTATGTAGAACATCTCGACGGTTCTTCGACTCGAGAATTTACAAACAAGTTCGAGCTGGATGGCATGGAATTTTTAGAGCCTAATCCTAACTTGTTCAGTTTTAATAATCCTTATGGTGCGTGTCCCAAATGTGAAGGTTATGGCGATGTGATAGGTATCGATGAAGATCTGGTGATTCCCAACACCGCACTATCGGTTTATGAAAGTGCGGTATTTCCCTGGCGCGGTGACAATATGAGTTGGTACAAGGACCAGTTGATTAAGAATGCATCAAAATTTGATTTTCCTATACATAGGCCTTGGTTTGAATTAACAGATAAGCAAAAGGATCTGGTTTGGGACGGCAATAAATATTTCACCGGTCTCAACGACTTTTTTGCAGAGCTGGAATCAAAGGCCTACAAGATCCAAAACCGAGTAATGCTTTCTCGTTATAGAGGTAAAACAAAATGTTCGGTTTGTAAGGGAAAACGTCTCAGACCTGAGGCCAACTATGTCAAGATCAATGACACGACGATCACAGATCTGGTAGAGATGCCCATCAAAAATTTAAAATCCTATTTCCAAGAAATCAAATTGGATGAATCACAGCAAGTCATTGCAAAGCGATTACTCAAGGAGATCAACAGTCGCCTCGAGTTTTTGTCTGATGTAGGTCTGGATTACCTGACCTTAAACCGTAAATCCAATTCCCTTTCTGGAGGTGAATCACAACGTATCAATCTGGCAACATCGCTAGGTAGTAGCCTTGTGGGAAGTATGTATATTTTGGACGAGCCAAGTATAGGATTGCACCCACGAGATACTAAGCGATTGATTAAGGTTTTAAAAAACCTTAGAGATTTGGGTAATACAGTGATCATCGTGGAGCATGATGAAGAGATCATGCAGGCAGCAGACCGTATTATCGACATAGGTCCAGAGGCAGGAACGCATGGTGGTGAAGTAGTTGCGGCGGGAACTCTTGCAGAGATCTTAAAAAGCAAGAGCCTAACTGCTCAATATCTCAATGGTTCTATGGAAATTCCGCTTCCGCGAAAGCGAAGAAAACATAAATATCACGTTGATATCACAGGTGCCCGACAAAATAATCTTAAGAACATCGATGTGACGTTTCCATTAGGTGTTCTCACCATGGTGACTGGAGTTTCAGGTAGCGGAAAATCTACGCTGGTCAAGCAGATCCTATATCCAGCCATGTTGAAAAAACTAGGTGGATATGGTGCCAAAGCAGGACAGTTTACAGACATTAAAGGGAAGTTTGAGAACGTCAAAACCGTTGAGTTTATTGATCAAAACCCTATAGGGCGTAGTTCTAGATCCAATCCCATAACCTATATCAAAGCCTATGATGATATACGCAGTCTGTTTGCCAGCCAGAAGGTAGCCAAGATTAGAAATTACCAGCCAAAACATTTTTCATTCAATGTCGATGGTGGCCGTTGTGAAACTTGTAAAGGTGATGGCGAGGTGACCATAGAAATGCAGTTTATGGCAGATGTCACTTTGGTTTGTGAGACCTGCAACGGTAAGCGCTTCAAAAAGGAAATTTTGGAGGTACAGTTCGAGGGCAAGAACATTGAAGATGTGCTCAATTTGACCATCAATGATGCGATGGAATTTTTTGAGGAACATTCACAAGATAAAATTTCGCGTAAAATCAAACCATTGCAAGATGTTGGTTTAGGATATGTCACACTGGGACAAAGTAGTTCCACACTTTCTGGTGGTGAGGCACAGCGCATCAAACTGGCGAGCTTTTTAGTCAAGGGAACCACCAGCGACAAGACACTATTCATTTTTGATGAGCCGACCACCGGATTGCACTTTCACGACATCAATAAGCTGTTGGATAGTTTTAACGCGCTTATAGAAAAAGGTCATAGTGTAATTGTCATAGAGCACAACATGGATCTTATTAAATGTGCGGATTACGTGATTGATCTAGGTCCAGATGGTGGCGCAGAAGGCGGTTATCTAGTAGCTTCTGGAACACCTGAGGAAGTGGCGAAAGTCAAGGAAAGTCACTCGGCTCCATTTATCGCAGAAAAACTAAATTAGAAGTTCCTAAAAACCTTTTGATGAAAAAGCCTAGACTGCGTCGTAAAGCAACTCCCAAATCAAAACACAGTGTATTTCAGCCGCCTGGAACCATATCTTATGTGGGTGAAGATAGACATGAAGAAGTAACGACCGAGACGATCTTTTATGACGCCAAGGAATACACGAAGCTAGAAGGTATCTATCTTGAAAAACTGGAAGATGATCAGGTCAACTGGTTCAATGTAGATGGTGTGCACGAGATCGACTTATTAGAAAAAGTAGGTAGTAAGTTTCACTTACACCATTTGCTGTTAGAAGATATTGCGAATACTACTCAGCGACCTAAAACGGAATTCTACGAAGAGTGCATCTATCAGTGTATTAAGATGATAAGCTACAATGTAGAAGAAAAGGACATAGATCAAGAACAGGTGAGCATTTTGCTAACGAAACATGCGGTAATTACGTTTCAGGAGAAAACAGGTGATGTTTTTGAAAACATACGAGAGCGTATTGAGCAGAATCGCGGCCGCATTAGATACAGCAACAATGATTATTTATTCTATGCGCTTATCGATACGGTGATTGACCATTACTTTATCGCGGTAGAACAAATAGGAGAACATCTGGATGAGTTAGAAGATGAGATTTTTGACAATCCACAACGCTCATCGCTAGAGCGAGTTCAAAAAAACAAACGCATGCTGCTCAAATTGAGACGTGCTATATTCCCTTTGAGAGAATCCATAAGCCGACTGTTGAAGGAAGATTCCAAATACATCGATCCACAGATCAAGAATTATTTCCAGGATGCCTACGACCACTGCATCCAAATTATAGAAACCGTGGAGTCCTATAGAGAGATCAATGGAGGTTTACGAGATATGTATTTATCTAGTGTGAGCCATAAAATGAATCAGATCATGCAGGTGCTAACCATTATGTCCTCCATTTTCATACCGCTTACCTTCATTGCTGGTATCTATGGGATGAACTTTGACAATATCCCAGAATTGCACTGGGAACACGGTTACCGATATTTTTGGATTCTAAGTGGCTGTATGTTTGTGGCTTTACTAGGTTTTTTCAAATGGAAAAAATGGTTGTAAAAGAGGCTAAAGTTAGTTTGGCACACGAATTGTAATATAGTAATTGAAGGTTGTTTATGAAGAGTAAATTTCTTTCATAAAGTTTTTTGGTTGGTTAGTGGGAAATCTCGAGATGTCTTTTGACTCTCGGGATTTCCTCGTTTATAGAGGTTCGTAAAATAGAGAATAAAGTATTTTTGGGAAATGAAAGATATTGCATTTGTAATTACAGTTTTGCTCCTTGTGAGCTGCAAACAGGAACAGAAAGAAACTGTGGAGACCACAGCTGCTCCTGTAATTGAGAACGAGGTTGCCGCTATCAAACAATTTCCAGAGGATTTCCTGGGAGTCTATAAAGGTACTCTTAAGATCACTTCCAGTAATGGTGAGCAGCAAATCCCTATGGAATTTCATTTGAGCGCCACAGATTCTACAGACAATTTTAAATACAGTATTTATTATGGAGAAGAGCGATCACCACGCAATTATAACTTGAAGCGAACGCACAATCCTAACTTATTTCTAGTTGACGAGAATAACGGAATCATTCTGGAAAGTGCCTATGCCAATCAAACGCTATACAGCACCTATGAGGTCGCAGACAACCTATTAAATAGTACTGAAATCTTTTATGACGACCGTATGGAATTCATGATTGCCCTTTCTAGAATTCAAGATACCTCTATGACAGGAAACGAAGAAAGCGCCATCGTCAAGAACTATCCGCTTTCTGTAATGCAGCGCGCCACACTTTATAAGGAATAGTTGCTTAAATGCTGTATGCGATAGTTTCTTTTACAGAATTGAAACCAAAAAAAATCCCGCTGAAAAGCGGGATTTTTTAATTGTTATATAGAAGCTGATTAAGCAAAAGCCTCAGCTACTGAAGCACTCAATCTTTTGTAAACACCAGTATCCAAGCGGTTACGGATCGCATCAAATGCATCAAGAGTTTCTTCAATATCTTCCATGGTGTGTGTTGCCGTAGGAATCAATCTAAGAAGTATCAATCCTTTAGGAATTACTGGATACACAACGATAGAACAGAATACACCATAGTTTTCTCTAAGGTCTTTTACCAGTGCCATTGCCTCAGGAATACTACCTTTAAGATATACTGGAGTTACACAGCTTTGTGTAGTACCTATGTCAAAGCCTCTTTTCTTAAGACCTGATTGTAAAGCGTTCACATTATCCCAAAGCTTCTCTTTAAGCTCTGGCATAGTACGCAACATATCAAGACGTTTTAAAGCACCAACGACCAGCTGCATTTGCAAAGATTTCGCAAACATCTGTGATCTTAAGTTGTACTTCAAATAATCAATAATTTCTTTATCAGCAGCAATAAAAGCTCCTGTACTCGCTAGAGATTTTGCAAATGTGGCAAAATAAACATCAATTTTGTCCTGCACACCTTGCTCCTCGCCTGCTCCAGCACCCGTTTTACCTAGGGTACCAAAACCATGGGCATCATCAACAAATAATCTGAAGTTATATTTCTCTTTTAGAGCAACAATTTCTTTCAATCTTCCTTGCTCACCACGCATTCCAAAAACACCTTCAGAAATCACAAGGATTCCACCACCGGTTTCTTCAGCGATTTTAGTGGCACGTTGTAAGTTCTTTTCAATACTCTCAAGATCATTGTGCTTATAGGTAAATCGCTTACCGTGGTGCAAACGTACACCATCAATGATACAAGCATGAGCATCTACATCATATACAATCACATCATCCTTTGAGACCAGTGCGTCTACCGTAGACACCATACCTTGGTAACCAAAGTTGAGCAGATAAGCTGCCTCTTTATTGACAAATGCTGCTAGCTCATCCTGTAGCTGCTCGTGAAGATCTGTATGTCCACTCATCATACGAGCACCCATTGGATAGGCGCTACCGTATTCTGCAGCAGCTTCTGCATCTACTTTACGAACTTCGGGATGATTAGCCAGACCTAGGTAATCATTGACACTCCAGGTGATCACCTCACGACCATTAAATCGCATGCGGTTTGCTATAGGTCCTTCCAGCTTAGGAAATACAAAATATCCTTCAGCAACAGATGCCCATTTACCTAGTGGTCCCTTGTCTTTATAAATCTTATCAAATAAGTCTTTCATGATACAAATTAAGTGGGCAAATATACGATAGAAATCGCATATTTCCTATGACTTATGCAGGCAAAGATAACCTTTGCTGGTTGATAAAGTGTTGATAACTAAAGGGTTGAAAATGTAAGTTCGCTTTCGCGAAAGCGAATACCCAATCGTCCTAACCACCTAATTATTAGATAGTTTACTTGATGTACTCGATGTGTTGATCTGCAGCGGTAGAAATGCTGTCAAAGAATCCTTGTTCTTCCATCCATTTATCGTTATAGATCTTGCTCATATATCGAGAGCCGTGGTCCGGGAAAATCACCACTACAACAGCATCGTCACCAAAGGCATTTTCCTTTACCAACTGCTTGACGGCTTGCATGGCAGCACCACTGGTGTAGCCTACGAACATACCTTCAGTTTGGGATATCCTGCGCGCCATGTGTGCGGCATCCTCATCCTTTACCTTAGTAAAACTGTCGATCACGTCAAAATCAGTCGCCGTAGGAATAAGGTTTTTACCTAATCCTTCAATACGATACGGATAGATTTCGTTTTTATCAAACTCTTGGGTCTCGTGGTATTTTTTCAAGACACTACCATAAGCGTCCACACCTAAGATCTGGACATTAGGATTTTGTTCTTTCAAATACTTTGCGGTACCTGAAATAGTTCCTCCAGTACCACTACAAGCCACTAGATGGGTGATCTTTCCTGCAGTTTGTTTCCAGATTTCTGGACCTGTAGAAAGATAATGAGCTTCCATATTAAGCTCATTAAAATATTGGTTGATATAAATGCTGTTCTTGATTTCTTCGTGAAGTCTTTTAGCCACCTCATAATAACTGCGTGGATCATCTGCACTCACGTGTGCTGGACAAACATATACCTTGGCGCCCATGGATTTGAGCATGTCGATCTTATCTGCGCTGGACTTTGAACTCACGGCAAGAATACAGTCGTAACCCTTGATGCGGCTTACCATTGCAATACTAAAACCTGTGTTACCAGAGGTAGTCTCTATAATAGTATCACCAGGTTTGAGAATTCCCTTCTTTTCTGCCTGCTCTATAATATGTAATGCTATTCGATCTTTTGAAGAATGTCCTGGATTAAACGACTCAACCTTAGCATAATAATCGCCAGGGAAGCCTTCAACGGTTTTAGAAAGTTTAATAAGAGGAGTTTCTCCTATTAACTCAAGAACATTGTTGTACGCCTGAATTTGTCCGCTCATATAGTATGTTTTCGTCCCGGCTCAAAAAAGCGCAAAACGTTGCAAATTTAAACAAAATTTACTTTTCTGCCTGTTTCTCCAGATCGATCAAGAAAGCGAAGTCAATAGCGACTTCTTTTAAGGCATCATACCTACCTGATGCGCCACTGTGACCGCTGGTCATATCTGTTTTAAACAGAATGACTTGCGACCCTTTTTGATGATCTCTCAATTTTGCGACCCATTTAGCCGGTTCCCAATATTGCACCTGGCTATCGTGATAACCAGTAGTCACTAAAACATTGGGATATACCGCATCCTTGACCTGGTCATAAGGTGAATATGATAACATGTAATCATAACTATCCTTGATATTGGGATTTCCCCATTCATCATATTCTCCTGTTGTCAACGGTATGGAATCATCCAGCATTGTACTTACCACGTCTACAAATGGTACGGCACTTAAAATACCGTTATATAAGTGTGGTGCTAGATTCATGACGGTACCCATTAACAATCCACCAGCAGATCCACCAGATGCGTATAGGTGTCCCGCTTTCGCGAAAGCGTGCTCCAACAAATACTCGCTACAAGCTATGAAGTCGGTAAAGGTGTTCATCTTTTGGAACATCTTGCCTTGCTCATACCACTCACGGCCCAAGTACTCGCCACCACGAATGTGCGCAATCGCAAAAATGAAACCACGATCCAGCAGACTCAATCTGGAGATAGAGAAATAGGGATCGATCGTGTGTCCATAACTTCCATAGCCGTATTGCAGTAAGGGATTTCCTTCTGGGCGTTTTTGATCTTTTCTATACACCAGGCTTATAGGCACTTTAACGCCATCCTTTGCAGTAGCCCAAACACGTTCTGATGCATAGTTATCTGGGTTAAAATCTGGATCCTCAATTTCTTGAGTCTTTAATATTTTCTCCTCACGCGTGCGCATGTTGAATTCAATTACTGATGGCGGTAAAGTGAGCGAGTTGTAACCGTAGCGCAGGACTTCTGTATCAAACTGATAGTTGGCACTGGTGTATGCAGTATAAGTTTCACTGGAAAAGGGCAAAAAATAATCCACAGTTCCATCCCAAGATTTGATCCTGATGCGATTCAAACCGTTGAAACGATCTGTGACCACCATGAATTCCTTAAAGATATCGAGGTCTTCCAGCAAAGCTTTTGGGTCGTGCGGGATCAAATCGACCCAATTTTCCATCTGTGGCGTTTCAATCGAGGTTTTCATTACCTTAAAGTTGAACGCATCGTCCTTATTGGTCATGATATAAAAATGATCGCCATAGTGTGAGGCGCTGTATTCCATTTCTGGCTGGCGTTCCTGAATCAAGGTAAACGAACTGTCTGGCTTATTGGCATCAATAAATCTTATCTCATCACTCAATGTCGATGAGGATTTGATCATGATGTACCTAGCACTCATGGTTTTGTAAACGAAACAGTTATAAGTATCCTCTTTTTCCTCATATATCACAGATGCATCGCTCGCCTCCTGATCCAGACTGTATTTAAAGATTTTGTTAGCTCTCAAAGTCTGTGGATCCTGACGCGCAAAAAACAAGGTATGGTTATCGTTTGCCCAGACAGAGCTTCCTGTGGTTCCCAAAATGGATTCTGCGTGTATCTCACCGGTTTCCAGATTCTTGACAAAAAGCGAGTACTCTCTACGACCTACCGCATCGACGCCGTAAGCAATTAAATTGTTATTAGGTGATACATTGATTCCTGAGAGCTTGTAGAACTCGTGACCAGTAGCCATTTCATTCACATTGAAAAGCAACTCAACCTTTTCAGATCCATCTTTGCGACGATAGTAATAAGGATAGGATTCACCCTTTTCCATCTTAGTAAAGTACCAATAGCCGTTATATAGGTAAGGTACCGATTCGTCGTCCTCTTTCAGTCTGGCTTTAATTTCTTCGAACAATTCCAATTTAAGGTCTGCAGTATGAGCGGTCATTTTCTCGTAGTAATCGTTCTCTTCATTGAGATAACTAATGACTTCAGGAGCGTCGCGTTCCTTCATCCAGTGGTAATTATCCAGTCGTTGATGACCGTGCATCTCGTGAACGTATGGTATTTTCTTTGCTCTTGGTGGTGTGATATCCATAGGGAATTGTACTCTTGAAAAATAAGCCCGCAAGATAATCAAAGGTTAACTGATGCTTGAGAAAGCTAGGAGTTGTTATTTTTGTGGTCTAAAATTCAAAAAAGAGAAGATTATGTTCGGAGATATGATGGGAATGATGGGCAAACTAAAAGAAACCCAACAAAAAGTAGAAGACACCAAGAAAAGAATGTCTACCGTGTTGATTGATGAAAAATCAAGCGATGGCCTTCTTAATATCACAATAACAGCAGATCGTCAAATCAAAAAGATTGAAGTTGCAGATGAGCTTCTTGAAGACAAAGAGCAACTGGAGGATTACTTGATTCTTAACTTGAATAAAGCCTTGAATCGCGCCTCTGACATTTATGATAAAGAGGTAGCAGCCGTAGCATCTGAAGGAATGCCCAATATTCCGGGACTGGATATGTTTAAGTAAGCTGGTTATCTTATTTCTGTCATGCTAAACTCTTCTGCCCTGAGCTTTTCAAAGGGTTTCAGCATATTTAAGATAGCATATTAGATTGTGACGTGCTGCAATTTGATTGGTCACAGAAGAAAATAAACGGAGTAATTAGTAGATACAAGTAGACCCTGATAAAAATTCAGGGTAATATTAATTATTCAATTTTCAAGTTTAATTTCCAAACTTCGTCATCAAGTCCTTAAACTGCGCGTGCTGCACATCGGTGTAATCAAGATGTGTAACCAGTCGCAGCTTGCCTTGTCCCATGTTGCTAATTATGATATCGTTCTGAGCGCAATAATCGCTTACTGCCTTTTCATCAAACACCTCAAAAATGATGATGTTGGTCTCGACTGGCTCAACTTTCTTTACCCAGGATTGCGCTGCGAGAAAGGTTTCCAGTTCTGATGCCTTGCGATGATCCTCGTTAAGTCGCTCGATATTGTGATCCAGCGCATAAAGCGCCGCTGCGGCCATAAAACCGGTCTGACGCATTCCACCACCTAAAACCTTACGTACGCGCATCGCTTTTTTCATCAGCGGATTCTTCCCGGTAAGTACTGTTCCCAGCGGTGTTCCCATTCCCTTTGAAAAACAAACGGAAACCGAATCAAATAACTCGCCGTACTCTTTGGGATCTTGATTTGTTTTGACCATTGCATTCCACAATCTGGCACCATCCAGGTGCAACCCTAAACCATGTTTGATGCAAACCGCTTTGATCTCCTTAACCACTTCCCAATCATAACATGCGCCGCCACCTTTATTGGTAGTATTCTCTAGACAAACAAGCTTGGTCAATGGACTGTGATAAAAATCTGGCGGATTGATCGCCTCTTCTACTTGTGTTGCTGTTACCATACCGCGAGAACCGTCCAGCAATTTGCACGAGACACCACTGTTAAAAGACACGCCACCACCTTCATAATTGTACACATGAGCATATTTATCACAGATCAACTGCTCGCCAGGTTGCGTATGCATTTTGATTGCCGCTTGATTAGCCATGCTACCGGTAGGAAAAAATAAGGCGTCATCCATTCCAAACATTTCGGCCACACGGCGTTCGAGCTCGTTTACCGTTGGATCTTCCTTATACACATCATCGCCAACTTCTGCATGAAACATGGCTTCAAGCATGGCGGGACTAGGTTTGGTCACGGTATCACTACGCAAATCAATCATAAACTCTTTTTATTTTCCCATGCCATAGAGACGCAGGTGGATTTAAGGATATTTCGCTTTCGCGAAAGCGAGATAAATTTAATCCCATTTACACACTTAACCATCGGGAATCATCAATAAAAAAGGGAATTTAGCTGTATTTTTACCCTCCAAATTATTCCTAGTACATGATTACAGCAGACCAAATCGCGCAATTGAAAGAACGAACGGCAGCGTTGAAAGATTATCTGCAAATTGAGGCCAAGCAAATCGAGATTACCAATCTTGAGGAGAAAACCTTCTCACCAGATTTTTGGAACAAGCCCAAGGATGCCGAAGCCATCATGAAACAGCTGCGTAACAAAAAGGCATGGACCACAGATTATGCCACTGCGGTAACGCTGGGCGAGGACCTTGAGGTGCTCTATGAATTTTATAAGGAAGATGAAGCCACAGAAGAAGACGTTACCTCAAAGTACCAAGCAGCGCTGGAACTGGTAGAGAAATTGGAGTTCAAAAATATGTTGTCTAATGAAGGTGACGACTTTAGCGCGGTGCTACAGATCACGGCTGGTGCTGGAGGTACAGAGTCTTGTGACTGGGCAGAAATGCTCATGCGCATGTACATTATGTGGGCAGAAAAGAGTGGCTATAAGGTCAAGGAACTGAACTTTCAATCTGGTGATGTAGCCGGTATCAAAACAGTGACGCTAGAGATAGAAGGTGATTATAGCTTTGGATGGCTAAAAGGTGAGAATGGTGTACACCGCCTAGTACGTATATCACCATTTGATTCCAATGCAAAAAGGCATACGTCCTTTGCGTCTGTATATGTATATCCACTAGCAGATGACAGTATAGAAATAGAAATCAATCCGGCAGATATTTCTTGGGATTTTGCACGATCCAGCGGCGCTGGTGGGCAAAACGTCAATAAGGTAGAAACCAAGGCAATATTGACGCACCATCCTTCAGGAATCATCATCCATAATTCGGAAACCAGATCGCAGCTTGAAAATAGAGAGAAGGCGATGCAAATGTTGAAATCCCAACTTTATGAAATCGAGTTGCAAAAGCAAAATGCTGCTCGTGACGAGATTGAAGCTGGTAAAATGAAGATTGAATGGGGTTCTCAAATACGTAATTACGTGTTGCACCCATATAAGTTGATCAAGGATGTCAGAACCGGTCATGAAACTGGAAATGTGGATGCTGTTCTTAATGGAGATCTAGATGCGTTTCTAAAAGCATTTTTGATGGAAACTGGTCAGGAAAAACCTACAGATCAATTGTAGCTACAAGTAATTAACTTTTAGTTGTGAAATTGCGGTACGCCTTTAACTCAAACTTAGCAACTCGCGTTTAAACCAGAAGATAGATTTGCAGTCTTAGCAATAAGCTAAATCTATCATGAAACATATTCTTTATTCACTCTTTCTATTTTGTTCCTTTATCTCTTTTGCCCAAAAACCAGTACAGGTTTCGGGAAAATTACTGGACAAAACCACACAAACACCATTAGAATTCGCCACGGTATCTGTGATCAGCTCAGATCCTAACGTATCTCCACAAGGCGGAATTACTGATCTTAATGGTAATTATCAATTTCTGGTAACTCCAGGTACCTATACCGTGAAATGGGAATTTATATCCTTTAAACCTGTGGTACGTGAGAATGTAGTAATCGAGAGCGAAAAAGTATTTGAAACCATCTCCATGGAGCCAGATATCGCACAGCTAGAAGCAGCCGTGGTCGTGGCAGAAAAGACCACGGTGGATTTGAGACTGGACAAAAAGATCTATAATATAGGTCAAGATCTTACCGTGCGTGGTGGATCTGTAAGTGATGTTTTGGACAATGTACCTTCGGTATCTGTTGATGTGGAAGGAAATGTTTCTTTAAGGGGTAACGATAATGTGCGCATACTTATTGATGGACGTCCCAGCGCCTTAGTGGGCTTCAATGGTGCAGAAGCATTAAGACAAATTCCTGCAGAAGCTATCGAGCGTGTTGAAGTGATCACATCGCCTAGTGCCAGGTATGATGCTGAAGGTACCGCAGGTATCCTAAATATCATTCTTAGAAAGAATCAGATTCAAGGTTTTAACGGGTCATTTAATGTGAGTGCCGGTTATCCAGAGCGCTATGGAGCATCTGCAAACCTTAATTATAGAACCAATAAATGGAACCTATTTACTAATACAGGATATAACTATAGAACTGCGCCCGGTTATGCGAGAACAAACATTGATTACAAGTTTGACGACAATGCTCAGCTTCCTGACACTACCTTGCTAGCTGTTCAAGAACGTAGAGATTTTGATCGATTGGGTAGAAACTATTTTACCAGTTTTGGAGCGGAATACTTTATCAATGATAATAGTAGCATTGTGGGTAACATTGTTTACAGGCTTGGAAATGATGATGATGAAACGACCAACAACAACACAAGAACTTTTCAAGGCGAAGAGTTTAATGAGATTAACTTAAGAAGAGAGCTCGAGTCAGAAGATGAGGATGATTTGCAATTCTCACTAGATTATCAAAATGATCTTGATGATAACGGTCAAAAGTTGACAGCGACCGCTCAATATTCCATTTCTATAGAAGATAAGGAATCCAATATTGATCAAACAGAACTCATTTCCAATACCTTAAACGACCTGGAAAGACTTCTAGAAACCGAAGATGAAACTGAAGCTTTGGTCCAAGTGGATTGGGTAAAACCAGTTGGTGAAAACATTCAATATGAAGCTGGTTACCGCGGTAACTACAGAGATATTTCCAATAGCTACTTTTTTGAAGAGATAGAAGATTTCAACGATGGTAGCGGATTTATTCCAGATCCTCAATTGAATAATACTTTTAATTATGAGGAATTCGTCAACGCTGTGTACGGTCAATACGGACAGGAGTTTGGCGCATTTTCTCTATTGGCTGGTCTTAGATTCGAACAAACCAACATCAATATCAATCAAGAAACTACCGATGTTTCCAACAAGAAAAGCTACAGCAGCTTTTTCCCAACCCTAAATCTAGGGTATGAATTGCAAGAAGATGAAAATATAACGTTGGGATATAACCGAAGAGTCCGCAGACCAAGAGGCCGCCGATTGAATCCTTTCCCAAGTAGGTCCAGTCAAAACTCTTTCTATCAAGGGAATGTTGACTTGAATCCGCAGTTTTCTAATCAGGTAGATTTAGGTTATTTGAGAAGATGGTCTAAACTGACATTGAGCACCTCTATCTACTATAATAGAAGTACCGACAATGTGGAAACCATCGAGACCTCAGGAATTGCTCCAGGTGATAACACCACTGCGGTATTTAGATTTCCCGTGAACCTCTCTACCGAGCAGCGTCTAGGATATGAATTAACCTTAACGTATAGACCATTCAAATGGTGGACCATCAATTCTGATGCTAATGTATTTAGAGTAGAGACAGATGGAGACTACGTGGACCCGACTGGCGTAAGAGACGATCAAAATTTTGATTTTGTCAACACCACTTATTTCTTGAGGTTGAACCAGAAGTTTGAATTGCCCGCTAAAATTGATTTCCAAGCTCGTGTCAACTATAGAGGTGCTTCAGAAAATGCTCAGGGAACACAAAATGCGATCACCACCGTTAATCTTGCAGCGAGCAAAGACATACTTAATGAGCAGGGTTCATTGACCTTAAACGTTAGCGATTTATTAAATTCCAGAAGACGTGAGTCAACTACCAACACTGCAACTTTTATATCAGATAGTGAATTTCAATATAGACAACGTCAAGTAACGCTTGCGTTCACGTACCGTTTCAACCAGCAAAAAAGAGAACAAAGACGAGAAGAAGAGGCTGCACCAGATGAAGAATTTGAAGGATAATCCTTTCATCATCTTAACATGAAATAAGGATTTTATACTTTTTTATAATTGGATATTTGACAACAAATTCAAATATTATGAAAAAAATTCTTTTTACGTTAGCCCTAATCGTAGGAACAACTTTTGCCGTACAGGCGCAAACCATTTCAGATAATGCTATAGGCTTAAGAATAGGTGATGGCGACGGATTAGGAACAGAGATTTCTTATCAGCGCGCATTAGGTGGCAACAATCGATTAGAGGTGGATCTAGGCCTTGAAACTGGAAGACGCTTTGACGCATTCAAATTGACTGGTGTTTATCAGTGGCTTTGGAATATAGAAGGCGGCTTTAACTGGTACGCAGGTGTTGGTGGTGGACTAGGAAGCATTGATTTTGACGATGATTTCCCAGGAAGAGATAATAATGACGATAGCGAGGTGTTTATTTTTGCAGCTGGCCAAGTGGGTATCGAGTATGACTTTGACTTCCCATTGATTCTTTCGCTAGACGTACGTCCAGAAATTTATTTTGCAGACTATCGCGACGATTTGGAATTAGATATCGCTCTAGGTATCAGATACCAATTCTAGAAAACAAATGTTTATATACTAAAGGCGACCCAATTGGGTCGCCTTTTTTTTATCGCTGGACGTGCAGTAAGGATTCGTACAGTTTCTCATATTGTGGTATGATCAATTGTATGTCAAATTGTTTCGCTTTCGCGAAAGCGGACTCTTTAAAACCTCTCAACACTTCGTCATCCTTAAGGATGTGAATGGCATTTTGCGCCATTTCCTCAACGTTTCCAACATCGCTTGTGTAACCAGTGACTCCATTCTCATTGACCTCTGGAAGACCGCCAGTGTTAGAACTGATAACAGGCGTGCGGTTTGCCATTGCTTCCAGCGCGGCAAGTCCAAAGCTTTCCTTTTCTGACGGCAAGAGAAATAAATCTGAAAAACACAAAATACGATCAATCTCGCTACTGTTTCCCAGCCATTTGATCTTATGCTGCAACTTGCGGGAACGAGCATATTCTTCCGCCTCTATACGATCAGATCCATCGCCTACCATGATGAGAACGCTAGGCACCTCTTGCGATAATAACTCAAAAACCTTGACGACATCCTTGATACGTTTCACGGGACGCATATTGCTTATATGGGTCACGATGCGCTCATTGGGAAACGCCATAATGGAGCGATCGCAATCAGAAAACTCGGTCTTGTAAAGCGACATATCAATGAAGTTTGGAACCACATTGATTTCTTTCCTAATATCAAAAAGATCCATGGTATCCTGCTTCAAACTAGCACTGACTGATGTAACCACATCACTATTGTTGATACTAAAAGTAACTGATGGCTTATAGACTGGATGACTTCCTACCAGGGTAATGTCCGTACCGTGCAAGGTGGTGACCATAGGTAAGGTGATGCCTTGGTCCTTCAGCATTTGTTGTGCCATGTAACCAGCATAAGCATGAGGTATCGCATAATGCACGTGAAGCACATCGATATTGTATTCCTGCACCACGTTCACTAGCTTACTACTCAAAGCCAGATCATACGGCTGGTAATGAAACAGCGGATATTCCTCTACATCTACCTCGTGAAAAAATATTTTCTGTGACAATAGTTCCAGTCGTACCGGCATCTTGTAGGTGACAAAATGTATCTCGTGACCGCGATGTGCCAGTGCTGTTCCCAACATGGTGGCTACTACTCCACTGCCGCCAAAGGTTGGATAACAGACTATTGCAATTTTCATAAGTATTGGTTTTTACTGGATGATGGAATCGTAAATGATTTGCTGAATGTTGGTCCTGATATTCTCGCTAATGATAAATCGGTTATTAGCATCTGGGTAAACCCTATTGGAAAGGAAAACATAGATAAGTTCCTCTTCTGGATCTGCCCAGGTGTAGGTTCCTGTGAAACCACTATGACCAAAGCTGCTATCACTAGTACAATTGCAGGTGTTCCCTACATCGTCCAAGGATGGTTTGTCAAAGCCTACACCACGACGCACCTTATCACCAGCAAAATATCGATAGTTGAATTTATCAAAGGTCTCACTGCTAAAATAGGTTTTGCCACCATAGGAGCCTTTTTGAAGATACATTTGCATCATCTTTGCTACATCATTGGCATTAGAAAATAAACCTGCATGACCACCTATGCCACCTTGCATGGCAGCGCCTTGATCATGAACATATCCCTGGATTTGCTGCCTACGAAATAAGGTATCATTTTCAGTTGGTACGATCTGATTTTTAGGGAATCGTTTTAATGGCAGGTAACCTGTATGATCCATTCCCATTGAAGCATAGAAATGATTTTGCGTCAATTCATTCAGATCTTTTTTATAATAATCTTCCAAAAAATCCTTGACAATGTAATACGGTAAGTCACTGTATTTATATACTCTTCTTTCCAATAGATCGCTGGTCGCAATTCTATTAAATATGGTGTCTGTTACTAAATTACTCGCATAGAAATGATCTGCCACTTCAATGGGATAGCGATCACTCCTATTTTTAGAGTAAAACTGTTGTAATGGCGTAGCGTCCAAAGTATCTAAAGTATATCTGTAAAAAGGAATCCAAGGTCTCAAGCGAGCATAATGGGAAAGCATTTCCTTAAGCGTAATATCTGATTTATTGGTATTGCGATACTTCTCGTCATAAGCGGAAAGTGGCTTGTCTAGATTGACTACATTACGGTCTTCCAGCTCCATTAACAACGGCAAGGTGGCCATGATCTTGGTAATAGAGGCCATATCATAAATATCCTCAGACATCACTGGGTCTTCTTTACCATAAGTATGACCACCATAATTCTTATCAAAGATCACTTTACCTTTTCTGGCAACTAAAATCTGCATTCCAGGAGCGCCTTTTTTATCGATGGTAAATTGGGCCACGCTGTCAATTTTATTTAAAATCGATTGATCCATTTCAACGCTTGCAGGTGTGGCACCATAAGAAAGTCGTTTGACACCTTTTAATTCCAGTCCATCGCCTACCTTGAAGTTGCCAGAACTTACCGGTAGACGACCGTTGATATCTCTAGCACCAAAAATCATCTGTGCGCTTATTTCCTGGCTCCATTGACTATTTTGATAAGACATCAAAATGGCTTCCATGCCTTTAATATCCTTTAACTGATCCAGCATATAGGGTCTTACAAATAAATCCACAATTACTCTGTGATTTTTACTTATCGCCTTAAGCCAGCTCAATTCTTTTGAGGATAATTTGTAGGATGTCCATGGATTATCGTTGCTACGATGAGCTCCTACGATAACTGTGTTGTACTTAGAAAGATTGCGCAACAAGGTGGCTATATCATTACCTTCTACCCTATCAACCGTCGTGTATTTGTTCAATTGCTTGAAAAAAGCATCACCTGAATCGTCACCTAAATGAACATAGGCGATCTTTTTAGTTTCTAGGTCCTTGATGGGCAATATCTTCTTATCATTCTTTAGCAAGGTAATCGCTTGCTCCATGGCGGACTCATATACCACATCATCCATTTGAGTGTGTAAATCACTAATCAAGTCATCGGTATCGACAGGTGTATAATTATTTAAGCCTACCTGATATTTTGCCATCAGTATTTTTCTTACACTATGCTCCAGTCGTTCTTGGGTAATTTCTCCCTTGTTGATGGCCTCTGCAATCTTGATGATGGCGGTTGGAATATCTTCAGAAATCAGCAAAACGTCATTTCCTGCCTTGAAGGCTGCAAGATCGATATCGCCAGGTTTGCTAAAATTGCTCGCGCCCTTCATATTAAGCGCATCAGTAAAGATCAAGCCTTGAAAGTTGAGTTGCTTTTTAAGAAGATCTGTCACTACTTTCTTGCTAATGCTGGTAGGATATCCTGCGCGAAGTTCCAGACTTGGGATATTAAGGTGTGCTACCATGACGCTGGCCAGTCCATGGTCGATAAGGCGTCTGTAAGGATATAGCTCAACACTATCAATGCGCGCTGCGGTAAAACCTACCGTAGGTAGTGTTTTGTGACTATCCTGATCTGTATCACCATGTCCTGGAAAGTGTTTTGCACAAGCTAATGTTCCCGTGCTTTGCATGCCTTTCATAAAGGCAAAAGATTTTTGGGTAACATTTTCCATGTCTTCGCCAAAACTGCGATTCCCAATAATAGGATTATCAGGATTGGTATTGATATCCACATCTGGAGCAAAATTCATATGAACGCCCAGTCGCTTGCAATGCTCACCTATACGTTTGCCCACTTCATAACTGCTGGTAGATGTGCGTGTCGCGCCCAGCGTCATGTTCCATGGGAAAGCATACACACTGTCCAGTCGCATCGCAAGACCCCATTCAGCATCCATAGCAATCATCATGGGCGTTTTTGACGCTGCTTGTAATTCATTAGTCAAATGTGCTTGTTGCAGCGGTCCACCTTTAGAAAAGATAATGCCGCCTATACGGTGATTTTTAACAAGGTTGCGCACACGGTCAACGTGCGCCTTATCCTTGTTTGAAAATAGATCCACCATAAAAAGCTGACCTATTTTCTCCTTTTGGCTTAAAGAATTATAGACACTGTCCACCCATATTTTTTGGGCTTGTGCATCTGTACTTTGTAATGGGTTTGTGGATTGTTGGGAATACGCTTTCGCGAAAGCGAAAACCAAAAACAGCCCTATAATATTCTTCATCATAATCTTCTAAAACGGCTTGTCTGCAAGGGAAATCAAGAATCGTTCCCTACACGGAAATATAGCAATATTGCTAGCCATCCGCCAATGGATGCGGCAGAATTAAAAGATGATATCAACTGTTTTATGAACGGTTTAAAAGAATCTAGAGTGCCAACTCTCAGAAGCTGGAACTTCCCAATGTTCCTTGTATTCACCTACGTTTTGAACGAGGTTATTGAAAACGATGGTGTTAGCGGATACGGATTTAGCCTTGGCCATTTTTTTGAAGTCAGAAAGCTCTTTATAGGCCACGTAAGGTCCGTTTTTGAATGATACATTCATCTTGTCCATCAAATCAATATCAAACTCCTTTTCCACAGCCTGAATAAAACGCACGGAAGCATCTATGGAACATCCTGTGGCTCCAGCTTCTGTTTGATCTAATCCTATGACGATAAAACGATGATATGGAAGATCATAACCTGCTTTCAAATCCTTACCGTGAGCCGTCCATTGCTGTAAAAATGCATCAAGTTGAGGCTTGAGAATTTCTAACTCTTCATCCTTGAAGGTGCGATTTGCTTGATAGATCCATACTCTGGCATCATCAGGAAGTTCTTGAAAGTCTACTAACATAATTAAATTTTTGTGATCTTGTGACGGGATGAGAAACCCATAAAAAAACCAAAGAATATCATATAAAATAAAAACTGGGTCAATTGAAATGGCTCATTATCAAAATAATCCCATAAAGCCATTCCAACGGCGATTAACAATCCACAACTAAAACCGATAGAAAGTACGGAGATCAGAGACCTTTTCTCAACGACTTTTTTCATTGTTCGTTTTTAAGAAAAAATATGAAGTTAAAAACAAAATGATGGAATACCCTAAGAGAAAAATAAAAGCGTTTGTTGATTCAAAATCAATCATGTCTACCCAATAATTAGCGCCGACTAAGAGAGCTGTAGTGATTAAAGAACAGACCACAGAAAACATGATCCTAACCTTTAAAGTTGCTCTATTTTTATTAGTTGCTAAAATTTCCATATTAAACATTACAAATCCTCGGCATTTGCAATCATCTCTGCCACGTCAAGAACTTCTACTTTTCCTTCTTGGTTCGCCGCTTTTATACCGTCACTCATCATGGTGTTACAGAATGGACAAGCAGCAACAATCACTTCAGCACCGGTTTCCAATGCTTCCTCAGTACGCTCGATGTTGATATCCTTTTTGCCTTCTTCTGGCTCCTTGAACATTTGTGCGCCACCAGCGCCACAGCATAAACCATTACGCTTGCTGCGCTTCATTTCTACTAATGCAGCATCCAGTTTTTCAATCAAATCTCTAGGTGCCTCATAGATCTCGTTAGCTCTTCCCAGATAACACGGATCGTGGTATGTAATTTTTTTGCCCTTGAATTTCCCACCTTCAATAGTTAGTCTTCCTGTAGCTATTAAGTCTTTAAGGAATGAAGTGTGATGAATAACCTCATAGTTACCACCTAATTCTGGATACTCATTTTTCAAGGTGTTGAAACAGTGCGGACATGCGGTTACTATTCTCTTAATCTCATAACCATTGAGAACCTCAATGTTCATCATGGCTTGCATCTGGAATAAGAACTCGTTACCAGCGCGTTTTGCTGGATCGCCCGTACAACTTTCCTCTGCTCCCAGAACAGCAAACTCAACGCCTGCTTTGTTCAAAAGCTTTACAAAAGCTTTGGTAATCTTCTTAGAGCGATCGTCAAAACTACCGCTACAACCTACCCAGAATAGGACTTCTGGTTGTTTGTTCTGCGCGATAAATTCGGCTACCGTTGGGACTTTTATTGCTTCACTCATATTGTTTCACATTCAGGGCTTTGTCGAGACGCAGCCTCTGTAAATTTGTAAGGTATGTTGTGTAGTTACGCTTTCGCACTTCGACTGTGCTCAGTGTGAACTTCTGCGTCGCAGAGCTCCTTGAAAGCGAACTATTTATGATTCTTGAACACCTCTATGGTCACTTCTTTCTCTACCAGATGGGTGAACTCGCCCGTGTATCTCGTGGCGCGTACCATGTGGTTGTCAATCCAGTGGTAATTGCCGCCGCGAGGCTTGCCCATCAATAAACTGTGGTATTTGAAACCATGTTTGTTGAGCCAGTTCTCTGTCACTTCTCTATGATCCTCTGTACGTGAGGTGAAAAAACAGATCACGTGCCCGTCATCATACCACTCGTTCAAAGTCTGTAGCGCATCTGGAAACGGTTCGCAGGTAGCCATGCGTTCTGGCTCTTCATTGGGAACATCTTCTGTGATGGTACCGTCAATGTCTATAAGGTAGTTCTTCACGCCTTCTGGCAAAATAGGACTGATTAGTGATCCGTCTTCTGCTTTGGCTTCTATAAAGTTTTTGTCGTCGCTCATTAAATTTCGTTTGCCCAGTTTAATCTATCTTGTTGGTTATAAGGCCATGGCGCTCCATTGTTTTCAATATTGCTCATGGTCACGTTCAATTCAGTTGGTGCAGCGCTGTTTTCCAGCACTAAATATCTTCTCATCTCCATGATGATGCTCAATGGATCTATGCCTATAGGACATGCTTCTACACAGGCGTTACAGGTAGTACAAGCCCAAAGCTCTTCTGTGGTGATGTAGTCATTCAATAAGGTCTTGCCATCATCTTTCCATTCTCCTTCTTTATTGATGATGCTGCCCACATCTTCCAGTCGATCGCGCGTGTCCATCATGATCTTGCGCGGGCTCAATTTTTTGCCCGTGATATTTGCTGGACATTCTGCCGTGCATCGACCACATTCTGTACAGGTGTAGGCGTTGAGGAGCTGTACCTGATTCAAGTCAAAGATATCGTTAGCTCCCAAAGATGCCGGCATCTCGTCCTCTACTCCTGCAGCCGGTGCCGCAAAAGGATCTGCATTAGGATCCATCATTAGTTTTACCTCTGCGGTGACGGCTTCCATGTTAGTGAATTGTCCTTTAGGTGTCAATTTTGCCAACCAAACATTTGGAAACGCCAGCATGATGTGAAGGTGTTTGGACCAGTACAAATAATTTAGGAAAATCAAGATACCTACAATATGCAACCACCAGCAGGCTCGCTCGATGATGTGTAGTGTTTCAAAGCTAAGCCCTGAATACCATGGTGTCATCCAACTACTGATAGGAAAACTACCGGTCACGGTATTGCCATGAACGTAATGCATCGCCGCTTCACTAGTGAACATTCCGTTTAAAACACCATTTTGAATTGCCAGATCGGTGGCGTTCATGGTTAGGAACAATGCCATTAGAACTACCTCAAAATATAGGATGTAATTCGCATCATTTTTAGGCCAGCCTTTTAATTCCCTTGCAAGGAATCTGCGAATATTCATCACATTCCTGCGGATCCAGAAAACGATAACACTTACTAAAACTAGGAATGCCAAAATTTCAAAAGTTGCAATCAAAAAGTCATAGAAACCACCCAGAAATGGAGCAAAGATTCTATGTTGACCTGTCAAACCATCAATGATAATCTCCAGAACTTCAATGTTGATGATGACAAAACCTACGTACACGATGACGTGAAGAAATCCAGCAATAGGCCTACGCACCATTTTAGATTGACCTAACGCAATCTTTGCCATTTGCGACCAGCGTTCTGATTTGCGATCACTGCGGTCGACTTCTTTACCTACTTTGATGTTGCGAATCATCTTACGGATGTTCGTCGCAAAAAAGCCTACCATTCCTATTAACAGGATGGCAAAAATAATATTAGGTATGTACTGCATGAATTATAACTTACGGTCGTCTGGTTCTACGTATTCCTTATTCTTTTTACCAAAAACAGAAATATTGATGTATCGAGTAGGATTTAATTTAATGTCTTGAAGAAGCATTTCTGCCTGGCGTGTGGCGCGTTCAAGATTCGTATAAAGCCTATCGTCTGTCATTAACTTACCTAGCGTTCCTTCACCTTCTGCAACATCATCTAATAGGTTATTGAATTTCCCAACGGTGACTTCCAAATCTTTAACCACACTTGCGATTTGAACTTGTGCTAACGTGTCTGATATTTTGGCAAAATTCTCTGTCGTCTTATTCAGGTTCTTTATGGTACTGGAAAGCTCTTTATCGTTATTGGTTAGGAATTGGTTCGCATTACTGGAAAGACCTTGCACTTGAATCAAGGTTCTATTAAGTTCCTGCAAACTTTGCACGATCGCTTTACGAGTATCTGGGTTAAGTGTTTTGTTTACTGCAGTAAGAACACTGTCTGCACTTACTACCATGTTTTCAATCTTATCCTTTAAAGGAAGAAACTCTTCCATGATCTGACCTTCAATACCGCTATCCGTTTTTGAGATCAAAGTATCACCTGGTTTTGCCAGTCGTGCATCTGACTCAAAGTTAGGAATTATGGCTAGTGCTTTACCACCTATCAATCCAGTGCTGTAAACCGTTGCCGTGCTTTCTTTAGAGAAGTTGAATTTTTCATCCACATGAAATTTTACGATCAATCGCCCACGAGAATCTAGAAAATCGATATCATCGATATTCCCTACAATCAAACCGTTTATGGTCACTGGAGCAGATTTAGTCAAACCTTCCACGTTATTGTAGACCGCATAGAAGGAGCGATCTGCTTTTAAGAGGTTGCGCCCATTCAAGAATGAATAGCCGAAAACAAACAGTGCTATCGCAGCTACCGTTAATAATCCAACCTTGATTTCTTTAGTAAATTTCATTGCATAGCAGTTTCAGCAAATGTAAATATAAGACTTGCCTATATATTAGGACTAACAATTAATTAGCAGTTGCTACAATCTGCGTCTGGTTCCGTTCTCGATGATGACGATGAATGCGGTCTTGTAGCCTTTGTTTACGGCTAGTTCTCTAAGTTCACTAGCCTTTTCCAAAGAATTGGTTTCACCGGTAAAATATCGATAGATATCACCTTCTTTCTCTCTGGAAATAGATGGTAACTTTTTAAAATTGTTGGATTTAGGCGCTAAAGCCTTACTGCTGGCAGCAATCTGGACTTTGTAAACGGCTTTGGAACTCACAGGCTCAATCGCCACAGCACTTGAAGAAGATGCTTTTTGACCTTCAGAAATGGTTGAAACATTGATATCCCTATTCTGCTTATAATCGATGATACCATCATAAATTGACGTGGTGACTGCCTTCTCACCATTAGTGCTAGTCAGGTAATTGCGTTCACTTGTATTGGGTAAAAAACCTATTTCTACCAATACACTAGGCATGTAGCTCTGACGCAAGACGGCAAAAACGTTTTGTTTCACGCCGCGATTGGTACGTTTGACATTTGAAGCCAAGTTATTTTGAATCATCGCAGCCAGGTCGATGCTGTCCTCCATATATATTTCTTGAGTCAATACACTAGTCGCATAGGATGAAGGATCATTAGGATCAAATCCATCGTAGTTTTCTTCATAATCATCCTCTAACAGGATCACGCTGTTTTCCTTCATCACCACGTCAAGATTCTCATTACTACGTCTCAATCCCAGCACCCAGGTTTCATTACCATTTGCACTTTCCTTTTTGAAGGCATTACAGTGAATGGAAACAAAAAGATCTGCCTGCGCCTTGTTGGCAATATCTGCACGCTTCCATAATGGTATAAAAACATCTGTTTTGCGGGTATAGATCACCTCAATATCTGCATGTGCTTCCAGCTTCTTTCCTAGTGCCATGGTCACCTTAAGCGCCACGTCCTTTTCTCGCACGCCACCATAGGAATTACCACCATCGTCGCCACCATGTCCAGCGTCTAGAACTACCTTGAACTTTCGGTTAGGCGGATCGTTCTCATGGGATGCCATAACATTGGCAAAAAGTACCAACGGTGCAGTGAATAGCGCAATAAAGAAATAAATTTTCGTTTTCATAAAAGGACCTCATCGGTTGCAAGAAGGTTGTTTTGAATTCGCTTTCGCGAAAGCGTAAATATCAAAAAAACCCTTAGAAATTATATGTAGTTTTGACTTTTCAAAAACCAGACCAATTCGTTAACGAATATACCCTAGTATAGATTGTATCCCATTTTACGGCATATCATTTTATCAATAGTTTTCTTAACAGGACTACACTGGTGTTATGCACAGGAAAATCCTGTGGTACAACGACCTATACCTATTATTCAGGATTCTGGTAAGGTGGAAACGCCTGTTGTGGTTACTCAAGAGGCCTTGGTAGAGCAGGATTCTACGGCTCAAGACACGACCAAACCCAAAGCTTTTCTTCAATACAAACTAGAATCCAGCGCTAAAGGCTACAACCGTTTTGACCGCAGACAAAATACCTTGACGCTCTATGACCAGGCGATCATTGTGTATGGTGACATACGACTGGAAGCTGGTAAAATCATTATTAATAATAACACGGGCAACGTATATGCTTATGGGATTGTCGAGGATTCTACCAATGCCTATGTGCAAAAACCCATTTTTACACAAGGTGCCAATAAAGTAGAGCCAGATTCTATCATTTTTAATAAAGACACGAAAAAAGCGCTTACCTATAATTCCAAAACGGCTCAAGGAGAATTCAATGTCGTGGCCGAGATTACCAAAAAAGTAAACGACAGTGTCTTTTTTATGCGCAACGCGAGGTTCACCACATCTTCCAATCCCGAGAATCCCGAGTATTATTTCCTAGCGCGCAAGATCAAGTTTGTTCCCAAAAAGAAAATCGTCACTGGCCTCGTGAACATGTACATCGCAGATGTTCCAACGCCGCTAGGATT
Organism: Nonlabens sp. YIK11; assembly: GCF_001413925.1. Lineage (NCBI taxonomy): Bacteria > Pseudomonadati > Bacteroidota > Flavobacteriia > Flavobacteriales > Flavobacteriaceae > Nonlabens > Nonlabens sp. YIK11. The sequence continues at coordinate 2,493,922 of NZ_LBMJ01000001.1, forward strand.
GCCATTTGCGTTTTTCCCTATGACCAATGAGCGACGTAGTGGTATTATTTTGCCATCTTTTGGTAATGATAACAATCGAGGCTATAACCTGACCAATGGTGGTTACTATTTTGCCATTAATGACTACGTGGATCTAACCGTATTAGGAGACTATTTTACCAATGGTAGTTACGGTGCCCGTGTGGAAAGTAGTTATAGGAAAAGATATAAGTATTCTGGTAGCATCAGGTTTTTACTGGAAGAGTCCATTAGAAGCGAACGAGGTTTTTCAGATTTTGCACAAACCGGTCGTTATAATATTAACTGGCAACACAGTCAGGACGCCAATGCAAGTCCTAATAGCAGATTTAGCGCCAGTGTGAACCTAGGTAGCCCAGATTTCTATAGAAACTCGTTTAATCAAACCAACCAGAGCGCACAGCTTATCAACAACTTGAGCAGTTCCATTAGTTATTCCAAAACTTTCCCAGGAGAACCTCAAGTCAATTTGAACACCACGGTTTCCATTAACCAGAATGTGAATACCAACACCACCAACCTTACCCTACCTACATTTCAAGGTAGTGTTTCCAGGGTATTTCCCTTTGCTAGTGAAGGTGGCCTTAAGAAAGGAATCATTCAAAACATCAACTTACAATATAATGTGAGAGGTGAGAATCGAGCCACTACCACCAACGATAATCTGTTTACTCCAGATATTTTTAAGGATGCTCGTGCCGGTATACAGCATAGCATTCCTATATCGACCAACTTTAAGATTGCGAAGTATTTTAGTGTGAGTACTGGTGCAAGTTTTCAAGAGAATTGGGTTTTTGACACGATTGACCAAACCCTAGTCGCTAATGAAAGTGGAAACCAAGTCATTAGAAGAGATACAATAAGCGGTTTTGATAGTTATCGCACCTACAGCTTCAACGCCAGTCTAGGTACCACCATATATGGTAGTTTTACAAGCTCCAATCCAGAAGCTAAGATTCAAGCGGTACGTCACGTTATAAGACCATCCGTTTCTTATAACATCAACCCAAGTTTTGATCAGTATTATGAAAGGTTATTGAGAGAAGATGGCGTCATGGTGTCTGACGAGGAACGCTTCTTTAGTCGATTTGAAGGTACTTTGTTTGGTGCTCCTGGACGCGTTTTCTCCAGCAATATAGGCCTGAGTATTCAAAATAACCTAGAGGCCAAAGTCTTGGATCCAGATAGTGAAGATGGCGAGCTCAAAAAGAAGCAATGGATCAAGAGTCTTAACATAAGTACGAGCTATAATCTTGCAGGCGATTCCCTGCAACTAAGTCCTTTAAATTTAAGTGGCGTTATTCCTATCTATAAAGACGTGGACTTACAGCTTAATGCCAATTTTGATCCTTACGCTCTAGATGCCAACAATCAAAGAATCAATACGTTCAACATCAACAATGGCGGTAGTTTAGCACGATTGACAAATGCTGGTGCTCGTTTCAATTTTAAACTGGACAGCAAGGATTTTGAGAAAGGCGCTAAAGATGAAGATGACAAGGAAACTAAAGTAGAAAGCACTACCCTGCGCAATGGTGGACGAGCAGATGATTTGTTTGGTGATCCTATCGATCCTGCCACAGGAAACTTTCTGGATGATGAGGAACCTACGCAGCAAGATGTAGATCTGGAGGATAGCCTGTATCGTTTTAAAATCCCGTGGAATTTGAACATTGCCTATACTTTTACGTACAACAATGCACGTAGGCAAAATGAAATAAGCGGTAACAGTATCATGCTTAGTGGTGATGTGGAGTTCTCACCACGATGGAGCATAGGCGGCAACACCGGTTATGACTTTGTAGGTAAAGGTGTTTCCTTTACAACGATAAGGTTTCAGCGAGATCTGGAGAGTTTCCGTATGAGCTTTAACTGGAATCCTATAGGTGTCAACAACAGCTGGTTCTTCTTCATTGGAATTAAGTCTGGTGCCTTGAGTGATATCAAGTACGACCAGCGCAGACAGCCAGATCCAAGGTTCTAAAAACAAAAAACCGCTGCGTCTTGCAGCGGTTTTTTGTTTGTACTATTGAAGCATTATGCTTTTGGCACGTTTTTCAAAATTTCCAGTAGATACTTCCAGAATTTCTGAACAGATCGTATTTCTACGTATTCATCTGGACTGTGCGCACCTCTAATATTAGGACCGAAAGAAATCATGTCCAGATCTGGATAACGTTCTCCTAAAATCCCGCATTCCAGACCGGCGTGACAGGCCACCACTCTAGGTTCTTGTGTAAATAGATCTGTGTAGATACTGGTAGCCACATTGAGGATATCGCTATCTTGTCTAGGTTCCCAACCTGGATAATCTCCAGAAAAGACAACATCTAGATCATTTAATTCCATGACACCACGCACCGTGGCTTTCAGGTCGTCTTTCACACTCTCAACTGATGATCTGGTCAGACAAGCCACTTCGAGTTGTCCATCGCTCAGTTGGATGCGAGCTAGGTTGTTACTGGCCTCAACTAGATCTTCAAAATCTGGGCTCCAGCGATAGACACCATTTTGAATACCCAGAATCATATAGATTAAATGTTTGCTGTCTTCACCATTCAAAACCTCTTTACTGGCAGCATCCTCAATACTGATGGATAAATTAGGTTCTAGCGATTGATACTCTTTTTCAATAGCTGACTTACATCTTTCAAATGAAGCCATGATGTTTTCTAGTTCGCTTTCGCGAAAGCGAACCACACTAACCGCTTCCCTAGGTATGGCATTTCTTAAACTACCACCTTGAAATTCCTGCAAGTGGACCACTCCTTTTTTCTGCATGGCGTCCATCAATCGGGTGATGATTTTGTTGGCATTTCCCAATCCCTTATGGATGTCCATACCACTATGGCCTCCTTTGAGGCCTTTGACGGTGAGCTTTTTTGTTTCAAAGCCTGAGTCCAGACTTTCTAAGGTATAAGTTTTGGTACCTGTGATGTCGATACCACCGGCACATCCTATGTCGATCTCGTCATCTTCCTCGGTATCCAGATTCAACAAAATCTGACCAGTCAAAATAGTTTTGTCTAATTGTTTGGCGCCTGTCATACCGGTTTCTTCATCAATGGTAAACAAGGCTTCTATAGGTGGATGAGCCACATTTCTTGAGGATAGAATGGCCATGATGGCAGCGACGCCTATGCCGTTGTCTGCTCCTAGCGTAGTGCCTTTGGCGGTAACTCGGTCTGTCTTGACTTCCATCTCGATGCCTTGAGTGTCAAAATCAAACTGGGTATCATTATTCTTTTGATGCACCATATCCAGGTGAGATTGAAGGATCACCGTTTTGCGATCTTCCATTCCTGGACTTGCTGGTTTTTTAATGATCACATTACCTATATCATCCTGCAGGACGACTAGGTTCAATGTTTTGGCAAAATCAACCATGAATTGCCTTACTCTTTCTTCTTTCTTTGATGGTCTAGGAACGGCATTTAAATCTGCAAAATGGTTCCATAACGTCAAGGGTTCTAAACTGCGTACCAACTCACTCATAATTCCTTTTTTAGCTTTGTCGTAAAAATAACGGGTAACGACCGCGCAACCCGTGAAGCTTATATTAAATGATGAATGAAAAGCGGTATTCAAATAGCATTTTTGAACCGAAAAACAGTAAATTCAAAATAAAAGTTATGCTTTTGTAGCTCTTAGCATTTCGCGTTTTCCTGGTGGTCCAGGCAATCGTTCTACAAGAAATCCAGCTTCTTGCAAATTGCGTCTTACCTGGCCGGCAGCACAATAGGTCACCAAGACACCACTATTCTTCAACGCTTTAAAAGCTGCTTTAAAAACACTGAGTTCCCATAATTCTGGCTGGGTACGTGGCCCGAAGGCATCAAAATAAACAAGATCAAATTGATTCTCAAATGCTACCGATTCAAAGGTCATTTGTTGTTTAACCAGTTGAAAGCGATCTGAAATGGCCACGTTCTCATCCCATGAAGCTTGATGGATGGATTTGTACAGCTGCTCCTTTTCAATCAAGGAACCATAATCCATAGCGTCGATTTCTTCAATAGTCACAGGAAATGCTTCCATTCCCGTGTAAAGAATCTTCACACTTATTTCATAAACCGCAGTTAGTAAAGCATTCAATCCCGTTCCAAAGCCATATTCTAAAATATGAAGCTCGCTAAGCTCTGGATATTGCCCTAACCAATGTTCCAACCCCATTTTTATAAACACATGGCGCGCCTCTTGAAGCGCGCCGTGTTTAGAATGGTATTGTTCATTAAGATCAGGCATGTGGATGGTTTTGGAACCATCGCCTGTGGTCATGATTTCTCGTTTCACTTATTCTGATTCTTCTGCTGGAGCTGGCACAAAAACGTCTGCACCTTCATAGGTTTCTACCAGTGCGCCATCGGCAACGATGCTTAAGGTGATTTGATCTTCAGTAATATCGTTAATTTCTTCTTGGCTTTTACCACCATCCATTGCATAATGTCTAGCATCTTCTACACTGGTCACGCTTTTAAAAGCTTTTCCTGAAAGCACTACTTCTTTTCCCTGACTGTTTTTAGGCAAAAAGAACCCGTAATCCTTAAAAGTAACTCTAGCCGATTGATCGTCGCCCACAGGTACTTCAATCCAACAACCTTTTTTGGCACAAACTTCATTGATCACCGTGCGTACCTTGACGTTAACCGTATCGTTAGGTTTCAATTGCGAAAACAAATAGGTAAGGTCTCCAGACTTGATGTAGGAGTCTGCAGTCACGTCATCACCATAATTGGTAAAGGCAACTTCTTCCAGCTGGTCTTCATTCACCGCTGGTGTTTCATCATTTTCTTGAGCATCGCGACAACCCACTATTGTCAATGTGATAAAAATTAGAGCAAATAAATGTTTCATCTTTAAAATTTTGGTTTAAAATTAAGAATTTGACAATGTCGATAATAATGGCATAACTACTATCTTTGCAAAAATAGAAATACCCAATGAATCACACTCACCAAATTGCTATTGACAAAGTTCGGAATTCTAAACTTGATTCCACTGATTTTGAGAACCTAACTTTTGGTAAAACCTTTACGGACCATATGCTCGAGTGCACATGGAAAGATGGTAGCTGGAGTAAAGTCGAAATCAAACCTTACGGACCTATCATGGTAGAACCTAGTTGCAAGGTATTTCATTACGGCCAAGCAATTTTTGAAGGTATGAAAGCTTTTAAGGATGAGAATGATGACGTATTTCTTTTCCGTCCAGAAGATAACTGGATACGATTCAACGCCAGTGCCAAAAGACTTGCCATGCCCGAAGTACCAGAAGAAGTATTTATGGATGGTCTTAAGGAATTGGTCAACCTCGATAGAGATTGGGTACGTAAAGGCGACGGTTTGTCCCTTTATTTGAGACCTTTTATGATTGCCAGCGAGAATGGTGTTGCCGCAGCTCCTGCTACAGAATATAAATTCATGATCGTGATGTCACCCGCTAGATCCTACTACAGTGGTGATGTACGCGTTGTTATCGCTACAGAGTACTCTAGAGCGGCAGATGGTGGTATAGGGTACGCAAAGGCTGCTGGTAATTATGCGGCTAGTTTCTATCCCAACAGCCTTGCCATCAAGGAAGGTTACCAACAAATCATCTGGACAGACGCTGCTACCCATGAATATCTGGAAGAAGCTGGAACCATGAATATTTTCGTGCGCATAGGTGATAAATTATTGACCGCACCGCACAACGACCGCATTCTTAATGGTGTGACCCGTCGCAGCATTATCCAGATTGCCAAAGACATGGGAATAGATGTAGAAGAACGTCGCGTAAGCATCAACGAGATCAATGAAGCCGCAAAGAATGGCGAGCTCAAGGAACTCTTCGGTAGTGGTACCGCAGCAGTGGTTGTGCCTATCAAAGGTTACAAGCACAATGACTTTACCTTTGAGTTGCCCGTATTGGAAAATAGCTATTCCAGCCAATTCAAAAAGGCATTAGTGGACATTCAATACAATCGCGCACCAGACCAGCACGGCTGGCGCGTCAAAATCTAATTATAGAAAGCCTCTTTTACAGAGGCTTTTTTTATGCAAGGTGTTTATTTTAACGACGCTTTCGCGAAAGCGAGATTCCAAAAAATCTATTTTTACAACATATGGATTTTAAGATAGTATCAGACTTCAAGCCTACTGGCGATCAACCTAGCGCGATCAAAAAACTGGTGACTGGAGTCAAAGCAGAAGAACGCTACCAAACCCTGCTGGGTGTTACCGGAAGTGGTAAAACTTTTACCGTAGCAAATGTGGTGGAAGAGGTTCAAAAACCTACTTTGGTATTGTGTCACAACAAGACACTGGCCGCACAGCTCTACTCAGAATTCAAGGCATTTTTTCCAGAAAATGCCGTGGAGTATTTTGTGTCCTACTACGACTATTATCAGCCAGAAGCGTTTATTCCTACCAGCGGTACGTACATAGAAAAAGATCTTTCCATCAATGAAGAAATCGAGAAGATGCGACTCTCTACGACTTCTTCCCTATTGTCGGGTCGTCGTGATATTATTGTGGTAGCTTCAGTTTCCTGTCTTTATGGTATTGGAAATCCTGTAGAATTTCAGAAAAACGTCATACGCCTTAATCAAGATCAAGTCATTGCTCGTACAGATCTTTTGAAGCAACTCGTTCAAAGCTTGTATTCCAGAACCACAGCAGAATTTAATCGTGGTAATTTTAGAATCAATGGCGACACTCTTGACGTGTTTCCCAGTTATGCAGATACGGCGTTTAGAATCCACTTTTTTGGCGATGAAATAGAAGAAATCGAACGCTTCAATCCAACAGATGGTCGGGTGATAGAAAAGTATCAAACCATTACCATCTATCCGGCAAACATGTTTGTGACCTCTCCAGATCGTTTGCAGGGTGCAATACACGCGATACAAGAAGACCTGGTAAAGCAAATTGATTATTTTAAAGAAATAGGCAAACCACTTGAAGCAAAACGCTTGCAAGAGCGAACCGAGTTTGACCTGGAAATGATTAGGGAATTGGGCTATTGTTCTGGAATTGAAAACTATAGTAGATATCTAGACGGTAGGATGCCAGGAACACGACCCTTCTGCTTGCTAGATTATTTTCCAGATGATTTCCTGATGATCATTGATGAAAGCCACGTAAGCGTTCCACAAGTTGGTGCTATGTATGGTGGTGACAGATCCAGAAAGGTGAATTTGGTGGACTATGGATTTAGGTTGCCAGCTGCCATGGATAATCGACCTCTAAAATTTGAAGAGTTTGAAGCCTTGCAAAATCAAGTGATCTACGTGAGTGCCACGCCAGCCGATTACGAGTTGGAAAAAAGTGAAGGAATCGTCGTGGAACAAATCATACGACCAACTGGCCTGCTGGATCCCATTATAGAAGTACGACCCAGTCAAAATCAAATTGACGACCTGGTAGAGGAAATTAGATTACGTGAAGAACGTGACGAGCGCGTTCTTGTCACCACGCTTACCAAACGTATGGCTGAGGAATTGACAAAATACCTTTCCCGAATCAACATAAGATGTCGCTACATTCACAGTGATGTCGATACTCTAGAACGTGTGGAGATCATGTCAGATTTACGTAAAGGTATATTTGATGTGTTGATTGGTGTCAACCTCTTACGTGAAGGACTAGACTTACCCGAAGTATCCTTAGTTGCTATTCTAGATGCCGATAAAGAAGGTTTTCTAAGAAACAATAGATCATTGACCCAAACCATAGGTCGTGCCGCTCGTAACGTGAATGGTTTAGCCATTCTTTACGCAGATAAGATTACTGAGAGCATGCAAAAAACCATGGATGAAACCGATTACCGCAGATCCAAACAAATTGAGTACAACACCAAGCACGGATTAACGCCTACGGCGATCAAGAAAAGTCTGGAAAGCGCACTTTCAGGAAAAACCAAAGCAGTTTATGCGATCGAAGAAACCTTGAATTTGCAAGCTGCAGAAGAGGAAGCTACCTACATGTCAAAACCACAATTGGAACAAAAGGTAAGAGATACCCGTAAACGAATGGAAGCAGCCGCTAAGGAACTGGATTTTATGGAAGCGGCACGTTTGCGAGACCAAATTAAAATGCTTCAAGAAAAAATCTCTGAAATATAAATACTGAGAATTAAGAGTAGTTATTCAACGATTATATCAATAATTCAACGTTTATTTTAGACGTTATACAAAATAGAACGTCTAACGTCGCGATCTCGACAAATGCGCTCAAAACCTTAGATACAGAATCTTAACTTCGTTAGCTTAACACCTTGCTAGTTATGAAGTTAAAATTACTTTTTGTCTTAACAATTATTCTTACGATTTCTTTCAATGCAATGGCGCAGGTTGGTATCAATACCATAGAACCAACAGCAGATCTAGAAATCGTTGCAGACGCCAGCCCGATGACTGGGAAATACAATGGGATCATTATTCCAAAAGTAGACGCTCTTCCCGTAACTGGTGATGCCACATTTCCAACTGCGGCGCAAGCTGGACTATTAGTATATCTAAATCCAAGTGCCACGCCAGACGGCACTGAAGGTATCTACATGTTTGATGGAAGTCAGTATATAAAGCTGGAGCCGGCTTCTGCTTCAGGCGCGTTTTATGATAATGGAACTACAAATTTTGCTACGACCACTACGTCTAATGTGCAACGTACTGGTAAAGTAAGTGTAGGCAGCTCATTAAGCACTGGAAAATTTAATGTGGACGTAGTATCTGCGAACAACTCGGCAGATCCAATTGCCATCAAAGTTGAGAATAATAATACCGGAACTGGATCAGTCAACACCTATAGTGCTTACTTAGAAAATAAGAGTACAGTAGGAGGTACCGGAATTAAATACGGAATAAGATCTGAAGTAAGTTCTGCTGGTAACAGCGATCGTGTTGGTATATACAACAATGTAATATCTAGTGGCAGTGCTGCTCGAGGTGTTATTGGAATCAATAATGTTGTTGGTGGAACATCTGGAACTACAGCAATCAATATAGGTATACGTTCAGAAATTGGGACGCCTGCAAGTGACGCCAATAGTTTTGGTATTTACAGTATCGCTAGAGGGAACGACCTTAGAAACAACTATTCTGGATGGTTTCAAGGTGACAAATTTGCTATTAAAAATGAAGATAACTCTGACGGTTACGAAATGCCTACTATCTCAGGAAATGCAGGCCAAGTGTTAATGACCAATGGAACAGACGTTGCTGCATGGACCGATCTTCCAGCTGCTAATAGCTCTCCAGTTTTTTACGGTGAAGGAACATTAAATTCAGCTACAAATACAACAGATGCCATTGAACGATCTGGATCTATTTTACTGAATATGGATGCCAACGTGAGTCCAACTGTTCTTAGTTTGAATAATAGTAATCCAGGGACTGGTAGCGGCAATCGATTTACTATTGATGCCATCAATAATGCAAGTGCCAGCGGTAGTAAATATGGTATCAGAAATAGAGTATCAGCAGATGGTGCTGGATCCCATTTTGGTATTGATAACGATGTCCAGATCAGTGCCGCAGACCAGGTCAATTATGGTATTAGAAACAATATGGGCGTCACCGTAGGAGCAGCATCTACCAATTACGGTATATATACAGAAGCTGGTAATTCAGGCGGTGAAGGCACTATCTACTCCATCTACTCACTAGCTCAAAATAATGGAAGCGAGCCTGCCTACTCTGGATATTTTAGAGGCGATCGATTTGCCATTAAAAATGAAGATGATTCTGATGGGTACGAAATGCCTACTATATCAGGTACCGCAGGCCAAGTCTTAACAACTGATGGCGCTGGAGTTGCGACTTGGAAAGGTGGTTTTGTTTCATCGAGAAACATTTTAAGTGCAAATCAAATCTTAGGGAGCGCTGACACATGGATCAAACTAAATATGAATAATTCTGTAATTAATGCAGGCAATGGTTACAACAGCACAACCAATAGGTTCGAATCTTCAGAGGCTGGAATCTTCAAAGTAAATGCGCAATTCCATAGTACCAATTCTTACGGTAATGATATTTTTACCGGTATTTCCATTTTTGTTAATGGAGTTATTTATGCAGAACACTCTGTCAACCATCATAATAATGGTCAACTTTACCGAAATGTAACTGCGACGGTTGATCTTCCAGCAAATGGATTTATCGAAATATTTGCAAGGAGCTCTGATTCAAATTTTGAAATTGACGGGTCAGGTGTCAAAACCTATTTTGAAGTTCAACGATTGTTTTAAACACAAAAATCCCAGCCTAGCGGCTGGGATTTTTTTTTGGATTCTGCAATTAACAGGCTAATTCAACAATCATTACTTCAAAGAAATCATTCTCTTTGGTTGTGGTAGAGCTTCTTCTTTTTTAGGAAGTTCTATACTTAGAATTCCGTTCTCGTAAGATCCTTGGATTTGATCCTGATTCACGGTTTCTGGTAGGTTGAAACTTCTTTTGAAAGAACGCTTCGTGAATTCCTTTCTGGTGAACTGCTCTGTCTTTTCTTCATTCTCTTCTTGAACCTCAGAAGATATGGTCAAAACGTCCTTATCAACTTCAATCGCGACGTCTTGCTTAGAAAAACCAGGAATGATCATTTCAAGGTGAAAACGCTCGTCGGTTTCCGCGATGTTAACGGCAGGTTGACTTAACGGTAAGGCAGTACCTCCAGAATAATCGTTATTAAACATTTCATCTATTAAAGATGGTAACCAATTGTTTGCTGTTCTATGTGCTAATTTCATAATTGAAAATTTTAGATTAATAATTACACATAGCATTAGTCAAAATGAATACCAAAGCAAAAAAGCGACACAATGTCGCTTTTTACTTCGTATCATACTGTCAAGTTGTCTAATTACTCGTCTCAGAATGGATTTCCAGCAATTCGCTAGGCGGTATCTCACCATGCGGATACTTCTCCATAGTAGATAACAATTTGTTCACCGTCACGCCTCGTATGCCGTAACGCAAGGCGATTTCATGTAAGAGTTGTAGTTCACTATCATCAACGTTACCGTCGATGTGCATCATCAACATCAATCTATGAAAGTGAATGATGCGTTTGACAAATTGCTTAGGTGGTTTTACAGGTTCTTTATCGGGATTTTCCAACATGAAGCGCAGTTGTTCCTCACCTACCTCGATCCGGCTGGCAATTGCCTTGATAAATTCGACTTCTTCCTTTTTAAGATGATCATCAGCGTGTGCCATCGCAATCAATTCTTTCAGGATATCCGTTTTTTCCTGTATGGTGTAGGACATAGCAATCAATGTTTCCGTGAAAATAATCAATCCTTATGAAATTATTAACCCAGGAGCGCATCCTACACCTTTAAATTTAACGCATGATTATAATTACTCGACTGCGTTCCTTTTTCAATGTAATTACTAGCACCATTGCATTCTATCCTACGCTATATTCCATCGTAGCCATATTTTTTGCATTTGCCATGATTTATGCAGAATCTAGAGGCGTATCAGGATTTTTACAGGAAAATGCTCCGGTTCTAGTCATCAACAATAGGGATACCGCGCGCAACCTATTAACCACGCTAATTGCTGGTGGTTTAAGCATGTTAGTATTCTCCTTTTCCATGGTAATGCTACTATTGAGCCAGGCAGCTGCCAACTATTCACCACGAGTATTGCCCAGCCTTATTTCCAATAGAAAGCACCAGACGATATTGGGAATATTTCTCGCGATGATCCTGTACAACATCATCACCATGATGGGAATCGAACCTGATGGCGATAATTATCAATTACCTGGATTCTCTGTCCTGATAGGAATCATAAGCGCCGTGTTTACTTTAGGAGCATTCGTTTACTTCATTCATAGTATTTCCACCAGTATCCAGATCAATAACATATTGAAGAATATTTATACGCTTTCGCGAAAGCGTCTTCAATACCTAGTCGATGAAAACGATTACGGTCAGGAATTTCCCGATTCGTCTGGTTGGTACACCTACCACGCCACCCGAAGTGGAACCATACAAAACATCAGCATCTCTGGTTTGCTAGACCTTGCCAAGGATTGTGATACCAAATTTGACCTGATTGCTACAAAAGGGCTGTACGTTTTTAAAAATCAGGAGTATATCAAGTCAGAAAAAGAACTTACTGATAAACAGGTCAAGGAATTAGGGAAAAACTTCAATTTCACAGAATCTGAGTTAGTAAGCGACAACTACGTCCTGGGATTCAAGCAAATTACAGAGATAGGAATAAAAGCCATGTCACCTGGAATCAACGATCCAGGTACGGCCTTAGACACCATCAATTACCTAACGGAGTTGTTTGCACTGCGCATGCAAAAGAGTGATAAGAGCATCGTATTGGATGAGGATGAAAATCCTGTCATCAATCTCAAAACCATCACATTTAAAGAACTCATCTTTAACGTACTGGCACCCTTTAGAACCTACTGTAAACACGATGTTACCGTCATGCAAAAACTACTGGACATGATCGCACAGTTATTGCGGTTTGAACCTATCAATGAGGACTATAAAGAAGTGTTGCACCGTGAAGCGAGCATGATGATACAGGACGCCAATAATTCTATTGAAAATCCTATCGATTTATTGGTACTTCAAGGTATTTATGATCGAATGGAGATCGTTAGCTAATCGATAAAAGTCATTTTGTTTTCCATATAATACGATTCTGCTAATACTATATCTTTTTTTATCATCGAGATCTATTTGTATAATGTCAAATAAACGCTCCTCTTTGATATGGCACCTAACCAGTCTGTGCTTTGAAATTTTAAAATTCTTTTGCCAACTCAAAATAAATCTCTTTTCCCAAAAATGAGCTAGACCTTTATCGCTTAGCAAAACTTTTATTTTTCCCAGAGCTAAATATCTTGAACCTAGATATGCAGGTACAACAACCAAAATAAATAGAATAAAGCTACTCCATTGATATTTAGAAAATGGGAGAAATTCTACAAGTGAAATTATCAATAAGAAAAATAATAGTGAAAAGGCGATTATGAATCGGCGTCTTGAATGAATATTTATATGGTATGTCTTGGTCTTCAATATCAATACTGCTCTTCCTCGTTAGGGAAATCAGAGCTCTTCACATCGCTAATGTATTGAGAGACCGCACTGCCCATATCTTCATAAAGATTCATGTAACGTCTCAAGAATCTTGGATGAAACTCGTGAGTCATCCCAAACATGTCGTGAGAAACCAACACCTGGCCATCAACGCCACCACCGGCACCTATTCCTATGACAGGAATCGATAGGCTTTCAGCGACTTCTTGAGCGAGTTTTGCAGGCACTTTTTCCAGCACTAGCGCAAAACATCCCAGTTTTTCCAATGCAAGAGCGTCATTCTTTAGCTTTTCGGCCTCTTCTTCTTCCTTGGCTCTTACTGTGTAGGTTCCAAACTTATAGATCGATTGCGGTGTCAGGCCTAAATGCCCCATGACAGGAATACCAGCGTTTAGGATGCGTTTGATGGATTCCATGACCTCGCTGCCACCTTCCAGTTTCACCGTATGGCCGCCACTTTCCTTCATGATTCTAATGGCAGATCGCAACGCCTCTTTAGGGTCACTTTGATAACTACCAAAAGGCAAATCCACTACCACCAGCGCACGCTCTGTACCACGCACGACGCTACTTGCGTGATAGATCATCTGGTCTAGTGTGATAGGCAAGGTGGTCTCGTGACCCGCCATTACATTACTTGCACTATCGCCCACAAGAATTACATCCACACCAGCACTGTCGATGATTTTGGCCATCGTGAAATCATAAGCAGTCAACATGCTTATTTTCTGGTGGGTTGCCTTCATCTCAGTCAGAGATTTGACGGTAATTCGTTTGTATTCCTTTTTGGCTGTGGACATATCTTCGTTTTGTGCTGTAAAAATAGTAATATTAAAAACACTTAAATGGAACTATCATGTTGAAACCTGTTCTTGTGCTGGTTGTTTTTCTCGCTTTCGCGAAAGCGAACTCACAACCAGCCACAGCCACCACATCATCTACCGTGTTGCTTTACAATCAACCCGCAAGCAAGGCCGTGGAATCCTTTTTCCAAAACTTTCATGCACAAGACACGGTTGCATTGAAAAACCAATTCGTCAACGGCGCTTCCATGCATTCCCTTGCCATCAAAGGAGATGAACGCACCACGAGCGCCTCTACAGTCAATACATTTTTGAAATCCATTGCATCCATTCCTGCAAACGTAACTTTTGAAGAACGCCTTACTTCGCTTAAAACCGTTGCAGATGATCATATCGCCAGCGTTCACACAGATTATGAATTTTATGTGAATGGCAAGCGTTCCCATACCGGTCGTAATGTCTTCACGATGGTTTTTGTGGATGATGCGTGGAAGATCACCCAAATTACAGACACAAGGATCTATTAGCTACATCCAGTTGCGGTCTGACAACAGCACCAGATTGTGCAGTTTATTCTTAAGTTGGGTAACCTGCCTCTCATTGAAGTAACGCAACCCTCGAGAACCTGCGGCAGTATGCACAGTAAAATGGATTTGCTGGCGGCGTTTCAAAAATATACTGCGCCATTTTTCTACCGCTTGGATTTTATAGATGGGAATGAGCATGGTTTTATGAAAAAGCCATCCAGATCGCAGGACGACTAACTCTTCATCAGACTGGATTTGTGTCCTTTTACCATTGCGATACGACACAAAAACCATCCAGCCGAACACCAAAACAGCCACGGCAGCTAATGCATAAATTTCCAAGTAAATGGAGATCGCACAGGCCAAAATCAGCGGTAAGGCAACGATGTAAAAAGTCAATCGGGCATGTGAGATGGCGATGGAGTCCATCTGGCTTGCGTCTGGATCCATTCCATGATCAAAAATCAAATCCTGCAACAACTCCATCATTTGCGGGCTACAGGCTGGAACTTCTGCTCCTGTAAGGGAAATTCCCTGCGATTGAGCTTGATAGATTTTGGCCGTTTGATAATTCAGCAACCTGCGTAATGGGTTGGTATGAAATTCCAGAATCTGAATTTTCTGGATAGGTATTTTAATCTCGCGTCTATTAAGCAATCCCATTTCGATTTCAAGATAATCACCGTTGCGCCGCAAAGTGTATCCATAATATTTATTGAAAACCAATACGACACTAACAATAACCGATGCGATGATAAAAACGATGGCTGCCATCACGACCAGACTCAAGCTTGCATAACCTACCATGTTTTCCCATTCAAAACCCTCAAAGACATTCCCGTAAAAACGCTCTACAAAATCCCTGATATTATACCAGAACCCGAACACAACTCCCAATGCTAGGCCACCACTGCGCAAATGATTTTGGGTAATGCCTATTTTAAATAAATCAATTATTCCTAGGGATAAAAGCTCACTCCTCTTTTCAGATCGTTGTTTGTTAGGAGCATCGATAATTTCCTCTGTCAACCCTTCATCAACAACTTCCTGATTTGAGGTTTGTAGACTCTTGTCCTGCAAAAGATTTTTAAAAGATTCTGCAAAATCGCGGCTTAGTCCAGGTATTTCTAGTTCTTTAGCTTTAGAGCCAGCGGTCTCTACTTCTACTGCTACCAATTGTAAAATACGTTGGACCAAGTTTTGGGTAATGTTGACAGATTGGATGCGTTCCAGCGGTATGGCCTTGCGTTCTTTATTAAGGACTCCTTTTTGAATGATCAGTTCATCGCCTTCTACATAAAAGGTGAAAAAATAATAACTAAGCAGTGGCGAGAGTAATCCTAGAATAACCACCAGCGCCGTAAGGCCTATGACAATCCTATAATCACCAAAGTTATTGATCCCAAATGCGGAATATAGCGCAACGGCAATCAATGCTTTTACATTCTTGAAGACATATAATAATATGCTCTTGCGGCTTTGTCTCCTAGGTTCGCTTAGATCAAGCATGCATGGCTGTCTTATGAGAGATAAATTCTTTGAGTTTTTTGGCGTCTTCTGGATCTAGCCCAGAAAGACTAAGGTCTGAAGAACTACCACCAGCCGTATAAATCTCCAATTCACAAAGATTGAACAATCGGTCAATGGGACCATCTTTGATCTCCGTGTGTTGGATCCTGTTAAAAGGCACTGTAGTCTCGTGATGGAAGATCCATCCATGTCTATAGGTAATGTCCAGTTCTCTTAAAACATAACCGCGCACAAAATACTCTTTGTAAGAAAGGAATAAAGCCAGCACCAACAATAGCAACCATACGGGAATGACAGACCACGTAAACCACGGCTCATCAAGAATAAAAATAAAGGTAATGGCAGCAATCAGCAAAGGCACAAAAACGATAAGCTTTGCAATCAATTTTTTGTTTAGAAAACGTTTGGGATGCTTCTTAAACTCTGATGTTTCTAATGGCGGTAGCTCTGCTGGATAAATCTGATCGTTTGTCATGATTGTAGGTGCTTGTTGAGAATGGATCCAAAATCAGGCTTGAAGTAGTCAGGTCCCTTCAGGACCTTACCATCTTCTCTATAAATAGGTTCTCCATCTGCTCCTAGTTTACTCATGTTGGAACGCTGTATCTCGTTAAAAACATCTTCAATGACATCCTGCATACCATGTTCAATGATCGTCCCGCAGAGTATATACAGCATATCGCCCAGCGCATCTGCTACTTCAATAAGATCATCATTTTTTGCAGCTTCCAGATATTCCTCATTTTCCTCACGCATCAATTCATAGCGCAACAGCTTGCGCTCCAGTGAGATGTTAACGGTAGGTTGATCCTGAATGTTTAATTTAAAGGCTTTGTGAAAGTCGCGTACGGCGTTGATATTCTTCTTCATGGATTATTGATCTATTGTATTGTAATTTTACAAAAAATATGACCATTATGAGTTTACCCTTTCTTGCAATTAAAGATCCCATGTTTTCAAGTGGTCAACTCATCTTCGCTGCGGTATTTTTTGTGGCTTTTGTGATCCTGATTTATTTCATGTACGGTAAGGATAAATTATTGCACCGTAAGAATTACAAAGGCGTCAAATGGATTTTGCTGGGTTTCCTAGCCTTTTTCTTATTACTACTGGCAATCAAGTTTGGTTTGAAACAGTAGCCCTATTTTCTATCTCGCTTTCCTGCCTGTCCGGCAGGCAGGCGCGAAAGCGTAACATTCCTCAATACTATGGAACAAAAAAAGAGACCCTAGATGGGTCTCTTCTCTTTTCTACAATCTACTCTACAAATTGCACTTGAAAAATCGTTGTATGTTATTCTACGTTAAGGTAGATGCTTGAGATTCCTGAAACGGACTGTTGCATCTTCGGTCTTGCGTTGCCTACAGTGGTAGTGTCAAAGGATAGCGCCATGCCACCGTTGGTGCTGCGCTCTGCTGCATAGAGTACCTTTCCTACATTGTCGTACTCAAGGTCTACCGGGTTGCCCAACATGGTCTCTGAACCGCTTACCGTGGTCACATCCGTGATGGTACCGTAAGCCTCAAGACCGCTGTAGATCACTGAGAAGTTCTTGATCGTGTGGATCGCTCCGTCGCTGTCGTTCAATGGGTTTCTGACATCGGCAAGGAATAGTTGGTCCTCTACCTCGTCATAAGTGATTCCTCTTAGGGACTGTGCACCTTCAATGGTGATCTGGTCGTCTGCGGTAAGTTCACCACTGTTGTTGGAGAAGAAGTCGTTGTAGACGGCTATTCTACCACTGTTGTCCACGGCTGCATAAAGAGTGTTCCCGGCAAGGAAGATTCCCCAGTGCTGGTTACCTGTCTCGTAGATGTTGACCAATCTTACAGAGTTGGGCGTAGACTCATATACATAGAACTTGTTGCTGTCGCGTGGTCCAACTGCATCTGCAGATACCACGATGCGGTTTCCAGAGATGGCAATATCTCTTGGGTTCTTCACCTGTACGTCAGATCTAAGTGATGGAGCGAGTGCCGATCCGGACTCATTGTTGTTTAGGTTTTCAAAGACCAATACATTACTCTCTGATCTTGATGCCTCAAAAAGACAGTCATTGAGTGGATCGTAGTGGATGCCGTTACCATCGGTACTGGCGCTCTGGAAAGACTTATTGGTGATGTTGTTGGCATCGGTAAGGTCGAACATGTTGATCTTACCAGATGTGTTGCTGCCTGTAAACAAGGTCACTTTGGGACCGCTTAGCGGTGCACTGGTATCGTCGATACCTTCAGAATCTGTGGAGCAGGAAACAAATGTTGCTGCGGTAAATAGGATAGCTGCTGTTAGGGTAAATTTTTTCATTTTGTAGAGGTTTTTGATTGTTATCGTTTTAATGATGGTTCAAATATGGGAGGTTTGAACACGATAAACAAACATAAAACATCGATGAAATGCATTAAACACAATTAAAACGTTGTATTACAGACTATTAAAACATCATGTTAAAATTATCTTAATACGCACTTAAACAGATAATCGTGTATTTAAACGAGGTAAAAGGTAGGTTTTTAAAATTTGATTCTTTATATATTTGATACTCAACCTTAGTTTTATGAGCATGACCCAATCGTTATCAAACCTTTCAGCACGCAGTATTCTAATATCCGTATTTATTGCTGGCTTAATGGGATGCAAGGATCGCAGTCCAAAAAATGTTTTTGAACCAAATCCCTTGATTTCAAAAAACGAACAAGTTATCATGCAGCCTATCTATCAGGACACGATCCTTTATTATAATGACTTTGAATCTGCTTATGTGGACAAACGCAATGTTGAAATCTGGTTGCCTGCGGGCTACCCTAAACAGGATGTGAAGTATCATGTGCTATATATGCACGATGGACAAAATGTTTTCAATAAAGAAACTTCCAGTTATGGCACCGCATGGGAAATCGATGAGAAAATGGACTCGCTGCTTGATGCCGGCGCCATATCGCCCACGATCGTTGTGACATCATGGAACACCGGTAAAAAACGGTTTAGCGAATACATGCCTCAAATGCCAGATGATGCGGTGGAATCCGCTTTCGCGAAAGCGCAATTAAAAGAAAACACTGGATACGACCGTCTCTACAGCGATGACTATCTCAAGTTCATGACTCAAGAACTGAAACCATTTGTAGACCAAAACTTCCAGACGTCTACACTACGTGAAGATACTTTTCTCATGGGAGCGTCCATGGGCGGTTTGATTTCCATGTACGCCATGATGGAATATCCAGACGTTTATGGTGGTGCGGCTTGTATGAGTACTCACTTTCCTATTCCCATTTTAGGTGAAGGCATGATGCAGGATATTCCCAACCGCATACCAGATCCTGCTACCCATAAATTTTATTTTGACTACGGCACCTTAACTCTTGATGCTGCATATGAACCGCATCAAAATAGGGTCGATAAACTTTTTGAAACGACAGGTTACAACGCAACTAACTATAGATCCATCAAATTTGAAGGTCATGAACACAGCGAAAAATTCTGGAGCCGCCGCGTTGCCACACCGCTGGTTTTTCTATTAAAATAATTATAGGTTGACTCGCAAGCCTAGTTTATAATTGCGTCCACGTGTTTGGAAACCATAAAGTTCAGTAAAATCCTCATTAAAGAGATTGGACACTCCACCAAATAATGTGAGGTCCCTATTTTTTAATTTATAGGTAGCATCAAGATCTATTAATTGATAAGCCTCTAAGGTGACTGGATCTGTAGTAAAGGTGGTATTGTTGAAAAAAGCGTCCTGTCGTGGATCATTGTATTGGTATCTCAAGGTCAAAAAGGTGCGGTCCAGAATTTTAGTTCGCAGGGAAGCATTGACTTTTTGTTTAGGCACTCGCGAGATAATCAAGTCATCCGTCCTATCTGCAAAGCTATAATTGGCTGCAAGATCAAAACGATCTGCGATTCTGGTTTGCAATGAGGCTTCAAACCCAAACACCTGTGTGTCGACCGGTGCATTTTCATACCTTCCTTGAAAAGTAACGGGATCAGAAACAAAAATCACTTCATTTTCTGACCTGCGGTCAAAAACACTCAAGGTTAAACTGGTGGTTTTTTGAAACCACTCCACGCCTACTTCTCTGGTTTTATTGGTTTCTGGTTGTAGATCTGGATTGCCCAAATTAAAACTGCGATCAAAAAGCTGATACAAAGACGGCGTGATGTACGCCGTACTGTAACTTCCATAAAACTTCAAGGTCGAGTCCTCTAACTGAAAATCCCATGACGGATTGACGCTGTACACCAACTCACTATCATAATCACTGTGGATGTTGTAACGTATTCCCGTATTCAAATTGAAACCAAAACCACTTTCATAAACGACATTTGCATAGGGATCATAAATTTGGAAATTAGTTTCATCTTCATCAGCTGTTTGTTCAAAACCTGTACTACCAAAAGGAATCGCATCGCTCTCAAAACTATTGGTTCTAAAATTGAAACCTAAAATCGTTTTCAACTGATGGGAACCGTCTGCCGATAGGTCAAATGCATATTTATTAAAGAGGTCTAAAGAATAACCGTCGGAATTGAAAACCGTAGGCGAACCGCTGCGCGTGTCTCTTCTTGTATGTGTACTTACATCATTGTAGACGATAGAACCTTGGTCGGCATATTTATATTCTGCATTGGTTCCCCAACGTATCTGGCGGCTGTAGGTTTCATTATCGGCATCTGTGAAATCAAAATTGTCAAATTCTGCAGTATACTCATCAAATGATACATAGCTGGTTAACTTAAAGTTATCGTTGTTGTCATAACCTATGCGACCCAAACCATTGATTCGGTTAAATTTATCAGGCCTTGCAGCACTTCCATCCAGTGGTTCTACGGCACTCAATCCATAGGTATATTGATGGTGAAATCCAGCGGCATAGGTCAATCCATTTTCCAATCTGCCGCTTGCGTTGATGGAGTTGGTCACTTCATCTGGACTGATTTCCTGATCTTCAGCACTGGAATTAGTACCTACAAAAGAGCCTATGGAAACTCTCAGTTTTTTTCTTGCGGCCTCTTTCAATTTAATATTGATGACAGCCGTACCAGCATTAGCTCCATAAAGCGAGCTCGAGGCGCCTTTCAATATTTCAATTTCTTCGATTTGGCCTAGATCCACCAGTCTTAGATCAAAATCACTGGCGATCAAACTGGGATCGTTCACTTGCGCGCCGTCAATCAAGAACGACACCTGGCGATTATTTCCACCGCGAATGAAATAAGACAGATTTTGCCCAGCATTGCTGCGTGCACCGTTAATCTCTATGCCGGCGTATTGGTTCAACAAATCAGCCAGGCTGGCGGCGCTTTGCTTTTCAATGTCTTCTTGAGTGATTTTTATCACAGGTTTGCCACTATCCTTGCGCTGCTGCTCAAATTTAGAAGCTGCGGTAACGGTGACTTTTTCCAGCTTTGTGGTGGTGGAATCTACTTGTGCGATGGCACTTATGGCCATCATTGAGAATAAAGCGGTACTTAGGTATTTGTGGATCATCGATCTTCATTAGACCGGGAAACAAGCGTGAAGAAAATTAGCTGGCAGGCATCAAGAAGAAACCCGCCAAACAGCGTTAATACACCAACAAAATTTTCATCGCCACCTCTATCCCGAAGGTTACAATTCAAATTTGTTATGGCAGGTCTCCTGACTTGAATATCTCATCGCCTTCCCAATTTCTCAGTGGCGTTACATGAAATCCCGATTTCTCGGGCTGCACTAATAGCACAGATTCTCTACAGTTGCGGGAACAGTTCTGGATTTGCACCAGATTCCCTTTTAATACGACTCGTTGTTTGATGCAGTTGTTTTGAATGTTTTCGCTTTCGCGAAAGCGAACTCACCACCTAGATCCTGCAACGAGGCATAACCTATAACAAGTCGCAAATGTAATGACAACTTTAGACACGCCAGCATAACTCTGGAACATTTCCCAAATGCGGAAAGGTTCCATGGAATAATTCTATTTTTGGGGTCTATGAATTCAAGGTTTCTACTCGTCATTCTTATCCTATCGAGCATTTTTGTTTCCTGTAAAAATGAAAATCCAGCTGTTCCAGCGACGGCAATTACGGTTACCGATACGCTAGAGGTCAAGTACGCCAAGGGATTTGACCTTATGAGAATCAAAGATGGCTATCGACTCATGATCAATAATCCGTGGCCAGGATCTGCAGACACATTGCAATTGGATTTCAGTACAGATGCCACGGTTGGAGACGTGCAAATCCCAGTAGAAAAACTGATCGCGACGTCCACGACGCACATACCGCCGCTGGAATTACTGAACGAAACCGACAAACTCATAGGCTTTCCAGATACGGACTACATCAGTTCTCCAGCGATGCGGGAACGCATTGATACTGGTGATGTGGAAGATCTAGGTTCTAATGAAGACGTCAATCTAGAGCGCACCATTTCATTAGTGCCGGATCTTGTGATAGGATACGGCATTGATGCAGATAATCCTACCTATGATCGTATGATGGAAGCCGGTATTCCTGTACTCTACAACGGCGACTGGACAGAGCAACATCCGTTAGGTCGTGCAGAATGGATCAAGGTTTTTGGGATTTTGTTTAATAAGGAAAAAGAAGCCTTTGCGATTTTCAAAAAAATAGAAGCCGATTATCTAGCAGCAAAAGCAAGTGTTCAAGATCTAGACAAGCCTACGGTAATCGCTGGCGCCACGTGGAAAGATGTCTGGTATTTGCCTTATGGCAATTCCTGGCAAGGACGCATGATCAATGATGCTGGAGCAAACTATATCTACCAAGAAACCCAAGGTTCTGGTTCACTGGCATACAATGTAGAAACCGTCCTGAATGATGCTCAAAATGCCGATTTCTGGATTGCGCCTGGACAATATACTTCTTACGAGCAATTGCTGGCCGACAATGCCTCTTATGAGTTATTCAAGGCATTTCAAGAAAAACAACTGTTTACTTTTGCAATGCGCAAAGGCCCAACTGGTGGCGTTATATATTATGAATCTGCCGCCATGCGACCTGATCTGGTTCTCAAGGATTTGATCGAAATATTTCATGGTAAGCCGCAAGAGAATGATCTCAACTTCTTTGATCCTTTATCTGATTGAAAACGTCCACTTATATCCTTCTTATCACGTTGCTGCTCCTACTTTTTGTAGCAGACATTGCCTTGGGATCTGTATATATTTCTTTATCTGAAATTTGGGGGCTTTTTCTAGATGCGCCGGATACCACTAATAATTACATCATTACGCAACTGCGTTTACCACGTGCCGTCATGGCTGTGTTGACCGGCGCTGGTCTGGCCATTGCTGGGATGCTCATGCAAACCTTGTTTAGGAATCCGCTAGCGGGACCGTTTGTTTTGGGGATTTCTTCTGGTGCGGGATTAGGTGTCGCGATCTGTATCATGGGCGGTTCTTTACTGGGTTTTTCCATGGTGTCAGGATTGGGCGTGATTGCTTCCAGCGTTTTGGGAAGTCTCGCAGTTTTCTTGCTGATTCTCTTGATCTCATTACGTATCAAAGACACGATGGGATTGTTGATCATAGGCTTGATGGTAGGCAGTTTGAGCAGCGCTGTGGTTGGAATACTGCAATATTTTAGTCCCAGCGAGCAGTTACGACGTTATGTATTTTGGGGATTGGGCAGTTTGGGAAACCTCACGTGGAATGAACTTGCGGTCATTGCCGTATTGGTGATCATATCACTCGTAGCACTGTTGCTCATCATCAAACCACTCAACGCGTTGTTACTGGGCGAGACCTATGCCCGCAGTCTGGGAATCAACATTACTAAAACACGCTGGATCATCATCTCTATCACCTGTATATTGGCCGGTAGCATTACCGCTTTTGCAGGTCCTATCGCATTTATAGGCCTGGCCGTACCGCACATCGCACGACTCATCATGCCCAGCATGGATCACAAAAAACTGATTCCGTTGGTGATTATTATTGGTGCATCGCTCCTACTCGCTTGCGATATCGTGGCGCAATTGCCATTTTCCAACTATTCGTTACCCATCAATGCAGTGACATCGCTGGTAGGCGCACCACTCGTGATCTGGCTCATCGTTAAAAAGAGATACCTTCGCTTCTAATGCTGGTTTTACAAGACATACAGATAGGTTACGATCAAGAGATTCTTGCAAAATGTGTGGGTCATATCGCTTTCGCGAAAGCGAAATTCATATCCATCATAGGTGCAAACGGCACGGGCAAGTCCACCTTGTTGCGATGCATGGCAAACGGCAGCCATTTATTGGGCGGAAACGTATCGCTCAACGGCAGGTCTATCACACAAATCAACCTAGAGGAACTCTCGCAGCACGTCTCGATTTTGACTACAGACAGATCCATCAGTAAATCCATCACCGTGAGGCAATTACTGGAAATAAGCCGTGCACCGTACACCAATTTTTTGGGAAGTTTGACCGCAGCAGATCAGGAAATCATCGACAAAACCCTAACCGATTTTGAGCTACTCGACCTTCAAAAAAGACAGCTTTCAACGCTAAGTGACGGCCAGCTGCAACGTGCATTGATCGCGCGATCCTTAGTTCAAGATACCGACTATATTTTGATGGACGAGCCTACCAACCATCTGGATATTCATCATAAAGCCGAGTTGTTGATGTTGCTCAAAAACCATTGCCAAAACCAGAGCCGCACCATTATATTTTCTTCTCATGAGATTGCCATGGCCACAGCACTGGCAGATCAAGTCGTGTATATCCACGATAGCTACATCAGGTTCAAAAGCATTAAGGAATTCAAGGAGAAGAATATTCTAGAGCAGCTGTTCCCATCGCCGTTTCTAAGCTGGGAACATGGAAGTTATCGACTGCGGCCTGGAAAAGATTAAATGTGGATAACTGCTCCGCGCAATTTTGAGATGACCTTATTTGACTTTGTAACTTTACGCTAAATCAATTTTTTATGACGGCAGATGTGTTTGCGGTAGTGTTACTGATCGCGGGATTGTTGGTAGGCGCCTTGGTAGGCTGGTTTTTTGCCAAAAACAAATTCTCTTCACCGCTCCAGTTTTTGGAAGCAGAAAAAGAACGCTTGAACCTTCTTGTAGAAGAAGGCAAACTGGTCCTAAGAGAACGTGACGAATTGCGTAATGCTCAAAGTTCCCTGAATGCAGAAATCCACCAGAAAAAGGAAACACAAGAAGAACTGCGCACTCGACTTTTAAAAACTGAGGAAAACTATAAGGAACTAAATCGTGAAAAAGAACACTTGAGCGTACAACTTGCCCAGATGCGTACCATTCACGAAAAGGCCGAGGAAAAATACGAGCAGTCTCAAGCAGAATTGGAAAAACTCAACGAGAAGTTCACCAAGGAATTTGAAAACCTGGCCAACAAAATCCTGGACGAGAAAAGCACCAAATTCACGACTCAAAATAAGCTTAACATCGAGCAGATTTTGAATCCGTTACAGGAGAAGATCAAGAGTTTTGAAAAACGTGTGGAAGACACGCATAAGGATACCATCGATAGACAAAGCTCATTGCGCCAACAAATCATTGGATTGAAGGAGCTCAATGAGCAGATGAGTAAGGAAACCAGCAATTTGACCAAGGCATTGAAAGGAGATTCCAAAATGCGCGGAAATTGGGGTGAACTGGTGCTGGAACGAGTTCTAGAAAAATCAGGTCTTGAAAAAGGGTCGGAATATGAGGTGCAGCAAAGCGTCAAAACCGAAGAAGGCAAAACCTATTTCCCTGATGTTGTCGTGCATCTACCTGGCGGCAATAAAATGGTGATCGACTCCAAGGTTTCCCTAAATGCCTATGAGCGCTGGGTCAATGAAGAAGATGAAGCGCAACAACACCTGCATTTAAAAGCGCACGTCGCTGCCTTGCGCAAACACATCAGCGATTTGTCAGATAAGAATTATCATGAATTGTACTCGATTGAAAGTCCAGATTTTGTGTTGTTGTTCATTCCAATAGAGCCGGCATTTGCGGCGGCCTTGAACGCAGACTCAACAGTTTATACAGATGCCTTTGAAAAGAATATTGTGATAGTAACGCCTACGACTCTGCTCGCGACATTGCGCACCATTGACACCATGTGGCAAAATGAAAAGCAACAAAAGAATGCCTTAGACATTGCAAAAGCTGCTGGTGCGCTATATGACAAATTTGTAGGTCTTACTGATGATTTGATCAAGGTAGGCGCTCAACTCGATACAGTTAAGAAATCCTATTCTGCTAGCATGAATAAGCTAACTGATGGTGCCGGTAATTTAGTAGGACGCGTAGAGCGTTTGAAAAAATTAGGTGCGAAAGCCAACAAATCAGTCAATGAGAAACTGGTACGTCGTGCGGTAGATAACGATCCAGATTATCTAGAGCTGGATAGCCCAAATGACGATGAAGAATAATTATTACGCTTTTACGTAATAATTCAATTTATTACGTTTTTAGGTAATATTTATGATTATTACGTATGTATGTAATATATTTACATTATTACTCATTTACGTAATACTTATGAAAGTAGTTATAGCTGGTGATATCATCAACTCACAACAAAATGATCCTGAAACCTTTGTAAAGGTATTAAAGGATATTTTGAGCGAATATTCCAGTGATGGACTTTTCCAAATCTACCGCGGTGATAGTTTTCAGGCGCTAATAAAAACTCCTGAGCTTGGTCTATATGTAAGTATTAAAATAAAGGCAGCGTTGAAGAGATTTGGAGATCTAGATGTTAGAATAGCGATTGGCTTAGGGAATGTAGAACTAATCGAAAACAACATCGCCGTTTCTACGGGCAGCGCCCTTACAAAATCTGGTATGCTGCTAGATTCACTGAAAGAAAAAGGTGTGAATATGATGGTCCAATCAGGTCATCCACTTGATGATTATTTCAACTTAACTTTGAAGATGGCCTGCTTATATATGGATCACTGGACACAAAACAGCGCAGAAGTCATTGTTGCGGTCATGGAGCATCCAGGCATCACACAAGAAGCCATAGGTAAAATATTAGGAGTACAGCAAGCAACCCTAAGCCGAAGGCTACAGAGAGCCAACTGGAAAGAAACCAGTGAGTTGATCGATCAGTTTGCTCAATACTATAAAGACGTAAGTAATGATTCTATTCTTTAAACTTCTCATCGCCCATTTTATAGGAGACTTTTTCCTGCAGACTAACGACAGCGTTAAAAGCAAGGAAAAGCGCAAGATCAAATCGGTTGCACTATACGTTCATGTATTGATCCATGGAGCGTTGGTGATGATTCTGCTATGGGATATATACTTGTGGTATATTGCGGTAATCATCATGGCGTCTCATTTGGTAATCGATCTGATCAAACTGTATGGGACAAATAAGAAAAACAAGCGATGGTTGTTTTTGATGGATCAAGTAGCCCATGTGGCGGTCATCGTATTAATCGCTTTGATCAAAGGCTATGATGCAGACTTTACCTATTTCTCATTTCAAATTCCTGCTCAGACCTGGTTTTTTATCGCCTGCATCCTTTTCCTTACCACGCCTATAAGCATAGCGCTTAAAATGTTTTTTACAAGATGGAAATTAAATCCAGAAAACGCTGGTATCGACTCGCTTAAAAACGCAGGCAACTGGATAGGAATCATAGAACGACTGCTGGTTTTTGTATTCATTGTCGTTGGCCAATTTGGTGCTGTTGGATTTCTACTGGCAGCCAAATCAGTTTTTAGGTTTGGAGATCTCAACAGAGAACATAATATGAAATTAACGGAATATGTATTGATCGGGACTTTGCTTAGTTTTGGCATCGCAATACTTACGGGTATAGCCTTTCAACAAATGACCGGATTATGAAAAAAATATTAGGCGTTATCCTCGCAACCATCGTCCTGCTGGCTATTATTTGGTACAGCTTTCTATATTTTGCAACCTATTCAGACGGGTACCGCAGCGGTGAATTGATCAAATTTTCCAGTAAAGGTTACTTGGTCAAAACCTGGGAAGGCGAGATCTCTCAAGGCATCAGTGGTGCTCAAATATTTTCCTTCTCGGTCCTGGACGAGGAAAAAGAAGTCATTGAAAAGCTACAGGAATATCAAGGTCAATATGTGAAACTCAAGTATGAAGAGCGCTTCGGCACCTTTTTCTTTTGGGGTGACACCAAGTATTTCATTACCGAAGTCTCGCTGGAGCAATCGCCACACTTTAACCGCAATTAAACCGTGACCTGTTTTCAGTAACAATTGCCCATTGTGATGCAATTGTTTTTGGTATAGTTCGCTTTCGCGAAAGCGTAATCAATAGAAACTCACTGCTATCGACTCAAAGCTCAAACCCATGTCAAAGATTTTCAAAACGCCCGAGGAATCCAGAGTCGTCATATCCATGTTGATGTTGCCATCGCATGCCAATTTTTCTGGCAAGATTCATGGCGGCCATATCCTATCATTGATTGACCAGATCGCTTTTGCCTGCGCGTCAAAACACAGCAACAACTATTGTGTGACGGCAAGTGTGGACGTGGTAGACTTTTTAGCGCCTATAGAAGTTGGTGAGATGGTTACCTTAAAAGCTACCGTCAATTATGTAGGAAACACTTCTATGGTCGTAGGCATCAGAGTCGATGCTGAAGACATCAAATCTGGCGATAAAAAGCATTGTAACTCCAGCTATGTCACTATGGTGGCCAAAGATGATGAAGGTAAAACCATTGCCGTACCTGGACTTAAATTAAGTAGCGATACGCACATCAGGAGATTTGCCCGAGAAATACGCCGCAAATCCATCAAGAGAAACAGTTCCAAAGAAATGAAAGCCACCAACTTTAATGCTGAGGAATTTGTGGAACTGTTGAAGGATTATAATGTGGAAGTCCTACAGTCATAAAATGAGTGAATTTTTCCAACAAGTAATTTCATAGGTCAAATAAAGCTGATTTTATTCATCCAAAAACATATCTAGTTGATCACCACTTTTAGGGTATGCCCTTTCAACAAGTTCGGTATATTTTTTCCAACTATTAGTTGCTCTTGCTAAAGCTATTAAACCTCCAAAAAATTCACGAAGTTTTGGCTCACCAACCTCTTCAGTTAAGAACTGAAAATGCTTATACTTACGATGACCTTTACTATTCTTCGGATTTTTTTTCTCTAGCTCTTTTAGTATGTTTGGTGCGATACGTTCATATATATATTTATTCGTCCATTTTCCGATAACGCTAGGTCGTTTCTGAGCATTTTGCTCTCTCCAGTCCCAATTATTAAGTCTAAACCACTGCTTGTAAAGCTCTAAAGGAAAAGTTACTCTGTATTTTTTAGCGTCTTCTAACAGATATTGATCAAGAATTTTTTGTAGAGCATCCTTTACCCTAACATCTTGATAACCTGTTGCCTCATCGACCAAGGCAGTGATACCTAGCTTAGACAAAGCCAAAAGTAAAATTTCGCTTGCTCTCGCAAGTGGCATTTGTTGAGGACTCAACTTAATAGCTTCTCTAGCATCTAAATACATCTTACACATCAATGGTAAGATGTTCGCATCATATCCTTCTAAATCTGATCCGTTTTTAGAGGTATAGGAAATAGTATTCAAAGTTTGTCTTAGCTCTTCATTTATAAAAGGTTGAAGGTTATTGGCATCTATGAATGCTGGCATATTCGGCACTCTAACCTCTCCTATTTTTCTACCTCTTTTTGTTCTACCAAAAGCTTTGAAAACAGCCGACTGAGTAATTACCCTAGTTTCGTCTTGTAAAACAGCAACACTAAGTTCTGTATCACCAATTTTAATCTTCCCTTCATGTGTGGCTTTCAAATTATTTTTCATAATCTATTATTTTAAAAGTTAAAGAATCTTTCCGCCTAAGGTCAGAAGATATCATCTTAGTCATCCGTAGCGCAGAATCTTTTGCAATATTTAATTCTTGCGCTAATTCCCTTATCGAATATTTCCTTTCATAATTTGTAAATAATTCGATGGCTAAAAACCACTTTTGCAAGTCAATTCTAGTTTTGTGAAACATCGTGTTTACCGTTACACTGAATGAAGTGTTGCAATTATTGCATTGATGTCGATATTTTTTGCTGTAAGCAGTCGTTGAATCAGAAAAACAATAAGGGCAAATCGGTACATTTTTCCACCTTAACTCCTCCAGAAAATGAATACAATCTAAATGTGTTGGAAAACGATTATATACTTCAATTAAATCCAATTATCTATCTTTATCTATGACAAAATTAAAGATTATACGCGTATTAAAACTATCTTTGTCTATGACACTTTAAAAAATGTATAAAAAAACCCATTATAAAAATGGGTTTTAAAACTTTAGTGGCACTACTTACTCAAATACATCCTACGTCTCGCATACAGCTCATAAAACTCATCATCTTTTAAACTGTCTACAAACAAGATGCTTTCTCCAGTAGATTTCATTTCTGGACCCAATCGTTTGTCAACGTTAGGGAACTTGTTGAATGAGAATACCGGCTGCTTGATGGCATAACCTTTCAATTGTGGGTTGAAGTCAAAGTCTGTGACCTTGTTATGCCCTAGCATCACTTTAGTAGCGTAGTTTACGTAAGGTTCTCCATAGGCCTTTGCAATAAACGGAACCGTTCTAGAGGCTCTAGGATTGGCTTCTATGATGTAAACAATATCGTCTTTGATGGCAAATTGAATGTTGATTAACCCAACTGTTTTTAAAGCAAGTGCGATCTTTTTAGTGTGATCCTTAATTTGCTGCATTACCAGATCGCCCAGGTTGAATGGCGGCAAGGTGGCATTAGAATCTCCCGAATGTATCCCACAAGGCTCTATATGCTCCATAATACCTATGATGTAGACGTTCTCGCCATCACATATCGCATCTGCCTCTGCTTCTATCGCACCATCCAGATAGTGATCCAGCAATAACACGTTGTTTGGGATTTTTCTCAAGATGTCCACCACGTGTTCTTCCAATTCTTGTTTGTTGATCACGATCTTCATTCCTTGTCCACCTAGGACGTATGAAGGTCGTACCAAAATCGGGAAGTCCAGTTTATCGGCCACTTTCATCGCCTCGTCTGGAGATGTTGCGGTATCAAATTCTGGATATGGAATATTGATATCCTGCAATAAAGTAGAGAATCTACCACGATCTTCAGCTAGGTCAAGTGCCTCAAAGCTGGTTCCCATTATTTTAATGCCGTAGCGATCCAGTTTTTCGGCCAATTTCAATGCTGTTTGACCACCCAATTGTACGATCACTCCTTCTGGCTTCTCATGACGTATGATGTCATAGATATGTTCCCAGAAAACTGGTTCAAAGTACAGTTTGTCTGCCGTGTCAAAGTCGGTAGAAACCGTCTCTGGATTACAGTTGATCATGATGGCTTCATAACCACATTCCTGTGCGGCATAAACACCGTGGACACAACAATAATCAAACTCAATTCCTTGTCCTATACGGTTAGGTCCAGAACCTAATACAATGACTTTTTTCTTATCAGAAACAATGCTTTCGTTTTGTGCAGCGCGCTTCCCATCAGGTGTTTCCATGTCTGCTTCAAAGGTGCTGTAGTAATATGGCGTTTCTGCTTTGAACTCTGCAGCACAAGTATCTACTAGTTTGTAGACGCGATTGATATTCATCTCTTCGCGCTTGGTGTACACCTCAGATTCCAAACAGCCCAGCATGTGTGCGATTTGACGATCTGCAAATCCTTTTTGTTTTGCTTCTAGAAGTAGCTTTCGCGAAAGCGAACTAATATCAAACTTTCCTATCTCCAACTCCAACTCATGTAACTCCTCAAATTGTCTCAAGTACCACATGTCAATGCGTGTGATCTCATGGATTCTGGACAGAGATATTCCCATGGCGATGGCGTCGTAAAGGGCAAAAACTCGATCCCAACTTGCGTTGGTCAACTTATCAATCACCTGATTATAATCGGTATAGCCTTTACCGTCTGCGCCTAAACCGTTACGTTTGATCTCCAGAGACTGTGTGGCTTTATGTAAAGCTTCTTGGAAGGATCTACCTATTCCCATCACCTCACCTACGGCTTTCATTTGCAGGCCTAATGTGCGGTCAGAGCCTTCAAATTTGTCAAAATTCCATCGTGGTATTTTAACGATCACGTAATCCAAAGTAGGCTCAAACAATGCCGAAGTGCTACCGGTAATCTGGTTGCTCAACTCGTCCAGAGTGTAGCCCAGTGCTAATTTTGTAGCAATTTTTGCAATAGGATATCCAGTGGCCTTAGATGCCAGTGCACTAGAACGAGACACTCGCGGATTGATCTCAATTGCGATGATGTCTTCTCTTTCATCTGGGCTCACAGCAAATTGAACGTTACAACCACCTTCAAATTCACCTATGCTGCGCATCATGTGAATCGCCATGTCGCGCATCTTTTGGTAGGTACGGTCTGACAAGGTCATCGCAGGTGCCACCGTGATGGAGTCACCCGTATGGATTCCCATGGGATCCATATTTTCTATGGTACAAATAATAACTACGTTGTCATTTTTGTCCCGTAGCAATTCCAGCTCATATTCCTTCCAGCCCAACAAGGCTTTGTCAATCATGACCTCATGAATGGGCGATACCTCTAGACCCAGCTGCAATAACTCGTCATAGTCCTCTTCTTTATGAACGATTGCTGCACCAGCACCACCTAGCGTGAACGAAGATCGTATACATAATGGAAAACCAAATTCCTGTGCGATTTCCTTACCTTTTAGGAAAGAGGTTGCTGTCGCTTGTGGAGCCATACCAACCCCAATCTTGCCCATCAATTCTCTAAACTTCTCTCTATCTTCTGTGATGTTGATAGCATCTATATCAACACCTATCAAGTCGACATTGTGATCTTCCCAGATGCCTTTTTCCTGTGCTTCAATACATAAATTCAAGGCTGTCTGTCCGCCCATGGTAGGCAATACCGCATCGATTTGTGGATGCTCTGCAAGGATTTTACGTAAGGACTTGGTTGTTAATGGCAACAAATATACGTGGTCTGCCATAGACGGATCTGTCATAATGGTTGCTGGGTTGGAATTGATCAATATGGTTTCAATTCCTTCTTCTCTCATTGATCGCAATGATTGAGAACCTGCGTAGTCAAATTCACAGGCCTGTCCAATAATGATGGGTCCACTACCTATTAATAGTATGGATTTTAGATCTTTTCTTTTTGGCATGGGTATGTTTTTGTGGGATGTTCAAATTTCGTTAATGTGCGGGCATAAAAAAAGGCGTTACTTCTAAAAAAGTAACGCCTATAATTTATAGAGGATAAATCATTATCTCTTATGTCTTCTTTCAGTTGAAACAGAAAGTTTCTTGCGTCCTTTTGCTCTACGACGTGCAAGAACTTTACGACCATTTGCAGATGCCATGCGCTCTCTGAAACCGTGCTTGTTTCTTCTCTTTCTCTTACTAGGTTGGTATGTTCTCTTTTGTGCCATCGTGTAATTCTATATAATAAAAAGGTCGAACCTTAATTTTTAATCGGGTGCAAAGATAGGAAGTCTTTATAACTACACAATGTTTACAAGTAAAAATAATTGGGAAAGTTCACACGTTATCAACATTGCCTTTATTCTATGGGAATACACAAGTCAACGATACACTTTTTATGTGGATGATCCTGGTAATTGTTATGGTAGATTTCAAAAGACGCCGGTGCCGCTTTTTTATGGCCGCTTTCCTGCATCTATATAAAGAGGCTTTTCCAGGCCTGCTCAAACTCTGATAATCCTATTTCCATAGGTGCAACGATACAGCGATGCGACGGCAACTGCAATAAGGAGACCTCTCCAGCAACCTCGACCTGTTTATTGAGTAAGATACAGGCACTTATCCTGACCTTATCGGGCGCTGTGGTTTTGGCACTGTCGTGGTAGACCGTCACCATTTTCACATTTGGTGCGTCGAGTAACCCTTGATCTCCAGCCCAGTTAACAAGTTTGTCATAGCTACCAGCAACGTTTTGAAAACCTATGGCAGTGACTCCTGCAAGTTGCATTTCTGGGACCTGCTTTATTTGGATACTAGTGTTCATGCTTAGCCATTTAAGATGTTCCTTAATACTGCAAATGTATTTTTGAATAACCAGATGCCTTTGTCCATTCTTTCTAATTGATGAATGGATCTTGTTGTTAGTGTTTGTAACGCTTTCGCGAAAGCGAACTGGACTCAAACCGTAATACTTCTTAAAAGATCTGGAAGAGCTACTTGCACTATTGAAACCGTACTCCAGATAAATCTCTTGAACGGAAAGATCACGTCTATGCATCAATAGTGAGGCGCATCGTTCGATGCGTTTACGGTTGATGTAAGTAAGCAGTGGCTCATTGGTAATCAACTTGAAGATCCTATGAAAATGAAAAGCGGAATATCCTGCAACAGCTGCAATCTTTTCCAGAGATAGATCTTCATTCAAATGCTCATCGATGTAAAAAAGAGCTTTATCAACACGCTGGATATAGTCTGCTGGAACAGTTTTATTCAAAATAACAGGCAATTCTTGAAGCGGTAAAGGTATATGAAGTCTTTGAGTTACGGTAAATGTAGCGCGTTGTCTATATTTGCAGCCCCAAACGAAACTACTCATGTTCAATAAAAATATTAAGTTGGTGCTTGCCGTACTCGTCGTCGCATTTGCCGTCTATCAATTTACTAGAAACGAGATCCTTACCGGTATCATGTTGATACTATTGGCTGGAATTTTTGTCATTTTATATTTTTGGAATGAAATGATCATTTTGGCTTTTCTAAGATTAAGAAAACAAGATTTTCCTGGAGCTCAAAAATGGCTAGCTCGCATCAATGATCCTGAAAAAGCACTAGTTACAAAGCAATTGGGATATTACAATTACTTACAAGGTTTGATGATATCACAAACCAACATGACCCAGGCTGAGAAATATTTTAGGAAAGCAATTAAAACTGGACTCAGAATGGATCAAGATCTTGCCGTGGCAAAATTAAATCTTGCGGGAATCGCAATGACTAAAAGACGCAAACGCGAAGCCACTACCCTACTTAACGAGGCTAAAAAACTTGATAAACACGGAATGCTGACCGATCAGGTAAAAATGATGAAGCAACAAATGAAGAAAATTTAAAAGTCTTGACTTTTAAAAACCTAAAAATCCCGATTTACAGATCGGGATTTTTTTTGGTTTTACCTTCTAAAAGAATCTGAAAAATTGTAGGCCTCAGCTTCCAATAAATTGAAGCCTCTTCCTTGAATAAGCTCATCAAGAAAGTAGAAGGAGTAATAAAATAATGAATGGTATTCCACATAAAAGAGATCTGTAAT
The DNA here is from genome assembly GCF_001413925.1 of Nonlabens sp. YIK11. NCBI lineage: Bacteria > Pseudomonadati > Bacteroidota > Flavobacteriia > Flavobacteriales > Flavobacteriaceae > Nonlabens > Nonlabens sp. YIK11. The sequence continues at coordinate 2,529,125 of NZ_LBMJ01000001.1, forward strand.
CTTATCGTATGCTTCATTTTTAATCCATCGATTACGCTGCGGTAATATTAAATTATTCAATCCAGCATATTCATCCAATTGAAAAACGTGAACCATTTCATGATTAATCAAACTGAAGTTGTTCTTAAATGATTCTCTCAATACTATGGCATTACCATGAGTGATCCCGAAAGCATTTGGTAACCTTTCATCGTCTCTTATGAATATTGGAGTTCCATAGGCTAATGAAAGTCCCGTATCGAAGTCGTTACCAATAGCCGAGTATATCGTGAGAGTCATGGACAATGGCTTGATTAAAGGTCGCCATGTGACGCCGTTTTTGAATCTGAATTCGTTTCTAACAAACCCTAGATTGAAATTAACTTGATCAAACATTGGTCTATTGGCAGCTGCATTTTCAATAATGGAAGCGCCAGAATCATGAATGATTTTAGAGGACCACGCAAGATGCCATTCTTCTTTACTATTGACTTCTGCAATTAATTTTTTGCTACTATAGAGTAATGTTCCACCGACAGCTCCTTTCCAAGCACCGTCAGAAAAAGCTTCGTTCCATTTTTGTTCTGGCGACTTATTGATTGCTGAACCAAAACCACCTGTCAAGGTTCCCAATAAAAGATTATATCCAAGAATTTCCAGATCTGACTGTGAATGAGAACAAATCGAGAATAAAAAAAATAAACAAAGAATTTTTTTCACAGTCCGAATCTAGATTTCAAAAACCTTACCGTCCAGCGCACAATGACTGTTTTCAAAAATAGGTCGTGCCTCGTCAGTAAACATGTCGTAGGATTTGTAGCGACTGGAATAATGGCCCAAGATAAGCATACCAACGTTGGCCTTTCGTGCAATCGCAGCAGCCTGCGCCGCAGTACTGTGCTTGGTTTTTTTACATAGATCCTCGTGCTGTTTCAAAAAGGTACTTTCATGATACAAAGCCGTAGCACCTTTGATGTGTGTGATGATATCTTCCTTATACATTGTATCACTGCAAAAAGCATAGCTTTTTGCTGGATCTCCATCTGTAGTTAATCGTTCATTAGGGATCACCTCACCATTTTCTCTAACATAGTCAGCACCTTGTTTGATTTTGCGGTAATAGGCTTTTTCGATATTCAGCTGCTCACAAGCGATGATATCCAGGTGTCGCTCGTTGGGTTTTTCTTTGAATAAATATCCATTAGTATACACGCGATGATCCAGAGGAATGGTACTCACCGTGATGGAGTCGTCTTCAAATATTTGTACAGATTTGGTGGCTTCCAATTCGGTAAAATGAAGCTCAAAAGGCATATAGCTATTGCCCAACTTCAATTGAAGCTCGATCATTTCCTGGATACCTTTAGGTCCGTAGATATGCAGTGCCTGCTCACGACCCAGCAAGCAAAACGTGGAAATTAGACCTATAAGCCCATACACATGGTCGCCATGCAAATGTGAAATAAAGATATGCTTGAATCTCGCGAACTTAACACGCTGTTTGCGTAAGGCCATCTGTGTTCCTTCTCCGCAATCGATCAGAATTAAATGGCCTTTTATTTCCAATACCTGAGCTGTAGGACGAGCTTTATCTCGTGGTGTGGCACTGTGACAGCCTAGGATGGTTAGTTTCAATTTTTGTGACTATTAAAATCCTAGATCGCGTTCTATTTCTTCCATCTCAATAATGTCTTCAGCTTCTTGTAGTGTTGGCACCACAATGATTTCATCTGGAATATCTCCTGATGGAATGGCACTATTGATAATAACCAAAGATTTTTTTTCAGCTCTATGAGTATTACTCAATGTCAAGAAGCACAGCAAATCCTGAAGGCTCATCTCATCGTATTTGGAAATATCAATCACTAGATTGACATCTATGAACTTATCGTGAATGCGTGTAAGGAAATTGGCAAAATCACAAACGTCATCGTGATCATCCTTCAATAGGGTATACTTATCGGTTACTTTACTGGTCATTGTGCTGAATTTTTGAGGCGATCAAATAAAGAACCGCCATGCGGATCGCAACCCCATTTTCTACTTGATTTAATATAATGGCTTGGCTAGAGTCTGCTACTTCACTGGTAATCTCTACACCGCGATTGATAGGTCCTGGATGCATGATTACAATTTCCTTATCCAGACTGTCCAAAATTTCTCTAGTAACACCGTACTGCTGCACATATTCTCGTACACTGGGAAAATATGAGATATCCATACGCTCATTTTGTACTCGTAGCATATTAGCTACATCACACCATTCCAAAGCTTTTTTAAGATTGAGTTCAACCTTGACTCCTAGATCTTGAATATGTCTCGGGATCAATGTTGCTGGACCGCAGACCATCACCTCAGCACCTAGTTTTTTCAAACAATAGATATTAGACAACGCCACGCGGCTGTGTAGAATATCACCAACGATGACTACTTTCTTACCGTCAAGGGAACCTAACTTTTCTCTTATGGAATAACTATCCAATAAAGCTTGAGTAGGATGCTCATGTGCACCATCACCGGCATTCACGATTCTAGCGTTGACGTGTTTGGAAAGAAAAACACCAGCACCAGGATTGGGGTGACGCATGACGACTATATCCACTTTCATGGCCAGAATATTGTTGACCGTGTCAATGAGCGTTTCGCCCTTCTTGACAGAACTTTGAGCTGCACTAAAGTTGATTACGTCTGCACTAAGGCGCTTTTCCGCCAACTCAAAGGAAAGCTTTGTTCTCGTTGAGTTTTCAAAGAATAGGTTTGCAATAGTAATGTCCCGTAAGGATGGTACTTTCTTAATAGGCCTATTGATGACTTCCTTAAATTGATCTGCTGTTTTATGAATCAATTGGATATCCTCTGTCGTGAGGTATTTGATTCCCAATAGATGGTCGACACTCAATTGACTCATTGGTCGTTAGTTTTAAGTAGGTATACCGCATCTTCATCTGCGTTTTCCTTCCACATTACTTTTACCTTTTGGTTGCCAATGGCATCCACTTGTCTACCGTTATAATCTGGTTGTATGGGCAAATGGCGTGAAAAGCGTCTATCGATAAGGGTAAGCAATTCAATAGCCTTAGGTCTACCAAAAGACTGTAATGCTGTTAGGGCCGCTCTAATACTGCGCCCAGTATATAACACATCGTCAACTATAACAACGTTCATGTTTTCTACCACAAAATCAATCTCGGTAGAGTTGGCTTTAAGTGGTTCTTCACCACGACGAAAGTCATCTCTATAAAATGTAATATCTAACAATCCAGTGCGCAAATTGTGAATTTGATAGTTCTCTACCAGTAATTTTTTAAGCCTGTAAAGTAGAAAGGTACCTCTAGGCTGTACGCCTATTAAAGCGGTATTTTTAAAATCTCCATGGTTTTCAATAAGCTGACACGCTAGCCGATTCAAAATGATATCGATCTCTACGGCGTTGAGAAGAAGTTTCTGGCTCATTAAATCTTTGAATGACCACAAATATAAAGTATTTGAACAATGAATGGTTTATGGAGATTGGCAATTTTGCCAGTTGATTTGAACAAACTGGATCTGGTTTATATGTGTTTTGATAAAAGAATAAAGCATAAAGAATTTGATAAATTAATAAACTTAAATCCTGTTTTGCGTTAGGGATTGAAATGAAAATCCTTTTTAAATAGAAGAGAGCGCAGCGTTCTTATATTTAAAAAGATTGTAATGTAAAGCCCGACCGTCCTGATCATATCAGGACGGTAACGCCCTAATCAACCTATTGTTTTACTGCATAAAAAAATCCCTTGTCAACTAAATGACAAGGGATTCCTAGTTTATAAAAGTTGAAGTTTATTCTTCTTCTTTAGCTGCTTTTTTAGACTTCTTTTTAGGCTCTTCCTTTGGGGCTTTACCTTCCATTCTGTCTTTCAATGCTTGTAGCTTAGAGTTAGCGTCACCCAGCGTTGGCTTATCAGCTTCTTGTTGCTGCTTAGCTGCCTGCTTAACGATTTTAGCCTCTTCTTCCTTATGGATTACCATATGGGATCCTACTACACGCTTGAATTCTTTGTTGAACTCGATGATCTCGATTTCTGCCTTCTCACCTTTTCCTAACTTAGTTCCATCTTCTTTTTCAAGGTGACGGGTTGGGATGAATACGGTGATATCGTCGTTGAATTTAACTACAGCGCCTTTATCAACCATTTCAGTGATTTCAACCTCATGCTTAGTACCTAGACCAAATTCAGCCTCGTACTTATCCCATGGGTTATCTTTAGTCTGCTTATGACCTAGAGATAGTTTGCGACCGTTAACATCTAGTTCAAGAACTACTACGTCTAACTTGTCACCAACTGAACAGAATTCTGATGGGTGCTTGATTTTCTTAGTCCAAGAAAGGTCAGAGATGTAGATCAATCCATCAACTCCTTCTTCCAATTCTACGAATACACCAAAGTTGGTAAAGTTTCTAACGATACCTGTGTGACGTGATCCAACTGGATACTTAGAAGTAATGTCTGTCCATGGGTCTTGAGAAAGTTGCTTCATACCTAGAGACATCTTACGATCTTCTCTATCTACGGTAAGAACTTCTGCCTCGATAATGTCTCCTACTTTTACAAAGTCACCAGCACTTCTTAAGTGTGTTGACCATGACATTTCAGATACGTGAACGAGTCCTTCAACTCCTTCTTCTACCTCAACAAATGCACCGTAGTCTGCAATAACTACTACTTTACCTTTTACTTTATCACCTGGCTTGATCTTGTCAGAAAGAGCTTCCCATGGGTGTGGCTCCAATTGCTTAAGACCTAACTGGATGCGTGACTTATCTTCATCAAAGTCAAGGATTACCACGTTAAGTGTTTGATCAAGATCTACTACCTCATTAGGGTGGTTGATACGTGACCATGAAAGGTCTGTAATGTGAACTAGTCCATCTACACCACCTAGATCTACAAACACACCGTAAGAAGTGATGTTTTTCACAACACCTTCCAGTACTTGTCCTTTCTCTAGACGAGAGATGATTTCTTTTTTCTGCTCTTCAATATCTGCCTCAATAAGTGCTTTGTGCGATACAACAACGTTTTTGAACTCGTGGTTGATTTTCACCACCTTGAATTCCATTGTTTTATCAACGTATGCATCATAGTCGCGGATAGGCTTCACATCGATTTGTGATCCTGGAAGGAACGCCTCGATACCAAATACGTCTACGATCATACCACCTTTAGTACGACATTTTACATACCCATTAACGATCTCGCCAGTATCGTGTGCATTGTTCACACGCTCCCATGCTTTGATCAAACGAGCTTTACGGTGAGAAAGGATCAATTGTCCAGTCGCATCTTCACGCACGTCTACAAGAACCTCAACCTTGTCACCTACTTTTAGGTTAGGGTTGTAACGGAACTCGTTAAGGGAAATAACACCTTCAGATTTTGCATTGATGTCAATGATCGCATCACGATCTGTCATCTTGATTACCTCACCTTCAATAACATCAGAGTCGATGGTATCCACAAAGTTTTCGGCAACCAGCTTTTCAAAAGCCTTAAGTTGGTCCTCATCTACTTTCTCGATACCTTCACTGTAACGTTCCCAGTCAAAAGTGTCCAAAAATTCTTGAGGATCTTGTTGTTTTTTAGGAGCCTCGACAGGAGTCGCCGCTTCTACTTGTTCTTGAACCTGAGTTTCTGCCACACCATCTTGTGCCGCTTCAAGTTCTTGTTTTGTTGTTTCTTCAGCCATGTTTTGTTTGCTGATTAAAATTTGTATTCTAAGGTCTGCCGGAAACTTATAGAAACTTCCCTAGAAGATTTTTATAAAGTTTTGATTCCCAAACGGTTTCCGTGTTCTCGTTTTGGGCTTGCAAAAGTACAAATTAATTTAAAAATCTACAAAGTTTTTGAGACCCTAGTGGTTGATTTTGAGTTCGCTTTCGCGAAAGCGGATCCTTTATGATCATAATCAACAAAAAAATGGATGACATCCCATTAGACCTAATTGCTGATCTTTGTGGCAAGATTTCTGTTGGGGAATGGATCAAGATTTATGAAAACCAAATCAAACCATAATATGTTCAAGAATATTCTAGTTGCCTTTTGTGGCGTGTTGCTGCTGGCATCCTGTAATGAAAAGCCCGTTGTGATCGATGATCCACGTAACCATCCAGAACAATTTAAAAAAGTGGATACGGTAGAACGTGTAAAGATGATGGAGGTTTTAAAACAAGACACTTATCTCAATGACCTGGATCCAGATGCCGGCATGGAGATCCAGAAAGACCAGATCAATATGTTCTACAGGTCTGAACAGGACAGCATCGATGACTATTATGACTACGTGGTCAATCAAGACTACAACGGTAAAAACTATGCTGAAGAAGGCGTCACGTTCCTGCACCTCATACGCAATGGAGATTCCCTACATTATGAAATTATCGCCAACAATAGAGATGTGCTGCGCTTCAAATATTTAGGAGACGATAGCATCCATGAATTCTTTCCTGCAAAACGTCCCGGCAAGTTGCCAGAGATTTTACCTAATGATGCAGATGATAATGAGTTGGAGTAATTTAAGTTTAAAGTCTAGGCCTGCAGTCTTTTGAGTTCCTCTCTGGCCCAATGCAACAAGGTGTCAAATTGCTCGTCACGATCCATATGACTGGTATCGAGCAATCGTGCATCAGCAGCTTGAACTAATGGACTGTCCTCACGATTGGAATCTATCTGGTCACGTTCTATGACATTGTTGAGAACGTCTTCATACTTTACATGATCACCGCGTTTTTTGAGTTCTTCATAACGTCTTTTGGCGCGCTCATCAGCGGCTGCGGTCATGAACACTTTTAATTCCGCATCTGGGAAAACTACCGTGCCTATATCGCGACCATCCATGACGACGCCTTTTTCGGCACCCATTTTTTGTTGCTGTTCCACAAGTTTGGAACGCACGGCAGAAACTTCTGCGATCTTGCTCACGACACTGCTTACCTCAAGGGTTCTTATTTCCTTTTCAATATTGCGACCATTGAGACAGACCTCGTTATTTCCGTTTTCTGGATGGCGTTCAAACGTAATGGTGATCTCGTGAAGTCTTTGCTCCAGCTTTGATTTGTCCAAGATGCCGTTGTGGATTAAGTTTTCGCTTAAAGCGAAAAAAGAAACCGCTCGATACATCGCTCCTGTATCTACATATAGATAACCCAATTCTTGCGCAAGTTGCTTTGCGGCAGTGCTTTTCCCAGTGCTGGAATGCCCATCAATGGCAATGGTGATTTTACGTTGCATATTATTGCAAGTTAACATTTACACCTATAAAACTGGTGTGCGAGGCAAGACTATAACGAGAGTGTGCATAGCTAAAACGCAATTTCCTGATCTTGAGTGAGAATCCAGCGCTTAAACCAGAGAAGGCTCTGGTGTCCTGGATGCGCAACTCTTCTGCCCTACGGAAACTATAACCCAATCGCAACTGGAAATCAGATTCTGGGAAGATCTCTACACCTAGAACCGTGTGACGCAATGCATTATTAAAAAAACCTGGATCGTCCTCAATCACATTTCCATCCAGATCTCGCTGCGCGTTGGCACTGTTTGAAAAAGCAATGTCCCATTGTTGTAAATTTTCCAAAGTCACATGTAAACGTAAAGGCAACATGCGCATGGTATTTGAAAAACCTGCTGCAATCTCTAATGGTAAATTTTCATACACCTCATTATATGCCGTGAATTGAGTACCCAGATTGCGTATGACCAACGCACCGCGTATAGCCTTGTCTTCATCATAATACAGCAAACCTAGATCAACCGCACCACCTAGCGAGGTAAAGTTTTCCAGCTGTGAACTAATCAGTTTTGCATTGACACCCACATAAAAGTCTGACCATGGTATATTGTAGGCATAACCCAAAGAAACCGCTACCTCATTACCGCTAAATTCTCCTGTAGAATTTCCCTGCTCGTCGTACCCATCAAATTTTCCATAATTCAAATAGGTCACACCGGCATGAAAGGTTTGTACCCGACGATCCCAAGTGTAGGCGTAGCTTGCCGTACCGTAGTTGACATCACCCAAGTAATTGACATAATTCACCTGCAACTGATTATCCATCTTAGGGTTGATGGTCGCTGGATTGTAGATCGCTGTTGTAGGGTCATAACCTACAGCAGTAAGTACACGACCGCCTAAAGCTGCCTGTTTTGTTCCTGAGACCAGATTGAGAAATTGATATGTCGCCTCACCACCTATTTGCCCATAACAGATCGCGCCGGTAAATAGTAGTGTAAGTAAAACGAGGTAATGGTGACGCATTAAGAGTTGTAGATTGCTATAACTAAACGACTGCAAGTTTAATTTATTTTTGACGGGCTATAAAGTGGTACTAGTTATTTGTTAGTTGGGGATTTCGCTTTCGCGAAAGCGTGCTCATTTCCAATCTCGATGAATCTCTTAAATCCATAACGCCATGAATAATCTTACACCTAAAATCGAGCTATGGGGCTGACCCTTTGGGAATTATTGAAACTGTGTACTGATGTAGGTCTGGTCGTACTCATCTGGATGGTGCAGCTAGTGATCTATCCCAGTTTTTGCCATTTTGGAAAAGAAGGATTTGACCGCTGGCACCACATCTACATGAGGAATATTACGTTTATTGTCCTGCCATTGATGTTGGGACAACTAATCCTTTCTGGATACCTGCTTTACGATTCAGGGTTTGAATTCTTACATATCGTTGATTTTTTACTGGTAGGCAGTATGTGGTTGTCTACAGCACTATTTTACAAACCACAGCATGAGAAACTGGTCGCTCAAAAGTTTGATGTACCACTTTGTGATCAATTAACTAAGACCAATTGGTGGAGAGTTGTAGTATGGACAATAATAGTTTTATTAAATATTATTTAGTGAGTTGTATTTATCAATAAGATTATTCAAAAAATACTAATCATAATTTTACACTTTAATATATCTTCGAATCATCGTAATTATTAAATCAATCAAAAATGGTAAAACAAATTTTATTTATTGGAGTGGTAATTTTTAGCACAATTTTCGCTCAAGCTCAAACGTCAAATAACGGTATCAAAGCAGGCTTCAATAGTCTTAGTTTAAGTGTATCAGACGAAAACGTATCTGCAAACTCAGATTTATCTGGATTCTACATTGGAGTTTATGGGGAGTTTGGTCTGAGTGAAAATTTTAATATACAGCCAGAATTACAAGCGATCTTGTCGTTTTCTGAAGGTGAGTCTTCAAGCACTCTTGCACTACCAGTAATGTTTGAATACCTTGCCACACCTAAGCTTGCATTACAAGCGGGACCTCAATTTGAATATTTACTTGATGAAGAATCAGAGGGTCTTAGAAAATTTGGTGTAGGTTTTGGTGCAGGACTTTCTTTTGACCTCACAGATAAACTTTTCATTGATGGACGATATGTGTTTGGATTAAACAATCGCTTTGAAGATGATTTATTTTTTGGTGAAGACGTTAAGCTTAATTTTAATTATATTCAAGTCGGTTTGGGATTTCGCCTATAAAAGGTCCTTAATTTTAAATTTTTTTAAAACCAAAGTCAAGGCTTTGGTTTTTTTATGTTCTATTTTTTATCAAATCTCAAAATAGAATTTTCAGGGTTTCAATAAGTTATTTATTTAGAATTTTGAAAGCTCTTTCTTGAAATCTGACCAAAACCTAAATTATATTCATGAAACTTACACTACAACTTGCTGCGATCTACAATATTCTTTGGGGTGCTTGGGTCGTATTATTTCCACAAATGTTTTGGGAACTGGTAGGCATGGAGCCGTTAAATCAGCCTATGGTATGGCAAGGAATGGGAATGGTAATAGGTGTTTATGGTCTAGGCTACTGGTGGGCGAGCTATGATCCCATGCGTCACTGGCCTATAGTTGCCGTTGGTATGTTGGGTAAGATTTTTGGGCCGTTGGGATTTGTCTTTAATTATGCGCAGGGAAAAGTTCCCTTTGAATTTATCTATACGCTGGTAACCAATGACTTCATCTGGTGGATTCCTTTTTTCTTGATTTTGAAAAAAGTGCATACCGACTATAAATGGAAGCTGACTTAGCCTAACCATACATAGTTTTGGCTTCACTAGTATCCAGCGAAAGCCGACTGTCGTCAATACACGGATAAGTACTTAAAACGACTGAAATACAGAGAGTACTAATTGACCTTTTGAAGTATTGCTGGTAATCTCACGCATATAACCAGCTTGTGCGCGCAGATCTTGTGAGATCCTATATCCTACACCGCCAAAACTCCAATTGCGATCAAACCTATTCACGGTAGAGTTGCGCAATTGAGTCTCGCCATTAATAAAAACCTCGTTCCAAAACGGCAAATAGAATTTGGATTGCTGTTCATCCTTATAAAAATGGATGTTTACAAAAATCGTATAACGCGCCCTGCTACGGAAATCCTGATCCTCTATAAACCGCTCTTCAAACCTAAAGCGATGCCGTATACTCACCGTTTTGCCAGCGTTGGTATCCAACCAGACATCCTGATGCAAACGATGCTCGGAAGTACTGCCATCCTTGTCGCCAAAGGGCTCGCCGTAGAAATATCCATAACCAGCGTGCAGCTCTACCGTACCTATGGCGGGTGTATAGACCACTGCTGCCCTAGCAATAAATTGCTGGAAATCACTACTCAACTCATAGGTGCGATACTGAAAATCTCCAGCTACCTTCCACTTGTTCCCAACAGGTAAGCTATAGAAATACTGGCTCCACAATCCTGTCTCGCTCACACCTTTTTGTGACAGTCCTACCTGACAGACCAAAAGAATGAAAAGAAGGCTCGATAGATTTTTCATGAATACAAAATAAGCATATAAAGCTACAAAGGCTTCGGCTTTAAGACAAAGATGCCGTGTTCTCATTATTTTTTTCACCACTAACGACAACGTGATAGTACTAGTGGTGACGTGAAAATCCGCTTTCGCGAAAGCGATAAAAACGACCAGCACTGTAACAAGAAACCTGGTCTGCCGACTAATGGAAAAGTATTGAAAGTCGCGCCATTGCTGGTCTGAATAAGTGTCAGAATATTCGGCTTTGGTATGATTATTGCTATTAATAATTTGATTGTCAAGAGCTGACAGTCGCCTAATTTTTTAATCTTTTTATTTTAATGAGACAACTCAAAATCACCAAGCAGGTCACTAACCGTGAGTCTAAATCCCTGGACAAGTACCTACAAGACATCTCTAAGATCGACCTGATCACTGCAGAGGAAGAAGTGGAACTTGCACAGCGTATTAAAAAAGGTGATCAGAGAGCACTTGAGAGATTGACTACCGCAAACTTACGTTTTGTGGTTTCTGTTGCAAAACAGTATCAAAATCAAGGGCTTAAATTACCCGATCTTATTAATGAAGGAAATGCAGGTCTTGTAAAGGCTGCCAAAAGGTTTGATGAAACTCGCGGTTTCAAATTCATATCGTACGCGGTATGGTGGATACGCCAGTCGATCTTACAGGCACTAGCAGAGCAGTCCCGTATCGTGCGTCTTCCATTGAATAAAATTGGTTCGATTAACAAAATCAACAAGGCTTTTTCACACCTTGAGCAATTGCACGAGCGTCCACCATCGCCAGAAGAACTAGCCACTGAGCTAGACATGACGGTGAGCGACGTGAAACAATCGCTTAAAAATGCCGGGCGTCACGTATCCATGGATGCGCCGCTTAAAGAAGGTGAGACTTCTAACCTCTATGACGTTGTACGTAGTGGAGAGTCACCTAATCCTGACAAGGATCTATTGCATGAATCCCTTACACTAGAGATTACACGTGCCCTAGAGACACTTTCTCAAAAAGAGGCAGATGTTATTTCGCTATACTTCGGTATCGGGAACCAGCAGCCTATGAGTCTGGAAGAAATAGGTGAAACTTTTGACTTGACCCGTGAGCGCGTGCGCCAGATCAAGGAAAAAGGAATCAAGAGACTGCGCCAGAACAGCCGCAGCAAAATCTTGAAGTCTTATCTAGGATAAGCCATTTTATCATATTTTTTTTTACTGAAGCGCCTGCAAGGGCGCTTTTTTATTGGCCAAGATCTTTTAATTAATGTCGCAAACTTATATTTGAACCTAAACAAGAGATTCATAATGAAGAATTGGATTATAATATTATTTACCTTCTTTTTTTTAGCTGGCTGCACATCAACGAAGTCAATTTCTAAATCATTTGACAGTTCAAGTACAAAAGGTATTTTTTTCGGAACGATTACTTTTCCAAAGACAAAATCTAAAATGGAAAACTTCAGCTTATTTTATCGATTGAAAGGTGCGGAAGATGATAAAAAATATAAACAGAATATATATGTCAAAAACGTACAGAAAAATCCATTTACACAATATGTAAAATTCAGTGCAGAGAAAGAAACAACCGATGAATATATCTATTCATTTGCATTTGAAGTTTCACCTGGCAATTACGAATTTTATCAATTAGAAAAATCTTTACTTAATGCCGCAGGATCCGTAAATTTCACTTCAAGTGAATTTTCAATAAACTACGAAGTCAAGTCAGGCAAGCCTACCTACGTAGGTGATTACAAATTCTATGAAGATGGAAATGATAATGGAGCGCTAATTGAAATTTCAAATGACAGAAAAAAAGCCATTGAACTTTTGACTGATGAATTTCAGAATATAAATTGGAGCGAGTCTCTTAGCGATGTGCCCGCAATTAGTAATAACAATATAATTGAGATCAAATAAGAAATTTATTCTGAGCTAATAAATTAATGAATTATGAATTCAAATTTCTGAATTTACTCATACGAGTGCTTTTGATCATATTATCAATGTATCAAGAGACTGCGCCAGAACAGCCGCAGTAAAATCTTGAAGTCTTATCTAGGATAAGCCATTTTATCATACTTATTTACTTAAGTGCCTGCAAGGGCGCTTTTTAATTGGGGTAAAAATATGATAGTTTAATTTAGTTCCTGATTAGAATTAAATAGCTATTGTCATTATTAAAAAAAGGTGAATCATGAGTAAGAAGAAGTATACTGATCAACAATTAAGACGTCGCTACTGGATCTTCGGTGGTTTAGGAATGGGAGCGCTTGGGTTTGGATTATCTGCCCTAGTTGAAAGCGGTTTCTTAAAGCACGGTGATGCAGAGTCATGGCAATGGATAATGGCAGGAACCGTATCGCTGGTGCTAATAATGATGGGTATTAATTTCTTGTTTGAATCTTTTAGTTGTAAAATACAATTGAAGCAATAAAAATTACAAAAAGACTTTCATCAAGATTAAATCCTAGCCTGATACGTATACAAATCAAAGTATCTGCCTTCTAGAGCGATCAGTTCTTCATGGGTACCGCGCTCGGCAATTTCACCAGCTTCAATGACTAGAATTTGATTTGCTTTTTTGATCGTGCTTAAGCGGTGAGCGATGACGATAGTGGTTCTATCCTTGACTAGTTCGCTTAGGGATTTTTGAATCAGCGCTTCACTTTCTGTATCTAGGTTAGATGTAGCTTCATCTAAGATGATGATTTTAGGATCGGCTAGGATGGCTCTGGCAATAGCGATGCGTTGACGCTGGCCTCCAGAAAGTTTCACACCACGCTCGCCTATCAAGGTATCGAGACCGTCTTCAAAACGATCCGTGAATTCATTGACATAACCCGCTTTAACAGCTGCGAGCAATCGTTCCTCGCTAGCGTCTGGTCTTGGAAACAAGATATTTTCTCTGATGGTTCCCTCAAATAGAAATTCATCTTGTAAAACTACGCCCAGATGCTTTCTAAAACTGGCTAGTTTCACTTTGGACATATCCTGACCATCAATGGTCACGACACCTTTATTTGGATTTAAAAAAGTGGCCGACAAACCTGCAATGGTTGATTTTCCAGAACCAGAACTTCCTACCAGCGCTACTGTAGTACCAGCCATAGCTTCAAAAGAAATGTTATGGATGACCTCTTTACCTTTCTCGTATGAAAATGAGACATTGTCAAATTTGAGATTGCCTTTAAATTGGTTCAATTCGATGGTGCGCTCGCCCATTTGATCTTCGGGCGTCAGGTTCATCAATTCTTCAGTTCGGTCCAGTCCTGCAAGCGCTTCTGTAAGTTGGCTGCCTATGTTGCTCATTTGGATGATAGGCGCTATCATAAACCCCAATAAAATCGTGAAGAACAAAAACTCTCCTGTCGTCATATCGCCTTCCATCATAAAGTAGCCACCTATTCCCATGATGCCTACTGACGCCAGACCCAAGAGAAAAGTAGCACTACTGGTTACCACAGCAGTAGAAGTCAAACTCTTTTTGACATTTTGATATAGCCGCTCCACGCCATCTTCAAAGATTTTGTTTTCCTGTTCCTCAGCGCCAAAACCTTTGATGACTCGCACGCCAGCGAGCGTTTCAGTAAGCCTACCGGTCACCTCGGCATTTATTTTCCCGCGATTTCTAAAAATAGGACGTATGTATTTGAAGGCTTTCAAGGCAACAAATCCAAAAACTGCCACAGGTAAAAACACAAACAGCGTCATCCAGGCATTGATGCGTATCAATAGCACCAGCGAGACTACGGCTGTGATCGTACCGCCTACCAACTGTACCAATCCTGTTCCTATCAAATTACGTACACCTTCTACATCATTCATGATTCGGGAAACCAGCGCTCCAGATTTTGTATTGTCAAAAAAACTAATAGGCAGTGAGAGTACTTTTTTCTGCACTTGGGCGCGTAGTTCTGAAATCAAATACTGCGCTTGCACGCTCAAAATTCTGGTCAACAAAAATGATGTAATCGCCTGCACCAGCAAGGCCACACCTACCAGCCAGAGCAAATCATACAAGGCTTCAAAATCCTTATTGGGAATCACGTCGTCCAGCAGCGCTTTGGATTTCCAAGGCAACACAAGGCTGGCCAATCGACTAATAACGATGAGTACCAAACCAATCAGCACCAATTTTCTACGCGGCCAGATGATGGTTTTAAACGCAGATGTGATCGTCACCTTGCTTTGGGATTTGGAGGATTCTTTCATAGATGGTAAAGATAGAGTTTGTGGTGTGTCCGCTTTCGCGAAAGCGAACTCATATTAAACTTTTGTCAATTCCCTAAAATGAGTCCACTAATCAATGAAGGGCATCTACCTTTAAGTCTTAAAATCACACCAATGAAGAAGATCACGCTTGCCCTGGACTGGACGCCTAACATCAATCACATAGGATTTTTTATCGCCCAAGAAAAGGGTTTTTATAAAGATGCTGATCTCGATGTATCGATCGTCGATCCCATACAGGATGATTATAAGGTCACACCAGCCAAAAAAGTAGAACTGGGCACTGCAGATTTTGCCCTATGCCCTACCGAAAGCATCATAAGCTATCGTACCAAAAATAGACCGTTCAATCTCACTGGTGTTGCTGCAATATTAAAAAAGGATCTGAGTGCGATTGTGGTAAAAGGCGATAGCGGCATTGATTCTCCCAAGGATCTGGACGGTAAGCGATACAGTTCCTATCAAGCGAGATATGAGGACGAAATTGTACGCCAAATGATCATCAATGATGGTGGTACTGGAACTTTTGACATAGGTTATCCAGAAAAATTAGGCATCTGGGAAACGATTCTGGATGGTTCTTATGACGCGACCTGGATTTTTATGAATTGGGAAGGCGTAGAAGCGCAAGGCACTGACCAACCGCTTCACTTTTTTAAGCTGGAAGATTACGATATTCCGTATTCGTATTCACCGGTGCTCGTAGCAAACGGAGATCTTTTAAAAGATCATCACGAATCTTATAAAAAATTTATTGAAGCCACTCATAAGGGTTATTACCACTGCAAGGATTACCCGCAAGAGAGCATCGCCTTGTTTCAAAAACACGTTCCCAGTACGGATGCTCACATAAACCTGGATGAGGCTTTACAATTGTCATTACCTAGTTTTTCGCCAGGCGACGATTGGGGCATTTTTGATCCAGCCGTTATTGAAAATTTTGTGGACTGGATCTATTCCAAAAATCTAGAATCTAAGCCCGTAAAACCAACCGATTTGTACACTAATGACTTGCTTCGTTAGAGCAAAGGCAGCCTTACGTTCACTGCATCCAATCTTAGCCATAGGTCAATTGAGGTGCCCTGAGAAACTTCTTTCCTTGAAGTTATTATCTTAGGCGTTTCAAGCAATCGACCTTATGATCATCCACAACAAAAAAATAGCCATCATAGGCTGCGGTAATTTAGGATTGTCCATTCTCAATGGATTACTGGCAGATCCCAATATCAATCCTAAAAACATTACAGTTACCAAAAGGAAAACAGCCAGTCTGGAACATCTAGCCAGCACTGGTATTCAAATCACCAGTGATAATCGCAAGGCAGCACAGGAATCTGAGCTGTTGATCGTGGCGCTTAAGCCTTATTCCATTTTGGAGATTTTGGGAGAACTTAAAGACGTTCTGGATCAGAATCGACACATATTGGTTTCGCTCGCTACCGGTATTTCCTTAAAGCAAATACAATCCACGATAAATGTGAGCTTACCCATCTTTAGAGCGATGCCTAACACGGCTGCAGATGTTGGTGAATCCTTGACCTGTATAGCAACCACATCCAGTGATGAAAGCGCTAAAGATTTGGTGACACAATGTTTCAACAGTATTGGTAACTCCATTCACATTAATGAAGAATTGATGGATGCCGCCACCGTGTTGGGAGCTTGCGGTATTGCCTATGTATTAAGATTTATGCGCGGTATGATTCAAGGTGGTATCGAGATAGGATTTGATGCGCATACGGCGACCACCATCGTGACGCACACCGTCAAAGGTGCCGCACAGCTGCTTATAGAGCGCAAGCAACATCCAGAACACGAGATCGACAAAGTCACCACTCCTAAAGGCTGTACCATTGCTGGTCTTAATGAGATGGAGCATAACGGCTTTAGCAGCGCGCTTATTAAAGGGATCGTCACTTCGTATAACAAAATTGAAAAGTAGATGAAGGATATCGCTTTCGCGAAAGCGAACTATCACCATCACAAATCCATAATAAAGCTTTAAGTGAGATTTGATTTACAAAGAACTGATGCAGATGACGTCCATTTCAAGTCATTGATACCATTATTGGACCAGTATTTATCGATTACCGATGGCGACGATCATGAATTCTATAACCAATTCAACCAGCTGGAACAAATCAATCATGTGGTCGTAGCCTACCAAGACAGCAAAGCCGTAGGTTGTGGCGCCATCAAAAAAGTGGACGCACAAACTGTAGAAATCAAACGTATGTTCACGCTAGAAACGGTACGAGGTAAAGGTGTTGCCACCCAAATCCTTAAAGAGCTAGAAAAATGGGCAGAAGAACTAGGGTTTAGTGTCTGCAGGTTGGAAACTGGCATTCATCAGCCAGAGGCCATTGCACTTTATAAAAAGAACGGTTATTCCGTTATTCCCAACTACGATCAATATGTGGGAATGGAACTGAGTATCTGTTTTGAAAAGTCCCTTCTAAAAAATAAATGTTACTTGACTTAACCAAAGAAATTAAAAGTTCATGCTATTGACTATAATTTCCATACTCATCGACTCCACCATAAGAAATACTGGAATATCAACCGGTACCGCTTTAGGTTGCTCCATGGCGGTTGTTTGTTCGTGGACGCGCGATAGATCCATCAAATGGGCCATTCTCGCTGGTATTCTTAATTGGTTTTATGTGATCTATTTTTATATCACGAGAGCCGAGGCGCAGGAAGGTCCAAGAAAAAAATAACGACATAAAAAAAGCCTCGCAAAATGCGAGGCTTTTCTATATGAAGTAAGCAGTCCTTAAGACTTCTTGTCAAATTTCTTGTATTTGTTTTTGAACTTGTCAATACGTCCAGCGGTATCGATAAGTTTTGTAGTACCCGTATAAAATGGGTGCGACGTTCTAGATATTTCCAGTTTGATCAGCGGATACTCAGTACCGTCAACTTCAATAGTTTCTTTAGTGTTTGCGGTAGACTTGGTAATAAAAACCTCATCGTTAGACATGTCTTTAAACGCAACTAATTTATAATCTTCTGGGTGAATTCCTTTTTGCATGATCTTGTACTTTATTCTTTAGCGGCTGCAAATTTAATGTTTTAAATTAAATACACAATACCATAAGAAGCAAAAATACATCCTTTTCAACCATTTATTGACAGGTCCATAACGGTTATATTTGCATTCAAACCTCAAAGTTGACAATCCAGTGGATCAAATCGTAAAGAAAAATGCACTAATAATAGGCCTGATCAGTTCTGCACTGGTGAGCTGTTCTTATATTTACATATGGATTAATGAAGCCTATACAAACCTATCACTGTTCTTTGTGATTATGGGGATTATCTTGGGACTTGCCGTCTTCAGTCAGATCTATTGCAAGCGCCGCCTAGGTGGTTTTATAAGCCTTAAACAGGCCGTTCTGGCATTCTTTATCGTTGCACTTCTCTCCTGCCTTGCAGAGGCCCTAACCAATTACTACATTTTTGTGATTCATGATCCTGCCTCTCAAGACGTGATTAATGCGATAAGTGAAGCAGCAGTATTGAAACAAAAGGAAATCTCAAACGCACCGGTAACCTTTACAAAAAAGGAATTTACCATAGGCGAGTATGTACAAGCAACACTTACTAAGGTGTTGTTTTTTACAGTTCTGGGAATAATATCTGGATTTTTCATCAAGAAAAACCCGCCAGCATAGATGCAGCTTTCCATCGTCATACCGCTACTCAATGAGGCACAGTCCATCCCAGAACTGCAGGAATGGATCGATAAAGTATTGGAGAAAGAAGAGCTGTCCTATGAGGTCATTTATATAGACGATGGTAGTACCGATGGTAGTTGGGATATTTTAAGTTCGCTTTCGCGAAAGCGAACCAACATCAAAGCCCTACGTTTCTTAAGTAATTATGGGAAATCACAAGCGCTACACGCAGGTTTCAAAGCTGCTCAAGGTGCGGTGGTCATCACCATGGATGCCGACTTGCAGGACAGCCCAGAAGAAATTCCTGCGCTATACCGCATGGTAGCCCAAGAAAATTATGATCTGGTGAGCGGCTGGAAAAAGGTGCGCTACGATTCAGTTCTTGCTAAAAATATTCCCAGCAAATTATTTAATTGGGCTGCACGCAAGACCAGTGGCGTCCAGCTTAATGATTTTAATTGTGGTTTGAAGGCCTACCGCAAGGAAGTCATCAAAAATATTGATGTTCATGGTGAGATGCACAGGTACATTCCCGTGCTGGCAGCAAATGCCGGCTATACCAAGATTACCCAAAAGGTCGTCCAGCACCAGGCCCGCAAGTATGGCGAGACAAAATTTGGTTACGATCGATTTATCAAAGGGTTTTTAGACCTGGTGACTATTGCGTTCATATCGCGTTTTGGAAAACGCCCGATGCACCTTTTTGGGACGATGGGATTCCTCATGTTTACCTTAGGTTTTTTCATCGCAATTTATGTAGGTGGTTCTAAATTGTACAAAATGGCAGCAGACCTACCCTACAATCTCGTTACTACAAATCCATGGATCTACATTGGGTTGACAGCAATGATTTTGGGGAGTTTGTTCTTTATCGCTGGATTTTTGGGTGAATTGATCATAAGAACCGGACCTAGTCAGGATCGCTACACCATTGCCGATAAAACGCCTAGTAATAGCTAATTCTCTTGTTCCTATACAGTGATGTACTATTTTAGTGCTCTAACTAGATTTCATGAAATACTGCATCACGCTTCTGTTTGTTCTGTCGTTGACACTTGGTCACGCGCAAGATAATTTTGGTATTCAATTTCCCAATTCTGGAATGCGAGGCAATGTCTGTGGCTATTTTGAACAGGCATTTCAAAACAAACCCAAGGAAACCTCTTTTGTCATCAAAAGGGAAAACTCAAAACTGTTCTTTGAAACCAATGATGAGAAATGGTTCAAGCAGTTATTTAAAAATCCGCAAGATGGGATTGCTGTAGATATAGTTTCCAAGAATCGATATGAATGTGAGGTAGATCCAGTTCCATCACAGATCAAAGGAAAACTATTGGCACCAGTGTTTACTTCAGAACTTAAAAGAGGCCTAAAACCTCATGAGAATAAAAGATACCGAGTCGAAGTAGGCAACATTCCTACCTCTATGCTTAAGCAGGATCTGGAATTCAACATCCTTTTTCTAAACAACAATACCCTTTGCAAATATTACACGATTTTCAATCTGGCTTCATATCCTTGGGGTTTGTTGGATATGGGTATTTATCTAGATTCTATTACTTATAAAAACGACAAGATTGTAAGCGATCAGGAGCAGGCCGTGACACGCTACAAAACCCTGCAATTTGTGATTCCGTTTGAGAAAAACAAGTCGGTTTATGATCCATCAGACATCAAACCTCTTTACGATTCTCTCAAACTAACCGATTTCAATATAAAAACCATCGATATCAAGGCATACGCCAGCGTTGAAGGAAGTAAAGAACGTAATATGGAATTGCAACAGGAACGCGGCAGCAGCATTGCTCGTTCCCTGCAATCGTTTCAATCTCCAGAAATTGAAACCAACATCACCACCTCAGAAAACTGGGTGGAATTCTTTAATGACATTGAAAAAACAACCTATCGCGACCTGAAGTCCCAATCAAAATCACAGATAAAAGCAGCTTTGACTGGAGCAACAGCTTCAGCATTAGAACCTATTCTAGCCAATCACCGCAAAGCGGTAGTCACTCTAGAATTAGATAAAATCGATGTGTACAAAGAACAGTCCATTCCAGAGTTGACGACTCTTTTTAATGCATCCATTGCTAACGACGAGCTTGAAGATGCCGTAGTGATTCAAAATTCCCTATTAGAAAAAATACGAGTTGCAGGCACGCCAGATGCCATCAAGAAGATCACGGTACCTCAACAAATAAAGTATGTGGACTTCATCAATAAAAATATGATGTATGATTATCTCATGGATATACGCATGACGATGATTGCCTACAATAAATTGAAGGAACTAGCAGAATTAGATCCCAATAACCCAAAACTTCAATACAATCTTGCAGTTTTGAAATTTGTCATCTGGAGAAACAATGCCGCGCCCATAGATGCAAATCAGTTCAAAAAACAAATTGCAGATCTCAAGAATTACGGAATCAATCGCACGTTTATCAATCGCATGAATATCAATTATCATATTGTTCGTGCAGAGCGCGAGATGCGCAAACGCAACTTCAATGAAAAGGATAAAAGCGTTCTCAATATTTTAAGCACCTACAATCAAGTTCCATTAACTGATAGCGATTATTTGAGCTTGGCACAATTCCTAACCTATTATGCTCAAAATGGTGAGGCCATCAAACTTTTAGAGCCTAGGGCACAGGAAATCACTATTGATGAAGACCTGTTGTTCTATTACCTCAATCTGACCCTTGTGGACAAAAGACTTACACAAACCAGTGCCTATCGCACCATAATGCTCAATGCGGTTAATTTGAATCAAGATCGTTATTGCAAATTATTTAATCCTTCACTGGAAGGCGGCGTTACCTTTCAATTGTTAGAAGATGCCTATCTCAAGAAAAGTTACTGCGAGAATTGTGTAAATTGAATTGCATTTAAAGGCTAGTCTTATAAAATACTACCTTTGTAAACCACACTATTTTCAGAATTATGGATAAGGAGCACATTCTCAAAACAGCACAGGCCTGGACTCAAGAGCCGTTTGATCAAGATACTATCTCAAAAACACAGAAGCTGATTACTTCACAGTCAGATGAATTTTTGGAATCCTTTTATAAAAATCTAGAATTTGGTACTGGTGGTATGCGTGGAATCATGGGTGTTGGTACCAATCGCATCAACAAATACACCTTGGGCAAAAACACTCAAGGGCTATCGGCATATTTGAAGAAAACGTTCCCAGAGGAGCAGGTAAAGGTGGCTATCGCTTACGATTGCCGTCATAACTCTAAAGAACTGGCCATCACGGTGGCAGAAGTTTTTAGTGCAAACGGCATACTAGCCTATATCTTTCCAGAACTGCGTCCTACACCACTACTCTCTTACACGGTAAAACGTAAGGGATGTCACGCTGGAATTGTACTTACTGCAAGTCACAACCCGCCAGAATATAATGGGTACAAGGTATACTGGCAAGATGGTGGTCAACTCGTGCCGCCACAAGATAAGGAAGTACTCGACATAATTGAAAAGACACAATTTACGGACATCAACTTTGACAAGAATGATGACCTGATCAAATACCTAGACGACAGCGATGATCAGGCTTTTATTGAAGACAGTGTCAAGGCAGGAAAAATTGCAGGTGACGTAGATCGTTCCAAAGTGAAAATCGTATTCACCAGCCTGCATGGTACCAGCATCACAATGGTGCCCGACACACTCAAGGCAGCCGGATATACAGATGTTCACATCGTGCAGGAACAAGCCGTTCCCAACGGTGATTTCCCAACCGTAGAATCTCCCAATCCAGAAGAGCCAGAAGCACTGGCGCTTGCAGTACAGTTGGCCAATAAAATCCATGCAGACATTGTCATAGGTACAGATCCAGATTGTGACCGTCTGGGAATCGCCGTGCGCGACAACGATGGCCATATGAAGTTACTCAACGGTAACCAGACCATGATTGCCATGACAGCGCTGCTGTTGGAACAAACAGATTTGAAATCACTGCACAAACCTTTCATAGGCTCAACAATCGTGAGTACTCCCATGATGCATGCGCTGGCAGATGGTTATGATGTGGAGTGCAAGGAAGGACTCACCGGCTTCAAGTGGATTGCAAAGATGATCGTTGATTATCCAGATCAGGATTTCGTTGGTGGTGGCGAGGAAAGTTTTGGGTACATGGTAGGTGATTTTGTTCGTGACAAGGATGCCGTTACTGCTACGTTACTGGCTTGTGAATTGATCGCTTTCGCGAAAGCGAACCACACCACAGCCTACAAATACCTGTTAGAACTCTATGTAAAATACGGTTGCTATCAGGAACGACTGGTAAGTCTTGTGAAAAAAGGAATTTCAGGAGCGCAGGAAATCAAGCAAATGATGATCGATCTGCGTGAAAATCCACCAACCGAAATCGCCGGGAAAAAGGTGACCATCATTGAAGATTATCAAAGCTCGCAACGCACCAACAAGGATTTGTCCAAAACAGAAACTATGGACATCCCTAAAGCTAATGTACTTATTTTCTATCTGGAAGATGGCAGTAAGATCGCAGCACGACCTAGCGGCACAGAACCTAAGATCAAGTTCTACATGTCAGTCAAGGAACAGCTGGATCATGCAGATGATTATCCTGCGGTGCTGGACAAACTCAATAACAAATTAGACGCTATTCTTAAAAGTCTAGACATCAATTAATGAATTACTTCAAGGAAATCCTACAGTACGCCAGGCCTTACCGTCGCTATGGCGTACTGAATATTATTTGTAATATTTTTTATGCCCTTTTTGGAACCTTGTCTTTTGTGGCGCTGGTTCCCGTGATGAAGGTGCTATTTCAAACCACCGAAGATGAATATGTAAAACCTGAATGGCAAGGCATTACTCAAGCCAAGGATTACCTGGAAGATTACGTCAACTGGTACGTGACTGATGTCATGAATGAGGATCAAGAAATGGCACTGGTGATGATGATAGGTCTGGTGCTTATTTTGTTTTTGCTCAAAAATCTATTCGGTTATTTAGGAATGTACTTTATCACTTTTTTACGCAACGGCGTGATGCGTGATATAAGAAATGCCTTGTATCACAAGATTGTAAATCTTCCCATCTCCTATTTTTCTGAAAAGCGAAAAGGTGACGTTATCGCACGTGCTACCAGCGATGCACAAGAAGTTCAAACCAGCTTCCTTTCTATACTCGAGTTGATCGTAAAGGAACCACTCAACATTCTTTTTGCCCTAGCGGCGATGTTGATATTTAGTGTAAAGCTTACCATATTCGTTTTGGTTTTTATTCCAGTTTCTGGATTCATCATTTCACTCATTGGGAAACGCCTCAAAAAGCAATCTGATAAAGTCCAGCGGGAACAAGGGTTTTTCCTGTCACTACTGGAAGAAACATTGGGCGGCCTTAAAGTCATAAAAGGATTTAATGCAGAGCGTCGCATGGAAGACACCTTTCAAGACAGCACACAGCGTTACTATAATTTTGCCAACAAGCTAGAACTGCGCAAAGGGCTTGCAAGTCCGGTGAGCGAGTTTCTAGGGATTTTGGTAATTGGTACGCTATTGTGGTTTGGTGGCACCATGGTTTTTGAAGGCAACATTGATGGCGCCATTTTCATTTCTTTCATGGGTCTCGCTTACGGAATCCTAACGCCTGCCAAAGCTATCTCCAAAGCCAGCTATGGAGTCAAGCAAGGTAATGCCGCAGCAGAACGTGTCCTGCAGATACTGCATACAGAGAATCATATTAAGGATAAGGACAATGCTGTTGAGGTTTCCGCTTTCGCGAAAGCGGTACAATTCAACAATCTATCCTTTGCCTATGAGGATGAAGAAGTACTCAAAGACTTCTCGCTGGAGATTCCAAAAGGTTCTACCGTGGCACTGGTAGGCCAGTCTGGTAGTGGGAAAAGCACCATTGCAAATCTGGTCACGCGATTCTATGATGTTTCCAAAGGCAGCATTAGCATCGATGGTCATGATATCAAGGACGTAAGCTTGAAAAGTTTGCGCAACCAGATGGCACTGGTCACTCAGGACAGCATCCTATTCAACGATACGGTAGCAGTAAACGTGGCGCTAAGCAATAAAAATGCTACTGATGAAGAAGTCATCGAGGCACTCAAAATTGCGAATGCCTGGGAATTTGTATCGCAATTGCCGCAAGGCATTCATACTAACATAGGTGATAGTGGTAACAAATTATCGGGTGGTCAAAAACAGCGGTTGAGCATTGCTCGCGCGGTTCTTAAGAATGCACCTATTTTGATCTTGGACGAGGCGACCAGTGCACTCGACACAGAAAGCGAACGACTAGTACAAGAGGCACTAGAAAATGTGATGAAGAATCGTACTTCTATCGTCATTGCACATAGGCTAAGCACCATTCAAAAAGCCGATAAGATCGTTGTAATGAGTAAAGGAAAGATTGTGGAACAAGGCACTCATGAAGAATTGATTGCGCTACAAGGTATTTACAACAACCTAGTGAATATGCAAAGTCTGGCTTAAGCCATGGATCCACTCGTTCATTCTTTCAAAACCGATATTTCAAATATTGAATTGCCTTCGCAGTTCAATTATCCGTTTTATTATCAGCCACATGAGCTTGCCGTTCTAGCAGCCCAGCAATTGCAGGCATATCTAGAACAACAATACCAATGGTTCGTCGCTAATGGCACACAGGAAGCTGGAAAGATGTTTGGCGTTTTGGTGGTTCAGGATGAGAAAAGGAATTTGGGCTTTCTCGCTGGATTTTCTGGGAAACTGGGCGGTGAGACCACCCAAGAACATTTTGTGCCACCCGTATACCAACTAGAGCGAGTAGATCAATTTTTCAAACAGGAAACGGACAAACTCGATGCCGTTACAAAACAGATCGCTGCGCTAGAAAATGATCCAGTCAACATCCAACTAATTGCAGATTACAATGCGAAAGCTATCGCACAGACTGAATCCCTAGAACGTGAACAAGAACGCATCAAAGCCATCAAACGCGAGCGACGCCGTTTATTGAAACGAGAGAAAGCAGTCATGGAAACCGAAGCTTTTAAAAGTTTTGAAGCCCGACAGCGCCAACTGAGCCTGAACAACAATTTCTTTCTCAAAGAATATGAGGTATATCTAGAAGACAAGATAGCTACTCTTAAAAATCAATTTGAAAGCTTGCAGCTTGAATTGGAAAACCTGCGTAGCAAACGTCGCAAAGGATCCTTATGGTTGCAGGACTGGCTTTTTGACGAGTACAATTTTCTTAATGCTAGAAAAGAAACCCAAAACGTAAAAGAGCTCTTTAAAAATCGCATACCAGATGTGCCACCAGCAGGTACTGGAGATTGTGCAGCGCCTAAAATGTTGCAATATGCTTACGCCCAGAACTTGAAACCTATCACAATGGCCGAGTTTTGGTACGGCCCATCACCTGCGTCTAAAGTCAGATCGCACGGGAATTTCTATCCAGCTTGCCGAAGTAAGTGTGAGCCGGTTCTGGAATTTATGCTTCAAGGATTGGATGTTGAGGATAATCCGTTATTGGAGAATCCCGCTGTGGATAAGGAGTTGGACATTATTTTTGAAGATGAGCATATGCTCGCGGTGCATAAACCTGCCGAATTTCTTTCGGTTGCTGGGAAATCCATTACGGACAGTGTTCAAACGAGAATGAAGGCAAAATATCCCAATGCCACTGGTCCCATGATCGTGCACCGGCTGGATATGTCCACTTCTGGTATCTTACTGGTCGCCAAAACCATGGAAGCCTACCATCATTTGCAACAGCAATTCTTAAAACGAACCGTAGAAAAGCGGTACGTCGCCGTTCTTAACGGTCACCTTGAAAAAGAGTCTGGATTTATTGACCTGCCGCTGCGTGTGGATCTTGATAATCGACCTTGCCAGCTGGTCGATTTTGAATTTGGTAAATCTGCCCGGACAAGGTTTGAAGTTATCGAGCGAAATGACCACAAAACCAAAGTTCACTTCTTTCCCATCACAGGTCGCACCCATCAATTGCGCGTTCACGCTGCCCATGTCGATGGACTCAACGCACCCATTGTGGGCGACGACCTTTATGGAACTACCGATTCAAGACTTCATTTACATGCAGAACAGATCATTTTTGAACATCCGCTTTCGCGAAAGCGAATTACCTTAAACGTTCCTGCACCTTTTGACTTTACGGCATAAAAAAAACCATCCAGCTCACTACTGGATGGTTCTATTTGAAATCAATTTGAGTGTTATAGGGATAGACTCAAAGCGAGTATCAATTGTTCTGGTCGCGTATCAATGCGACTGCGGTCGACACTGGTATTGTCGTTGATGAATTCTGCTTCATTCTCATTGAAACCGCGCTCGTAACGCAGGTCAATACCTAGCTTTCCTAGATTCAAACCTACTCCAAACTGTGCACCTACGGTAAAATCATCCTGCGCGTCGCCCAGATTAAACTCGACTCTGTCCGTTTCAAAACTGGTGTCCAGAATATATTGTAAGGATGGACCAGCAAAAATGTGTAAAGGACCAACCACGTTAAGCCCCAACAAAATAGGTGCGTCCAGCTTTTGAACCTCTAGATCTCCAAGGCTGTATTCACTGCTTAGCTTTGTGTAGATAAGTTCTGGTCGCAGATATAATCTACCTAAATCTGCCTTAGCAAATAGACCTAGATGGTAGCCTATTTTACTGTCGGGATTCTCTACATTGTTTTCGATTTCGTTTCTAAAATCGCCGGTTGAGCCGTAGTTCACTCCACCTTTAAGACCAAAACCGCTGTCTTCCTGGGCAAATCCCATGACGGTGGTCAACATTACTGCAATCAATAAAAGATTTTTCATAATAGGGTATATTTTGAATAGATAACGGCAAAGGTGCTTGTTTATTGACTTTGGCTGCGGTCGTAAATGTGAAATATTCTGTAAATTATTTATGAAGGTTCAGAATTTACGTACATTTGTACCTACAATAAATGAAATTGTATTTATCATGAGTCAAAAGTCTATGTCTGTTCCGCTTTCGCGAAAGCTTGTTACCTCTTTAATCAAAAAAGGTACTGACATGACGGAAGCTATTGGCAGTGTATTAAAAGAAGAAAAGATCACCATACAGCAGTTCAACGTTTTACGTATCTTGAGAGGTCGTCATGGCAAACCAGCCAGTCTGCAAGATGTGAGCAAGGACATGTTGCATTCTAATTCAAATACGACTAGAGTCATTGACAAATTAGTTCTCAAAAAACTTGTGGAACGCATTCAATGCCCAGAAGACAGGCGTCAAATTGAATTACGCATCACAGATGAAGGGTTAAAGCTTCTTGAAAAGTTGGACACCAAAGTAGATGCTCGCGAGAAAGAATTAACGGACGCTTTAAATGCTAACGAGATCGAGTCCATTTTAAAACTCATTGATAAAATCTAAAACTGTTTCGTTCTATACAAGCGAATAAAAATTCGTTTTACGATATCATATAAAAGTAATTGTGGAGAAAAAGCCATAGTTGTTGATCAAAAAAGGGTTGTTATATCGCAACCCTTTTTTAATTATAAACTTATTGTGTACTTTCTATAATTGGTGTAACCAATGTTGAAACTACTAACAAATTACTCTTGCGTATCATAGAAAAATTGTTCTTTCCAAATCTTACCATCCTTGACCTGATAAACCGCTAATTCGTTCATCTGGGAACGTTCACCACTAGGCTTATGTGTCGTGTCCATCCAGAATCTCACGGCAAAGTGATGATCTGCCACGATGGGATCTGACACTTCAGTGCCATGTACTTCAAAGTTTTCATTCCACCACTCGCCTTTTTTCTGAAGGCCATCCATTCCGTGAACTTCTTTCATGGGCTCTGACATTTCAATACTTGTAATTTCTGGACTGTACAGTTCTTGGTAAGCTTTATCTTCTTGATGGTTGCGACAATATTCCACGAGTTTGTTGGCTATTTCTTGAGTATTCATAATTAATATTTTTAAGTGACGATTTAAATATAACAAATTGATTTAATGATTAATACGCTCAATAAGTTTGGTTTTTTCAGCTGGTTGTAATTTTGAAGATAATGCGTATTCGTTAGGCTATATCTTGACGTTACAGCATTTGTAAACGATCTTTGTATCATGGAAAAAGCCGTTTCAAAAACCACTTTAGGATTGAACTTACCTACAGATCCACGATGGGTAGATCTCGCTGCAATGAGTTTACAAGAAATACTAACAGATCATGCTTTTTGTGAGCAAAAGGCAGCCAGCACCATGATTACCATGGTACAGATGCATTCTGACAAACCAGAACTAGTCGATGCGCTCGCTCCTGTTGTAACCGAAGAATGGGGACATTTTAGAATGGTACTGGCCGAGTTAAAAAAACGCGGTCTCTCGTTGGGATTGCAACGACCAGACGACTACATCAAAACATTGATGAAAGGAAAGCCCAAAGGTCAAAGTCGCGATTTCCTTTTCTTGGATCAGCTGTTGATTTGTGCCTTGATTGAAGCTAGAAGTTGCGAGCGTTTCAAGATGCTGTCAGAAAAATTGGAAGATGAAGGTTTGAAAAAATTCTATCATCAATTTATGGTTGCCGAGGCTGCTCATTATAGAATGTTCTTGGATCTAGGTAAGACTTATTTCCCTGAAGAACGCGTGATGGACAGATGGCAATACTGGCTGGAGTATGAGGCTGCGATGATGAAAGACCGAGAAGTGCGTGGAGATCGAATGCATTGATTGAGTCAAGAAAAATCTTTCTAAACCTATTTCGAGCGACAGTCGGGAAAAGGTTTTTTGTTCAAAAGATTTAAGATGATGCACCGTCATTCAATTAGCATAAAACCTATTCCAACCTATGGCGGAATAACATTTAAAATAACATCATAGAGTGATATTTACCGTACAAAACTACCGTCGCTGGCTCAGGCTTAGTATCCTAGTCATCTACCTCATCATTATCGCTGGTGCAGTGGTACGAATGACTGGAAGCGGTATGGGCTGTCCCGATTGGCCTAAATGTTTTGGATATTGGATCCCACCAACTGAGGAAGCCGAACTAGAATTCTCTCCCAACACATCTTATAAAAAAGGCATGGTCATCATTGTGGATGAAGAGTTGCGTGTAGCCCGGCAAGACTTTTTTACCACAGATTCTTACTCAGAATCCAACTGGCAACCATATGCCAAACACGATTATGCCATCTTCAACAAATTCCATACTTGGACAGAATATATAAATAGGTTGATCGGTGCCTTAGGTGGTTTTGTTGTTTTGTTTGCTGCAATATTATCGCTTCAATTCATAAGAACCAGACCTAAGCTTACAGTATTGACCGTGGTCGCATTGCTTGCCATGCTCATCCAGGCAGTAATCGGAAAAATAGTTGTCGACACTTTATTGTCACCAGTATTGATCACCATACACATGATCGTGGCGTTACTCATCGTTGGTTTGTTGATCTACCTTCTTTATGAAGTGCTGCCGGCAAATACAAAATATAGAAATGACGGTAAACTTAGTAAAGTAGCTTTAGGCATCATCATTCTCACATTGGTTCAGGTTGCCATGGGTACACAGGTGCGACAATTTATAGATCATCAGGTAGACCTTTTTGGCTATCCATTGAGCTCAGAATGGTTGGAAAATGGACCAATAATCTTCTTTATCCACCGCAGTTTTTCCATCGTTTTGTTATTGCTGCATGCTTGGTTCATTTTTGTTGCCGTTAAAACATGGAATCATCCTGGACGCTCCTATTCTATTTTGGCAGCTTTGTTATTGATTACTATAAGTAGCGGTGTGATCATGAATTATTTTGATTTCGCTCTGGCCTCGCAGCCTATCCACCTTGTGGTAGCATCCTTGATTTTGGGATTGCAATTCTACATCTGGATGCGATTGAGGTCTGCAAGAATTAAAGCCTGATTTTCTCAATAAGCGGTAGTTCCAGGGCTTCCAGAAATCTTTAAAATCCTATCTTTGCGCTCCCTTAAAATCTAGGTTTATGATTTATAGATTAAGAGCAATTCTGAATGCTACAGAAGATGTTTTTAGAGACATAGAAATTGAAGACAACTCTACTCTAGAGGATTTGCACAACGTGATCACGCAGTCATTTCAGCTGCAAGGTGACGAGATGGCGAGCTTTTATACCAGTGATGAAGACTGGAACCAAGGTGAGGAATATTGCCTATTTGATATGAGTGAAGGCGCCGCACCTTTAAAAAAAATGCAGGATACCGCGATGAGCGAGGTGATGGACAAGAACAACACCCGGTTGATCTACATCTATGACTTTTTGAACATGTGGACATTTATGCTGGAACTAGCAGATATCGCTGGTCCTGTAGATGGAACAGCTTATCCTCAGGTCATTTTTGAAATGGGAACCTTACCAGACTCACCGCCAGATCCAGAGTTTGAGGCAGATCCACGATTTGCAGAGGACGACGATGACGATGAATACGGTGACGATGAAGAGTTCTATGAGGACTATGACGATAACGAGTTTTATTAAAAACACATGATCAACCTATATAATACTAGAATCGAAGACCTTGCGATCCATCGCGTGGGAAACAAGAATAAAGGTGAGATGTTGCTCACTTCCAGCAACAGTACACCGCTCGATGACGAGATGCACTCGCTGCTCAAGGAGTATTTCTTGAAACCCTTTCGTTCTAAAGAAGAGGCTTACTATAGTTTTCATCATGAAGAAGACCTAGAGTTTCATGAGATGTTCGCTTTCGCGAAAGCGATATTCTCCACACCAGCAACCTTATTGGACAACTCAAAAAAGATTGCGAAACACTTGTACCAGCAGTCTGTACATCCACACATAAGAAGCGGTGAGGTCTACGTTTGTCACTTAACTAACGTGATGCTAGACAACAATAAGGTTGATGCCATAGGTATTTTCAAGAGCGAGATCAAGCAGGATTTTCTGCAATTTGAGGAAACCGAAACCGATCTTAAAATGATCCTCAAACAAGGCGTTAACCTGAACAAACTGGATAAAGGCGCCATCATTTTTAATGTGGAGCAAGAAAACGGATTCAAGATTCTAAGCGTGGATTCCAATCGTTATGATGCAAAATACTGGCTGGATGACTTTTTGGGCGTGGACGTATTTGAGGATGAGAACTTCTTCACAAAAAAGTATTTGAAATTTTGCCAGGATTTTGCAAAAGACGTCGTCCTTCCTGCCGAGGATAAAAAGGAAGAAGTGATGTTCATGAATCGTGCAGTCAATCACTTTGCAAAAAACGACACCTTTGAAGAGTCTGCCTTTTTGAACGACACTTTTGAAAATCCAGATCTCATCCCGGAATTTAAACACTATAAAGTCGAGAAAGGTCCTAAGTATAGTATTGAGGACGTTTCCAACTTCCCTATTTCAAATACAGCGGTAAGTGCTGCCCGCAAAGGCATTAAGAGTGTTATCAACCTAGACACACACGTGCAAATCAAAATGGACTTTACCAATAGCGACAGTGCCGAGAAATTTGTGGAAAAAGGATGGGATGAAGAACGACAGATGTACTACTACCTCGTCTATTTTAACCGTGAAGAGAAGAAGTAACTACAGCTCGTTAGCATAGTTACGTCTCACAAATTCCAACGCGGTATTAAGAACTGATCCCATGTTGCGACAGTTTTTGAACTTGACATCACCGGTAAAATCTAGCAGCTCTCTTTTGAGTTCTTTGAGCTTATCGTTAGAGCTCAAGTGGTCTGCTCGCATACATTTAAGCAGCGCCTTGTAACGAGATTGTGTGTTGATCAATCGCTTTGCAATAAGGGCTCTTTCTTCCTTTTTATACTGTTCAATGCTTTCGTTTTTGAGGCATTCTGCTACGTTCATGACCATAGGCACGTTTTCTTTAAAAAACTGTGGCCGGTACACTTTAAGCCTGCCTTCATAACTCTGCTGGTCAAAATCAATAGCTCGTATCGCATAACTAACTCGGTCAAAGTCGTGTGTTGGAATAATGACATAATTATAGGCGCGCATATCACCCAACAAACGTATGAGACAGCGCTCGTTGAATTTCACAAATTCCTTGGCTATTTGCGTGCGTTCTTGATGGCTACAGGCTTCTAGATAATCCTCGATGAATTCATCGCCAGGAATACCTGCAATATGTTCTTCTATCAATGTATCCCTATTCACCAAAAAATTGATACGGTGTGGTGAGAGCAAGTGTTCCAACTCAAGACCGTAGATCCTAGAGGCATCTGCCTTTTTCACGTAGAAATAGGTATGACCGTCATTCAAAATGTTCCTGATCTTAATCCTAAATGGTTTGGTATTGCCAAAGGTGCAGTAGTCCACCGCATCGACCGTAAGGAAATCCTGTGACTGATCGCGACCATCACTGTGCAATACATCGTATATATGTTTGAGATCACGATCGATGTGTTCGCGCTCATGATCAGAATAATAGCAACGTACCCATAAGGTATCATCGTCATTGTTATCGTACACGGTCACCGCACCTTGAAAGCGTAAAAGGTCATCATAGGAAACCGTGATTCTCGATTCTCTATTGTATTTTTTCAAATAATCCTTAAGCTTTTGATGTACTGGAAATGTGGGCTTTTTTCTTGATAAGAGCTTATCATCGTGAACTTCATTCATTCGTGTCGTAACGTTTTGCGATTATTTTAGTCTCATATTACAACAAAAACACCAACTGTGGAAAAAATCCTTGACATTAACCAACTTTCAAAACATTATGGACCTCTTAAGGCGGTCGACAATGTAAGTTTCAAAATAGAAAAAGGTCATGTGTATGGCATTTTGGGTCCTAATGGTAGTGGTAAATCTACAACTCTAGGAATGGTGCTCAACGTGGTCAACCCAACATCTGGAAGCTATTCATGGTTTGAGGGATCGACCAGTAACCATGACGCATTGAAAAAGATAGGCGCGATCATCGAGCGGCCTAATTTTTATCCCAGTATGGATGCGGTGCAAAATCTCAAGCTTGTTTGCAAGATCAAGAACATCTCTACAGATAAAATTGAGGAGAAACTGGAGCTGGTAGATTTGCTTTCGCGAAAGCATAGTCCCTTTAAAACATATTCGTTAGGTATGAAGCAGCGTCTTGCCATCGCGAGTGCATTGCTCAATGATCCTGAAATATTGATTCTTGATGAGCCTACCAATGGGCTGGACCCGCAAGGAATTCGAAAAATACGGGACATCATCCAACACATTGCAGCCCAAGGAACGACAATTTTGCTGGCTTCTCACCTTCTGGACGAAGTTGAAAAAGTTTGCACTCATGTAATTGTACTGCGCAAGGGCATTATGTTGTACTGTGGCCCTGTAGAGGAGATGAACAAAAACTTCGGCTCCATATTAATTGATGCAAAGGATCGTACCGCGCTAGCTGAATTTCTCAAAACGCAAACCTATGCCGGTTCTACAGAAGATACCATGGATGGGTTTGAGGTAAAATTGCTAAGTGACGTGGACACTACAAAAATCAATCAAGATGCCTTTAATGCTGGCATTGTCCTAAGCCGACTCATGTTCAAAAAACAAAGTCTTGAAGATCAATTCATTGAATTAACCAACAACTAAACCAGCCCAGAATGAAGCGTTTACTCGATATAGAATTCCATAAATTTAGATATAGTCGCAGCAGTAAGGTATTGACCACAATATACCTGACTATAGTGGTGTTACTCATGTTCGGTGGCATGATACGCCTTGAGTTCAATGGATTTTCTGGTAGCCTATCTGATTTGGGCATTTTCAACTTCCCGATTGTATGGCACATAAGCACCTACTTTACCAGTTTTTTAAAGATTTTTATTGCGATAGTGATCGTTTCCCTCACTGCCAGTGAATACAGCAATAGAACCATTAAACAAAACTTGATTGATGGATTGAGCAAAAAAGAGCTGGTGCTTTCCAAGTTCTATTTTGTTCTAGTCTTGGCTGTATTGACAACAATCATTGTTTTTGTGGCTTCTCTTATTCTAGGCCTGATATATTCAGATTATAATGAGATAGGCATCATATTCTCTGACATGCAATTTCTAGGTGCTTTCTTTTTAAGCCATTTGATCTTCTTCTGTTTCTGTCTTTTTGCCGGTATATTACTGAAGCGTAGTGCTTTTGCGCTAGGATTTGTATTTGTTTGGTACATCTTTGAAGCGCTACTGAATCTGGGCGCTCGTGGATTGGACTACTATTTCCAATTAAATTCCTTGGAATGGCTGCAGCACATCTTACCGCTCAATGCGATGTCAAATTTGATCAAACAACCATTTACACGCATTAGCCTGATCGATTCTGGTTTGAACCAATTGGGTCAAGGTGAAGTCACTTTTGAGTATGCGGTGGAATGGATTGATGTGGCTTCAGTGATTGTCTGGAGCACCTTGTTCATTTATTGGTCATACTGGTTGATCAAGCGTAGGGATTTATGATGCTTATCCCTTAATTTAGCAACATGATAAAAACACGTTTTGTTTTATTTGTGTTGCTTCTTTTTGCTTCACAAGTTGGCTTTGCGCAGTTAGAGGCTGCGAACTGGTATTTTGGTGATAGAGCTGGAATTCGCTTTGATCCTGAAACAGGAGAAGTGTCAGCTGTTTCAGATGGTCGGCTGCAAACAGATGAAGGCTGTTCTACAATATCAGATACGGATGGTAACCTTTTATTTTATACAGATGGGATTTTAGTTTACAACCGTAACCACAACATCATGCAAAATGGTACTGGTTTGAGGGGAAACCCATCTAGCGCTCAAAGCGGTATAATCATACCCAAACCTGGAGATCCTAACATTTATTACATATTTACTGTAGACACCAGACTTCAAAACTCCACACCTACAGGAATGCATTATTACGAGGTCGATTTGACCCTTGACGGTGGTTTGGGCGCTGTTACCACAGATGTATCAAACCCACCTAATCTACTACGAGATTGTTCAGAAAAAATTGCTGCGATAGGCGCAGATAATGGTGAGGATATTTTTGTGGTTGCCTATGCTAATGCTATTCCCGCTCTACCAACAAATTTTGACACATTTTATGTGTATACCGTTAGCTCAACAGGACTGGATCTTACACCTATAAAAAGTACTTTTCCTCAGAAAATAAGCGGCAGAAGAGGAAATTTGAAGTTTTCCTCAGATGGTTCAAAATTAGTTTGCGCTAATATGCAAGACGGAACCAACCTTTACGATTTTGATAATATTACTGGTGTCGTTTCCAATGAACGAGTGCTTACATTACCTTTTCCTAATTATGCTGGCTACGGTGTTGAGTTCTCTCCCAATAATGATCTTCTATATGTTTCTGCTTCCAATGACTTTAATGGTCAAGGTTCAGAGGATCCCTTTAACCATACTTCTAGTGTCTATCAATTTGATTTGACTAGACCCAATATTGCCGAAATCAACAACAGTAGATTCTCTCTATACTCTGGACTAGGTTATAGAGGCGCTTTACAATTAGGGATTAATGGTAAGATCTATAGAGCGTTGTCTGCCACCTATAATGATGGAGTACCGTTTTTAGGAGTCATCAACAATCCTGATATTAGAGGTGCTGGCGCTGATTACCGACATGACGCCATACCTCTAAACGGAAGAAGATCACGTCAAGGACTACCACCTTTTATTCAAAGTTTTTTTGCGACCATCGATGTTGAAAATGTATGTCTAGGCGATGACACCATGTTTTCTTTTGAATCAGATGTGACACCTACCTCTGTTCTTTGGGAATTCGGTGATGGTAATTCATCCACCTTGGAAACATCAAGCAATCAATACAGCGCCGCAGGCATTTATCAAGTTACCTTAACATTAGATTTTTCAGGAGCGGTGAGAAAGTTTTTTAAGCAGATTGAGATTTTTGAATCGCCAGTGGCTAATCCTGTTGATGATATGTTTGCTTGCGATGACAATTTGGACGGCAGCGAGACTTTTGATTTTATCGATGCATCTGATCAGGTACTGAATGGTCAGGATCCGCAAATGTTTGAGGTTACTTATTATCTGAATCAGACCGATGCTGACCAAAAAACAAACCCTATTAATGTTCCATTTACTAGTGATCTTTCTCAACAAGAAATTTTTATTAGAGTCGATAATACATTTAATTCTGAGTGCTACGATACCACATCGTTTCTTATCAATATTTACGATCAGCCTGTAGCAAATCCTGTCTCAGATCTAGAAGAATGTGATGACAATTTTGACGGTATCGAGACTTTTAATCTTGCCGCTCAGAATGCAGGAATTTTAGGATCACAGTCTGCTACAGATTTTACTGTTTCCTATCATTTGAATGCTAACGATGCTGACTTAAATCAAAATCCGTTGCCACTGTCGTACCGCAATACTACTCCTTTTAGACAGACTGTTTTCGCAAGGATTGAGAATATTAGTGAAGCTTCCTGCGCAGCCACAACCAACTTTGAACTAATCGTTGAAGAGCGTCCTGAGGCAATAGATTTTACTGGATTTCAATGTGATGAAGATGGCTTACCAGATCAACGAACCAATTTCAACCTATCCAGTTTTGATGCGAGCATTTCAAACAATGCAAGCAACTTAGAGGTGACATATTATTTAAACGCCACAGATGCCAATAATGACAATAATCGCCTGGACAGCAATGACTATCGCAATCTAACACCGGTACAAACTATAGTGGCTCGTGTCACGAATATCAACACAGGTTGTTTCAACACGGCAAATGTCACTTTGAGAGTAAGTGCTAGCGATGCTCAAGACGCACTATTAGAACAGTGCGATGATGATGGCACGCAGGATGGATTGCGCCTATTTGACCTGACTAACGCCAGCGGCGCTGTTTTGACTAATGCGCCCAGCGATGTTACCGTCAATTATTATTTAAGTGCCAGCGATGCACTGGCAGAGCGTAATGCTCTACCTAGCCAATACACCAATGTGGTTCCTAATAGTCAGATAATCTACGCCAGAGCAGAATCGTCAGATGGAAACTGTTTTGGGATAAGCGAGGTAGAATTAAGAGTTAACGATTTACCACAAGTCGTACCTACTGATTTCCAAGAGTACTGCGGTAACAATCCACAACCTTTGACCATTGATGCTGGACCTTTGCCTGGCGCAACTACAGACTACACCTATGAATGGAGCAATGGCGAGACGACGTATTCCATCGATGTTAGAAATGGCGGTGATTACACGGTGATTATATCTAATGCAAGCAATTGTACCAGTGAACGTATTGTGACAGTGGTCATAAGTGAACCTGCAGCAATCGACAACATTGATGTGATCAATGCAAACGGTGGAACATTCGGGTCGGCGACGGCGGTCGTGAGCGGTTTGGGCGATTATGAGTTTAGAATCGACCCTAATGCTGGATATCAAGACAGTCCTATTTT
Organism: Nonlabens sp. YIK11; assembly: GCF_001413925.1. Classification (NCBI taxonomy): domain Bacteria; kingdom Pseudomonadati; phylum Bacteroidota; class Flavobacteriia; order Flavobacteriales; family Flavobacteriaceae; genus Nonlabens; species Nonlabens sp. YIK11. The sequence continues at coordinate 2,567,197 of NZ_LBMJ01000001.1, forward strand.
TGAGAATCTGGAGCCAGGTTTTTACACCTTGTATGTGAATGATAGGAAAGGTTGCGGTGAGACCACAGCAACATTTAGTATAGTGGGATATCCCAGATTCTTCACGCCTAATGGTGATGGATTCAATGATTTCTGGCAACTGGATGGTGTCAATGGCAACTTTGAAGCAGATGCAACGATCTATATATTTGACCGCTTTGGAAAGCTATTGAAACAGTTATCGCCTAGTAGTCCAGGTTGGGACGGAACTTTTAATGGAGAGCCGCTACCATCGACTGATTATTGGTTCAAGGCGACACTTACAGATGGTACAGAGTTTTCGGCAAATTTCTCTCTTAAGAGATAATATCGCCCTTGCAGGCCACTTCTTTTCATGAAAAAAAAGATACTTCCTTATGTGATGTTGCTGTGTTTCGCTTTCGCGAAAGCGCAATTAGAATCATCGCAATGGTTTTTTGGAGAGAATGCAGGAATAGATTTTAGGTCTGGAACCATCACGCCCACCACGATAAGCCAGATGCAAACCGGTGAAGGCTGTGCCACTTTATCAGATGAAGACGGCAACCTGCTATTTTATACCGACGGCTCTACCGTTTACAATAGAAACCATGAGATCATGGTGAATGGAACTGGTTTGAAAGGCAATTCATCCAGCACCAGCAGCGCGGTTGCGGTACCTTTTCCCGAGTCTTCTAACCTGTTTTACATCTTTACCGTGGATACAGACGACCTGGTCTATCGCCTGGCCGAAGGTATGCACTACTCCATCGTGGACATGACACTTGATAACGGCAATGGCGCCATTCTTCAAGATTCTAAAAACACTCAAGTCCTAGAACGAACCTCAGAAAAATTGACAGCTATAGAGAATGGAACCAATACCGGTTACTGGATCATCACCCAATTTGAGGACAAGTTTTATAGCTATGAACTGACTGCATCAGGATTGTCCATGAGCCCAGTAGTTTCCCAAGTTGATCCATTTATTGAGCTTTTGGATTTCTTTATTACCAATGTAGATGTGGCTGCGATGCGTGGCTACATAAAGGTCAATAGCTCTGGAACTAAACTGGCTGCTGCGCATTTTTCCAATAATACACTGGCAGACTTTGACGGAATCACCAGTATTCTCGAGGCTCGCAGCCTGGCTTATGCACAAGGTGGTGAGCTTTATATCTACGATTTTGATAACAATACCGGTGTAGTAAGCAATCCAGTTCCTTTATTGACCAGAGAAGATGAAGGTTCCTATTATGGTATTGAGTTCTCACCAGATGGAAATTACCTCTATGCCGAAGTGGATTACCTGCGACCCTCAACCAGAAGCATTTTTGAATTTGTAGGTGGTGAGATTGCTCAGTTTGATTTAAACGCTACAGATATTGCCGCATCAAAACGAACAATTTACCAAGATCAAAATCAGCTGTTTAGAGGTGCGCTGCAATTGGGTATCGATGGTAAAATCTATCATTCCAGAATCAATCAAAATGCATTAAGCGTTATATCAAACCCCAACGATAATAACATTCCTGTTAATTATGGTTTTAACGAGCAACCCTTGCAGCCAGGCACTTTAAGCGTTTACGGGTTGCCTATTTTTGTTCAAAGTTTTTTTCAAGAATTTGAAATCAAGCTTGAAAATGGTTGCGACGGCGACGCCATTAGTTATAGCCTTGAAACTAATACTCAGGATTATGATGTGGCTTGGGATTTTGGAGATCCTGCATTGGGATCGGCTAATTCAAGTAGCGACCGTGAAGGAACCATTGAGTTTTCATCTGCTGGAAATTATGAAGTCACCGCAGTCGTGTCCACCTTGTTCCAGACCATTACCTTGACCAATACAATTACCATCTATCCTCAAGTACAGATTAATGATCTGGACTTGAACCTAACCGAATGCGATTTAGGACCCAACGCTACATTTTTTGATCTTAGCGGGATCGCAGCTAGCATCAACCCTATTCAAGATCAAAATGTTTCCATTCACGAGACTCGAGATGCTGCGATCGATAATACAAACGCAATCAATGCGACGCTTCCATTTCTGATTGATAGTTCTGAGCAAACCCTTTACGTTAGAGTGGCAAATGAAAACTGCTTTGAGATTGTAGAATTACTATTGACGGTTGTGAAATGTCCCGTTCAGGTATTCAACACGTTAACTCCTAACAACGATGGTGCAAATGATAGCCTTCAAATAAATGGTTTGCGAGACATCTACGATGATTTTAGAATTTCCATTTTTAACCGTTATGGTAGATTGGTCTGGAACGGTGATACGACCACGGCTAATTGGGATGGCACTTCCAATGTTGCAGGAACTAATGGCGATCTTTTACCTGCGGGTACCTATTATTATGTCATCCAACTCAATGATCCAGAGGTGAATGATCCAGCTGGATACATCTATCTTACATACTGAAAAGGCTGTAGTTTTTTCGCTTTCGCGAAAGCGAAAACTCCACATTCACATTTCAAGACACCATCATTTGTAAATCTTTCAATACTGGAGTGCAAATTTTAACATATTTACTATGCATGCATAGTATTTTATGTTATTTTTGGTAGCAGGAATATGAAAAACAAAACGATAGATTATGTGCTGCGTTCTACATGGATGGCTGTGGCCAAAATGTATAACGAGCAAGCAAGCGTGAAGAACAGCACGATGGCTACTGGGTTTGCGCTCATTAGTATTGATCCAGATACGGGAACACCTAGCACTGCTTTAGGGCCCAAAATGGGTATGGAAGCTACTTCTCTATCCAGGACGCTCAAGTCTATGGAAGAAAAAGGATTGATCAAAAGAAGTCGCAATCCAGAAGATGGACGCAGTGTTTTGATCCACCTAACCGATTTTGGGAAAGAGATGCGTGACTTTTCTAAAAATGTCGTTAAAACCTTTGACAACGTGGTCAAGGCAGAAATTCCAGAGGAAAAATTAAGTACCTTTCTAGAGGTTGCCCAGCAGATTAACGAGCTGGTCAACAATAAAAAGGTCTACAATCAAGAACAAGCATTAGTTAAAAAATAAAAATGGGAAAACGCAGAATTAAACATGTAACCGTAATAGGTTCAGGAATTATGGGAAGCGGTATCGCTTGCCATTTTGCTAACATAGGTTGCGAGGTATTATTACTGGATATTGTTCCTAGAGAACTGACAGATAAAGAAAAAGCTCAAGGTCTAACCCTTGAAGATAAACAAGTGCGCAACCGCATGGTGAACGACAACCTTGCCAGCGCTATAAAAAGTAAACCTGCACCACTCTATTCTCCAGAGTTTGCAAACCGCATTTCTACAGGTAATCTAGATGATGATCTTTCTAAGATCAAGAATACAGACTGGATTATTGAAGTTGTTGTAGAACGACTGGATATCAAAAAGTCGGTTTTTGAAAAAATTGAACAGTACCGTGCTAAGGGAACTTTGATTACTTCAAATACTTCTGGTATTCCTATCAAATTTATGAACGAAGGGCGCAGCGAAGATTTCCGTAAGCATTTTGCGGTGACTCACTTTTTTAATCCGCCACGTTATTTAAAGTTATTTGAGGTGGTTCCAGGACCAGACTGTGATCCAGAGGTAACTGATTTCTTGATGCACTATGGTGAGAAATTCTTAGGGAAGACATCTGTCCTTGCTAAGGATACACCAGCGTTTATAGGAAACCGTGTCGGGATTTTCTCTATACAGAGCTTGTTCCACACGGTTAAGGCGATGGGATTGACCGTTTCTGAAGTTGATAAATTGACCGGTCCTGTAATTGGTAGACCCAAATCTGCAACATTTAGAACTGTCGACGTGGTGGGATTAGACACATTAGTTCACGTAGCCAATGGAGTTTATGAAAACGCTCCAGAAGATGAGCATAGAGATATGTTCAAACTACCAACCTTCATCGACACGATGATGCAAAACAAATGGTTGGGTAGTAAATCTGGACAAGGTTTTTACAAGAAAGTAAAAGATAAAGATGGGAACAGCGAGATTCATGGATTGAATCTCGAGACAATGGAATATGAACTGGAACCACGTGCGAAGTTTGCCACGTTGGAGCAGACAAAAACCATTGATAATGTACCAGATCGCTTCCCAGTTTTAATTAAAGGAAAAGATAAAGCAGGTGAATTTTATCGCAAGTCATTTGCAGCCCTGTTTGCCTACGTACAACATAGAATACCAGGAATCTCTGACGAATTGTATCGCATTGATGATGCCATGAGCGCAGGATTTGGTTGGGAAAATGGTCCGTTCGAAATTTGGGATGCCATAGGAGTTCAAAAAGGAATAGATCTCATGAAAGATCTAGGAAAAGAGCCAGCTGCCTGGGTAACTGAAATGTTAGACAAAGGTTTTGATTCATTTTATAAAGTTAAAGATGGCGCTACCTACTACTACTCTATTCCAGATAAGGATTATGTAAAGAAGCCAGGTCAGGACAGCATCATCATTCTGGATAACATTAGACCTTCCAAAGAAATCTGGAGCAATTCTGGTGTTTCCATTCAGGATTTAGGTGATGGTATCATTAATTGTGAGTTCCGTTCAAAGATGAATTCTATTGGCGGTGATGTACTTGCTGGAATCAATAAAGCCATTGATCTTGCGGAGAAAGACTACGATGGATTGGTAGTGGCTAATCAGGGAACCAATTTCTCTGTAGGTGCCAACATTGGAATGATCTTTATGATGGCCGTAGAGCAGGAATATGATGAGCTCAATATGGCTATCAAACAATTCCAGGATACGATGATGCGCATGCGCTACAGTAGTATACCAACGGTGGCCGCTCCACAGCAAATGACTTTAGGTGGTGGTTGTGAATTATCCATGCATGCAGATGCAGTGGTAGCTCACGCGGAAACCTATATTGGATTAGTAGAATTTGGAGTTGGAGTTATTCCTGGTGGTGGTGGATCAAAGGAAATGACCTTGAGAGCTGCCAAAGGATTTGGTAAAGGTGATGTAGAGCTCAACCGCTTGAGAGAATACTTCTTGACTATTGGACAGGCTAAAGTGGCAACCAGTGCCTATGAGGCTTTTGATTTAGGAATCTTAGAGCATGGAAAGGATAAAGTGGTTGTAAATGCATCACACCAGATAGCCGCTGCTAAAGCCGAAGCCAGAATGTTAGCGGATATGGGCTATACCCAACCACCACCTAACAAAAACATCAAAGTTCTTGGACAGCAAGCTTTGGGTATGTTTCTAGTAGGAACAGATGCTATGGAAGCTGGTAAATACATCAGTGAACATGACAAGAAAATTGCCAATAAACTCGCCTACGTAATGGCAGGTGGTAATTTAAGCCAGGCCCAAGAAGTCTCAGAACAATATCTTCTAGATCTTGAAAGAGAAGCCTTCTTGAGTTTGACAGGAGAACGCAAAACATTGGAACGTTTGCAGCACATGTTGCAAAACGGTAAACCACTTAGAAACTAAGACAATGAGTAAAACAGCATATATAGTAGCCGCAAAAAGAACTGCGGTAGGAAAATCTGGTAGAGGCGTCTTTCGGTTCAAAAGACCTGATGAACTCGCTGCAGAAACCATTCAAGGAATGTTGAAAGATCTTCCTGATTTTGATAAAGGCCGTATTGATGATATGATCATTGGTAATGCAATGCCCGAAGCCGAACAAGGTTTGAACATGGCGCGCCAAATCTCACTTTTGGCATTGGATCGAGTTGACGTTCCTGGAACCACTATAAATAGATGGTGTGCCTCAGGTCTGGACGCGATAGGTGCAGCCGTAGCAAGAATACAGTCAGGAATGGCAGAATGTATTGTTGCTGGTGGTGTAGAAAGTATGAGTTACGTTCCCATGGGTGGTTACAAACCAACTCCAGATTACAAACTGGCCAAACAAGGTCACGAAGATTACTATTGGGGAATGGGCCTTACTGCCGAGGAAGTCGCAAACGAATACAACGTTTCTCGTGAAGAGCAAGATCAATTTGCATACGAGTCTCAAATGAAAGCCCTAAAAGCTCAAGAAGAGAATCGTTTCCAAGATCAGATTGTGCCTATCGAGGTTGAAGAAGTCTATCTAGATGAGAACGGCAAAAAACAAACAAGAACCTACACTGTAACTAAGGATGAAGGTCCGCGTAAGGGAACAAACGTAGAAGCCCTATCAAAATTAAGACCTGTATTTGCCGCTGGCGGTAGTGTTACTGCTGGTAACTCTTCACAAACCAGTGATGGTGCAGCTTTCACGCTGGTGATGAGTGAAGAAATGGTGAACGAACTAGGTATAAAACCTATTGCAAAAATGGTAAGTTTTGCCGTTGCAGCCGTTGAACCACGCGTGATGGGAATTGCTCCCATCGTTGCAATTCCCAAGGCTTTAAAGCAAGCCGGTCTTAAAAAAGAAGACATGGCATTGATCGAGTTGAACGAGGCTTTTGCGAGTCAGTCCGTAGCTGTCGTGCGTGAGTTGGATCTTAATAAAGACATCGTCAACGTCAATGGCGGCGCGATCGCATTGGGTCACCCACTAGGATGTACGGGGGCAAAGCTATCGGTGCAGATTTTTGATGAAATGCGCAAGCGTGGCCATCAAGGCAAGCACTGTATGGTGACTATGTGCGTGGGTACCGGACAAGGAGCGGCTGGAATATTTGAATTTTTGAATTAAAGAAATTAGTAGTTAGACCGCTTTGCTTTCAGTACTTAGATTGACAGCTTTTTTAATGAAAGAAGAGATTGGTTTCAAATAAAAGTTTTTTGTGTGTTTCGCTTTCGCGAAAGCGTGCTAATGATAATTGAAACATCATGCATCAATTTGAGAAACTTAAGATTTGGCAGAAAGCGATGGATCTTGTTCTTGATGTGTATAAAGCTACAGAGCAATTTCCTAAAGAAGAAAAATATGGTTTGATCTCACAAATGCAAAGAAGTGCCGTTTCAATTCCGTCAAATATTGCTGAAGGTTCTGGACGGAACAGTAACCAACAGTTTAATTATTTCCTAGCTATCGCGTCAGGCAGTACGTCAGAATTAATCACTCAAACGTTTCTGTCCGAAAAACTAATCAATGAAGAAACCGCAGGAAATATCGTTGATCAATGCGTTGAGATTAGTAAAATGAATATAGCACTACAAAAATCACTAAGTAAAAAAGTCTAATTACTAAAAGCAAGCTAGGCTTGCATACTAAATACTAAATACTATTATGAGTACAGAAACAGCAGAAAAGAAAATGATCCGCGGTGGTCAGTTTATAGTAACAGAAACAGCCGCAGAAGATGTGTTCACTCCTGAAGATTTCACGGAAGAACAACAGATGATGAAGGAATCTGTCCGCGAGTTTGTGGACAAGGAAATAGTGCCTCATAAAGAACGTTTTGAAAAGAAAGACTATGCACTGACTGAAGAAGTCATGCGCAAAGCTGGAGAAATGGGCTTTTTAGGTATCGCGGTACCAGAAGAATACGACGGTCTAGGAATGGGATTTGTCTCTACGATGTTGGTCTGTGACTACATCTCTGGGGCCACTGGTTCTATCGCTACCGCTTTTGGTGCACATACAGGAATTGGTACGATGCCAATTACTTTGTACGGAACCGAAGAGCAAAAGAAAAAGTATGTTCCTAAACTCGCAACTGGTGAGTGGTTTGGAGCTTACTGTTTGACCGAGCCAGGCGCAGGATCTGATGCCAACTCTGGTAAAACGAAAGCAGAACTTACTGAA